>NZ_DATKTK010000042.1:0-162632 GCF_035531155.1 Sulfuricella sp. | reverse complement strand
ATTGCCTTTTCCTTCATAGGCTTTGTATTCAGTCGTGGCGCAGCCGGCAAGAAGTGACGCCGCGAGAACCATAACTACCGCAATGGCTTTTTTCATTCCTGCTCCTTTTGTGGTGCGGACGCCCACCAAGACGCCCAACGTGGAGCTAAGGGGCTGCGCGCTTTTGCGCAGTCCCGCTTGAGCGCAGGGTTAGACATTTTTCGTGGACACCCAACCGCCGAACAAGAAGGTTTGGTAGAACCGAACAGGGGTGGAGAATCCTGCCTCACGTAGCAGCGCAACCAACTCACTCTCGGGGATAAAGGCTACGTCTCTCTCGACGTGCGCGCGGTCTTGGGCCAGTTCTTCGGCGGTAACACCGTGGGCGGCATAAGACAAAATCCAAGCGTTCAAAAGCTGCTCAAACTCTGACGAGCCTCTGTCACCGAAAAGATCAGCGAGGATAAACAGGCCTCCGGGTTTCAAGTTGGCGGCAATGGAGCGGAAATAGGCAAGCTTCTCATCTCGACCCTTGATGAAGTGGGATACGAAGACAGAGGACGCAGCATCAAACGGGGCGGGCGATAGATACTCTTGCAGCCGACCGTTAAAGAAGGCGACCCGGTTTGCCATTCCAGCTTCGGTTGCTCGGCGCTGACAAGCGCTGAGCATGTCGGGTGAAACATCGACAGCGACGAAACGCCAAGATGGAAAGCTCTTGCCAAGGGTGATTATTTCGGCTCCCGTACCTGCCCCTGCGGAAAGAAACGCCGATTGTTCTGGCAGGCTTTGGAGCCAAGGCACAATCATCTGGTGCAAGGCATCGTAGCTCGGACAGAACAGACGAATCCTGCGGTCGTACTTTGCCGCAAGGCTATCGTCGAAGTGCGATGACACATCAAATTGTTCGGTAGCTTGGGGCATAGTCATGTCTAACGTGGAATTAAGGGGCGCGCTTTAGCGCGTCCCGCTTGAATGATGGGTTGGGCATCGTTAAAACACCAATGCCACGGTTCATATTGGTAACCACAGTAATTGCCAACGGGATAAGAAAGATAGTAGCCAAATTCGGCAGCGCGCGCATTAAGCCAAGCAAACGCAGTCGTTTGGTCGAACTCGACTTCAAGCGCACGGCTACCGGGAGTTGTTAGGTCGATAGCACGCCCGGTATGGTGTTCGCTGAAGCCAGGTGGAGCGCATACGGTGAGAACTTCTTCAACAGCCGTTCCGGCTTCGATCTTTCGGCGAACAATCTCGGTTTGGCGGTCGATGCTACGGAAGGCCGAGACAATGAACAGCGAGACCCCATCATCGTGGGCTGCTGTCTTGAGATTGCGCCAAGCTTCCGCAGCGGCGGCTATAAGCAGATGATCTCTTCCGTCCGCTCCAACTTCTGCAACTTCAAGGCTGTTTGCCTCTTCACAGACGCGCAGACCACGAGCCGCTATCAATTCACTTGAAATTCCAAGTGCAGCGTTCAGAGAAACAAGGCGTGGATTCATGGCGATCAAGATGCCCAACGTAGAGTTAACCGGGAGCGCGGCTTTATCGCGCGATCCGGTTGAACGCCGGGTTGGGGGTTTTACTCAATGATGCCGACCGGCGTGAATTGAATTGGAGCGCCTTGAGGTGTTGGAAGCTTGATTACTTTGTTCTTTGCCTTGCATGACGGACAAACGTAATACATGTCTCCGGTTACTTCGTGGTGTTTGTAGTCTTTCGCGGGAACTTCGGACCCGCACTTTTGACACTTAAAGGATTGCGACATGACCATGACCTTTCAGGAAGCGATGGAAAAAATAAACAGGGGGATCATTTTGGCCTGTCCGGTATGCAAAGACGGCCTCGAAATTGACGAGGAAGGACAGCGGATGTATTGCCCGGAGCATGGGGATTTCGTAACCCCTATCGGAAACATTTCATCTTCTACCAAATACGCCACAGAATCAGAGTGAGCAAAATGATGATGATCCACCCCAACAACTTAAGGCTTGGAATGCCGTACCGGAGATGGACCTCTATCTCTTCGATAGCGGCAATGGCTATTGCCGGGTCCTTCTGGCTGATAGCCTGTTCATACTTGAGTTCATCTGGATCGTCTGTCATCTCATCCCCCAACGTAAAGTAGCCCCCAATAAAACACTAAATATTTTATCGGGTTGGTTTATAAACATGGCAATAACTCTAAACTTAATTTAAAATCAAGGCAACCCGATTATTATCAGTACATTAACCGGTTTTTAACACCCCACTATGCCGATCCCTGCAAACCCGCCGAAATTACTCGATCAAGTGCAAGCCGTGTTGCGCATGAAGCACTATAGCATCCGCACCGAGAGGGTTTATCTGGATTGGATTAAACGCTACATTTTATTCCACCACAAGACCCATCCGGCGCAGATGGGTGCGCCGGAGGTGGAGGCGTTTTTGTCACATCTGGCGGTGGCGGGCAAGGTGGCAGCTTCGACTCAAAATCAGGCGAAGAGCGCTCTGCTGTTTCTTTATCGCGAGGTGTTGGCGCTAGAGTTGCCGTGGCTGGACAATGTGACGCAGGCAAAAACTCCGCAACGCTTGCCGGTGGTGTTGACGGTGAGTGAGGTCAAGTCGGTGCTGAACCGTTTGGATGGGACGTTGTGGTTGATGGCGAGTTTGCTGTACGGAGGTGGCTTGCGGCTGATGGAGTGTGTGCGGCTGCGGGTGAAAGATGTGGATTTCGAGATGCGCCAGGTGACGGTGCGCGAGGGCAAAGGTTTCAAGGATCGCGTAACCATGCTGCCGGAAAGTTCGATTGCGCCATTGCAAGCGCATCTGGCGCGGGTTCGGGCGCTGCATGACGAGGATGTGGCGGAGGGCTATGGTGCGGTTTATCTGCCTTATGCGCTGGAGAAAAAATACCCCAATGCGGCGAAAGAATGGGGGTGGCAATATGTGTTTCCATCACGCAGTCTGTCGGTCGACCCGCGTTCCGGCGTGACACGACGCCATCATGTGGATGAGAAATCCCTGCAGCGCGCGGTTAAACGCGCGGCGCAGCAGGCCAGCATCGCCAAACCGGTTACGCCGCACACTTTTCGCCATTCATTTGCGACCCATTTATTGCAAAGCGGCTACGATATCCGCACCGTGCAGGAGTTGCTGGGGCATAAAGACGTGCAGACGACGATGATCTACACCCATGTTTTGAATCGCGGCGGCAAGGGCGTGCAAAGTCCGCTGGATATGCTGTGATTAGCAAATTAAGGCCATAGCGCCACACCCCATCAAAATAATGACCACAGAAGCACCCTTTCGGCACCCCTGCGGTCATGGTCATGCCACGCAGCAGAAAAGCTACTGCACGACCTCTTTCAACTGCTCCAGGATCGCCGGGTTTTCCAGCGTGGACACGTCCTGGGTAATTTCCTCGCCCTTCGCCAAGGCGCGCAGCAACCGCCGCATGATCTTGCCGGAGCGGGTCTTGGGCAGGTTGTCGCCGAAACGGATTTCGTCGGGCTTGGCGATCGGGCCGATCTCTTTGGCCACCCATTCGCGCAGGTCGGCGACGATCTTCTTCGCGGCTTCGCCTTCGGGGCGGTGGCCTTTCAGCACGACGTAGGCCACCACCGCTTCGCCCTTGATATCGTGCGGCTTGCCGACTACAGCCGCTTCGGCGACGAGAGGGTTGGCCACCAGGGCGGATTCGATTTCCATCGTGCCGAGGCGGTGGCCGGACACGTTGAGCACGTCGTCGATCCGGCCCATGATCCAGAAATAACCGTCCAGGTCGCAGTTGGCGCCGTCGCCGGCGAGGTAATACTTGCCTCCCAGGTCTTCCGGGTAGTAGCTCTTCTTGTAACGGTCAGGGTCGCCGTAGATGGTGCGGATCATCGAGGGCCAGGGGCGCTTGATGACGAGGAAGCCGCCCTTGCCCTTCTCCACGTCGTGACCGGCTTCGTCGACGATCGCGGCCATGATACCGGGCAGGGCCATGGTGCAGGAACCGGGCTTGAGGCCGTGCACGCCGGGCAGCGGGGTAATCATGTGGCCGCCGGTTTCGGTCTGCCACCAGGTATCGACGACCGGGCAGCGGGTCTGGCCGACGGTGTTGTAATACCACATCCACGCCTCAGGATTGATCGGCTCGCCCACGGTGCCGAGCAGGCGCAGGGAGGAGAGGTCGTACTGCTTGGGCAGATCGGCGCCGAGTTTGATCAGGGAACGAATCGCGGTCGGCGCGGTGTAGAAGGTGGTGACCTTGTGATCTTGGATCATCTTCCAGAAGCGGCCGGCATCCGGGTAGGTCGGCACGCCCTCGAACATCAGCTCGGTGGCGCCGATCGCCAGCGGGCCGTAGGTGACGTAGGTGTGGCCGGTGATCCAGCCGACGTCGGCGGTGCACCAGAACACGTCGCTGTCCTTGTAATCGAAAGTCCAGCGCATGGTGTTGATGGCGTGGAGCAGGAAGCCGGCGGAAGAATGCTGCACACCCTTGGGCTTGCCGGTGGAACCGGAAGTGTAAAGAATGAACAGCGGATGCTCGGCATTCACCCACTCCGGCTCGCAGGTGTCGGCCTGGCCCTTGACGGCATCGTGCCACCATACGTCGCGCTGTGCATCCCACGCCGTTTCGGCGGCGGTGCGCTGGTACACCACCACCTTCTTCACGCAGTCGCAGCCGCCCATGGCGAGCGCCTCGTCCACTGCGGGCTTGAGCGCCATCGCCTTGCCGCCGCGGAACTGGCCGTCGGCGGTGATGACCAGGTTGGCGGTGGCGTCGGTGATGCGCTCGTGCAGGCTCTTGGCGGAGAAGCCGCCGAACACCACCGAGTGAATCGCGCCGATGCGGGCGCAGGCCTGCATCGCCACCACCGCCTCGATGCTCATCGGCAGGTAGATGATGACGCGGTCGCCCTTCTTCGCGCCCAGTGCCTTGAGGCCGTTGGCGAACTGGCAGACGCGGTGGTAGAGATCCTTATAGGAGATCTTGGTGACCTTGCCGTCGTCCGCCTCGAAGATGATCGCGGTCTTGCCGGGCTGGGTGGCGAGATGCTTGTCCAGGCAGTTGTAGGAAACGTTCATTTCGCCGTCGTCGAACCATTTGTAGAACGGTGCGTTGCTCTCGTCCAGCACTTTGGTGAAGGATTTCTTCCACACCAGCAGTTCTTTTGCCAGCCCGGCCCAGAAACCTTCATAATCATTGTCAGCCTGTTCGCACAGTGCCCGATAGCCTTCCATCCCCTTGACGTTGGCTTGGGCCTTGAATGCCTCGGTCGGCTCGAACACCCTGGTTTCGGTCATGACTGATTCGATTGACGACATGTTTTCTCCTCGAAGTTTTTTGATACGATGCGGTTAGGTTATAGAACTGATGATATCGCTTTTACTGATTGATGCAAGCCAAACAAGATTGATTTTTATCAACGCAAAGCCCACAAATCCAAACTTATAGATAAGTTAACTTTTACATTTCATAATACCAAGATGGATATTTCCATGCAAAACCCGCCTGAACAACTTATCGCGACGGCGCTCGGCCTGAGCCGCTATGCCCGGCGCCTGACGGAAAGCGACCCGGCCACGCTCAACCGGCTGCGCGAGACCCTGTTCATTCCCTGGGATGCGGCGGCGATGCAGGCCGTTCTCGACGGCTGCGCGATCGACGATGAAACCGCTCTGAAGAAAGCCCTGCGCGTTTTGCGCAAGCAGGTGATGCTGCGTCTGATCGTGCGCGACCTCGCCGGACTGGCCGACCTGCGCGAAGTCATGCGCACCGCCACCCTGCTGGCCGAAGTCACCACTCGCTTCGCCCTCTCCCGGATCGACAGCTGGCTGCGCAGCCAATACGGACCTCCTATCGGGGAAGAAAGCGGCACAGAACAGGACTTGGTGGTGGTCGGCATGGGCAAGCTCGGCGGCGGCGAGCTCAACGTCTCATCGGACATCGACCTGATCTTCGCCTATCCTGAAGAAGGCGAAACCACCGGGCCGCGCAAAACCAGCAACCATGAATACTTCGCCCTGCTCGGCAAAAAGCTGATCAGCGCCCTCAACGAAAACACGGCGGACGGCTTCGTCTTCCGCGTCGACATGCGGCTTCGGCCCTATGGCGACTCCGGACCGCTGGTCGGCAGCTTTTCCATGCTGGAAAACTACTACCTCACCCAGGGCCGGGAATGGGAGCGCTACGCCTGGATCAAGGGGCGGCCTCTCACTGGCAGCCTGTACCAGGAACTGGCCGACATCCTGCGGCCATTCGTGTTCCGCAAATACCTCGATTTCGGCGCCTTTGCATCGATGCGCGGCCTGCACACCCAGATCCGCCAGGAAGTGAACCGGCGCGACATGCAGGATAATATCAAACTGGGGCCGGGCGGCATCCGCGAAATCGAGTTCATTGCCCAGGTGTTCCAGCTCATCCGCGGCGGCAAGGAAACCGACCTGCAGACCCGCTCCACCCTGATGGCGCTCGACCTGATCGAACAGCGCAAGCTGCTGCCGGCACAGACCGTGACCGAGCTGCGCAACGCCTACTTCTTCCTGCGCAACCTGGAGCACCGCCTGCAATACCTGGAGGACGCCCAGACGCAGACCCTGCCGGCCAACGACGCCGACCGGCAGATCATCGCCGCCGCGATGGGCTACGCCGATTGGCCCGAATTCCTGCACGCACTCGACTGCCACCGCAGCAAGGTGGAGCGCCATTTCGAGCAAGTCTTCGCTGCGCCTCAAAGCGCGCAGGACAGCCACCCTCTGGCGGCGCTGTGGCAGGGAGCGCCGGCCGAAGAGGAAGCCGTGTCGCTTCTCGCCGAACAGGGCTACCGCCATCCCGCCGAAGCCTGGCAGCGGCTCAAGCGCATCCGCGAGGGCAGCCGCTACAACCAGCTGCCGACCGAGAGCCGCGCCCGCTTCGACGCTCTCCTGCCGCCGCTGATCCAGGTGGCCTGCAACTTTTCCAACCCGGACGAAACCCTGGAGCGCATTCTCCATCTGGTGGAAAACATCAGCCGGCGCGGCACCTACCTCGCCCTGCTGCTGGAATATCCGCAGACCCTCAACCAGGTGGCCAAGCTGTGTAGCGCCAGCCCCTGGGTATCGGATTACCTCACCCAGCACCCGGTTTTGCTGGATGAACTGCTCGACACCCGCGAGCTTTACGCCAAGTACAACCGGGAGGAACTCCGGAACGAACTAAAAGGGCTGCTGCACGCGGCTGAAGGCGACACCGAGCGACAGATGGACAGCATGCGCCACTTCAAGCAGGCACAAACATTCCGCCTGGTCGCGCAGGATCTGGCCGGGGCGCTGCCGCTGGAAATCCTGTCCGACCAGCTCTCCGACCTGGCCGACCTGATCCTGGACGAAACCTTGCGCCTCGCCTGGGCCGGGCTACGCGTCAAACACCGCGAAACACCGCGCTTCGCCGTCATCGCCTACGGCAAGCTGGGCGGCAAGGAACTGGGCTACGCCTCCGACCTCGACATCATCTTTCTCTACGACGACGATTCTCCGGACGCCGCCGAGATCTATGCCAAACTGGCGCAGCGCATCAACAGCTGGATTTCCAGCATGACGCCGGCCGGCATCCTTTACGAAACCGACCTGAGGCTACGCCCCAACGGCGCCAGCGGCCTGCTGGTCAGCTCGATCGAAGCGTTCGAGAGCTACCAGAAGAAGCAGGCCTGGGTGTGGGAGCACCAGGCACTGACCCGCGCCCGCTTCTGCGCCGGCGACACCGGTGTCGGCGCGGCCTTCGAGCGCATCCGCATTGAGGTGCTGCGGCAGGAGCGAGACGACGCGACCCTGCGCGAAGAAGTGCTCAAGATGCGGCAAAAGATGCTGGATGCGCACCCCAACACTAGCGGCCTGTTCGACATCAAACATAATCGCGGCGGCATCATCGACGTCGAGTTTATCGTGCAGTATCTGGTGCTGAACTTTGCCCACCGCCATCCCGAACTGACGCGAAACGCCGGCAACCTCGCGCTACTCCGGATCGCCGGCGAGTTCAAGCTGATTCCCCCGGAACTGGCGGAGCAGGTGCGCGACACTTACCGCGAATACCGCCTGCTCCAACATCAGCTGCGGCTACAGGGCGGCACCCATGCCCGCATCGACCCGGCGCAGGTGGAAGAAAACGCGGAAGCCGTCAAGCGGCTGTGGCAGGCGGTGTTTGCTCCTTAAACTCGGCAAAATGCGCTACAATTGGCCGATTCCCGACAATTCTTTAAGATTTGGAGTAAATGAGCATGTCTATGTCCGACCGCGACGGCCTGATCTGGTACGACGGCAAGATGGTGAACTGGCGCGACGCCACCACCCACGTCCTCACCCACACCCTGCACTATGGCATGGGCGTATTCGAAGGCGTGCGCGCCTACAAGACCGATAAGGGCACGGCCATTTTCCGGCTCAAGGAGCATACCGACCGACTATTCGCCTCGGCACACATCTTCGGCATGAAAATGCCTTGGGACAAAGCCACACTGATGCAGGCCCAGCTAGATGTGGTGCGCGGCAACAAGCTCGAATCCGGCTACATCCGCCCGATCGTGTTTTACGGTTCGGAAGCCATGGGCATCTCAGCGACCACGCTCTCCACCCATATCGCCGTGGCCGCTTGGTCGTGGGGCACCTATCTCGGCGCGGAAGCGCTGGAGAAGGGCATCCGCGTAAAAATCTCGTCGTTCACCCGCCACCACGTCAACGTCAACATGTGCCGCGCCAAGTCGGTATCCGCCTACACCAACTCCATCCTCGCCCACCAGGAAGCGGCGCACGACGGCTACGACGAAGCCCTGCTGCTGGATGTGGACGGCTATGTGGCGGAAGGCTCCGGCGAAAACATCTTCATCGTCAAGAACGGCAAGCTGTACACGCCCGACCTGACCTCCTGCCTGGAAGGCATCACCCGCGCCTCGATCATCGAATTCGCCGGCGAACTGGGCATCCCGGTGATCGAAAAACGCATCACCCGCGACGAAATGTATTGTGCCGATGAAGCCTTCTTCACCGGCACCGCGGCTGAAGTCACGCCAATCCGCGAGCTGGACAATCGCACCATCGGCGAAGCCAGGCGTGGCCCGGTCACGACCCAATTGCAGACCATGTTTTTCGACTGCGTCACCGGCAAGGCAGCCAACCATCAGGATTGGCTGACCCTGATTTAAGGAGCGATCGATGCCACACGAATTCAAGGCACGTTATTACGAAGTGACAGCAGCCGATCTGCCGCTACACTGCCCAACACCGGCGATGTCGTTGTGGAACAGCCACCCGCGGGTGTTCCTGCCGATAGAAAAAACCGGCGAAGCGCTGTGTCCCTACTGCGGCACCCTGTACAAGTTGAAGGGCGAGCTGCCCAAGGGGCATCATTAACACCCTCTTCACCGCAGAGGCGCAGAGACGCAGAGACGCTGAGAAAATCTTGAAGCTTTTTTCGCTCTGCGTCTCTGCGCCTCTGCGGTTCATTCGTTAAGAAGATGCCGAAAATTCTCATCATCGCCCCCTCCTGGGTCGGCGACGCCGTAATGGCACAGCCCCTGTTACGACATCTGCGGGAACGCTATCCCAGTGCCGTGATCGACGTCTTCGCACCGGCATGGGTAGCGCCGGTGCTGGAGCGCATGCCGGAAATCCGGCGCGTCGTCATCAATCCGCTGGCCCATGGCGAGCTCAGCCTCAAGCTGCGCTGGAAACTGGGGCGCGCGCTGCGGCAGGATCACTATGATCACGCCATCATCCTGCCCAATTCGCTTAAATCGGCACTGATTCCTTTCTTTGCGGGCATTTCGCTGCGCACCGGCTTCAAGGGCGAAATGCGCTTTGGCCTGGTCAACGACATGCGCCGCTTGGACAAACAGGCACTCCCCCTGATGGTGGAGCGCTTCGCCGCCCTGGCCGAATATCCCGGCACCCCGCTGCGCCGCCCGGTGGAGAACCCGCGCCTGACGGCGGACAAAGCACGCATCCAGGTCACCCTCAACAAACTCGGCCTCGCTCCGAAAAAACCAGTTATCGCATTCTGCGTCGGCGCCGAATACGGCCCGGCCAAGCGCTGGCCGGCGTCGCATTTCTCCGAGCTGGCGCGGATGCTGGCGGATGCGGGCCATGAAATCTGGCTGCTGGGCTCCCACAAGGACACGGAAATCGGCGCAGAAATCGAGAGATCGAGCAATGGGGCGGCCCGCAACCTGTGCGGCCAAACCGACCTGGCCCAGGCCATCGATCTGCTTGCCGCCGCGAACCTCGCCGTGGTCAACGATTCCGGCCTGATGCACATTGCCGCCGCGCTCGACAAGCCGGTGATCGCACTGTTCGGCTCGTCCAGCCCCGGCTTCACCCCGCCACTGTCGGACCAGGCCCGGATCGTCAGCCTAAACCTGCCCTGCAGCCCCTGCTTCAAGCGGGTCTGCCCGCTCGGTCACTTCGACTGCATGATGAAGCTCACACCGCAGCGGGTGTTCGAGGAAATCGTAGCAGCCTTGCCGGGATGAATTTATCCAAAAACGGCAATTCACCACGAATGACACGAATAAACACGAATTGTCACGAATAAAATCAACGCGACCACCCTAGTTCTATTCGTGTTTATTCGTGAACATTCGTGTAAATTCGTGGTTAAAAGCTTTTTTCAGATTTATTATAAGGTCTTGGAGAAACGCGGTTTTTCAGCCGATTGCTGCTTGAGATAGGCGTCGAACGGCATCGCGATGTTGCGCAGGAAGAAGCGGCCGGGTTGGGTCACCGTGACCTTTTCCGGCGACAGGGCAACCAGTCCGTCCGCTTCCATCTCCTTCAGCTCCGCCAGGGCATCGGCGAAATAGCTGTCGAAATCGATCCCCCAGGCACGCCCGAACAATGCCTTGTCGAGCTCCAGATCGCACATGATGCGGGTGATGGCATCGCGCCGCAGCTTGTCCTCATTCGTGACGCGCAGGCCGCGCTCCGTCGGCAGCCGGCCCTCACCGACCAGCCGGTAGTAGTCGGACAGCTTTTTCACGTTCTGCACGAACACATCCTCGGTCTGACTGATGGAGGAAGCGCCGAAGGCATAGATATCGCAGTTCTTGTGGGTGGTGTAGCCCTGGAAGTTGCGGTACAGGGTCTTGCTTTGCTGCGCCTGGACGATTTCGTCGTCGGGCTTGGCGAAATGATCCATGCCGATGTAGACGTAGCCTGCCGCGCCGAGCTTGTCCAATATCAGCTGCTGCAGCGCGAGGCGGACCTGCAGGCTGGGCAGATCGGATTCGACAATCAGCTTCTGATGCTTCTTCATCCATGGCACATGGGCGTAATTGAATACCGCCAGCCGGTCCGGCCCCATGTCGATAATCTTGTCCAGCGTTTCGCGATAGGTTTCCACCGTCTGGTGCGGCAGGCCCACCATCAGGTCCATGTTGACGCTGTCGAAACCTTCCTCGCGCATCCAGCCGTACACTTCACGGATCAGGCTTTCCGGCTGCACCCGGTTGACCGCCCGCTGCACGGTGTCGTCGAGGTCCTGCACGCCCAGGCTGATGCGGTTGAATCCCGATTCTTTCAGCGCCTTCACATGCTCGCGGCTAAGCTCGCGCGGATCCACCTCGCAGCCGGTCTCGGCATCGGCGGCGATGGTGAAGCGGCTGGCGATATGGGCAAACAGGCGGCGGATGTCGTCAGGATGCAGATAGGTCGGCGTGCCGCCGCCCCAGTGCAGTTGGCGCGCCACCCGGCCGGGATTGGTCAGCGCCGCGACCCGGTCGATTTCCTGGAACAGGTAGTCCAGGTATTCGGTAGCGCGGCCATATTTCTTCGTCGCCACCATGTTGCAGCCGCAGTAGTAGCACAGCGTGTCGCAGAACGGGATGTGCACGTACAGCGAAAGGTCGCGCCCCTTGTCCTGGGTCTGCTTGATTTCTTCCAGCCATTCCTTCTCGCCGAAAGCCTCGGTGAAATAGGGTGCGGTCGGATAAGAAGTGTAACGTGGTCCGGCCTTGCTGTATTTTTCCAGTAGAGATGCGGCGAGTTGCATGGTTACGTACTTTTCAGAATAGGTGAGGCGACGATTATACTCCGGCTTGAAAGCGGGTGGAAAAAACGACCGAAAACCGCGATAATCAAGGCAAAACCACACACACTAAAGGGCATCATCTTGACCGGTCTACCCAAGGAAATCTTCAAAGCCTATGACATCCGCGGCATCGTCGATAAAACGCTGACCTCCGAAATCGTCGAGGCCATCGGCCACGCCATCGGCTCCGAAGCCGTCGCGCGCAAGCAGACCGCCATCGCCATCGGCCGCGACGGACGCCTGTCCGGGCCGGATTTGGCCGCAGCGCTGGCGCGCGGCATCCAGAAAGCCGGCATCGACGTGATCGACCTCGGCATGGTCGCCACCCCGATGACCTACTTCGCCGCCTACCAGCTCAAGACCGACTCCGCGGTGATGGTCACCGGCAGCCACAACCCGCCCGACTACAACGGCCTGAAAATGGTGCTGGGCGGCGACACCCTGTCCGGCGACGCGATCCAGGCGCTGCGGATTCGGCTGGAACAGGGCGACCTGGTCAACGGCAGCGGCAGCTACAGCAGCCACGACATCGCCGACGAATATCTCAACCGCATTACCTCCGACGTCAAGCTGGCGCGTAAGATGAAGATCATCGTCGACTGCGGCAACGGCGTGCCCGGTGCATTCGCGCCCAAGCTCTACCGCGACATGGGCTGCGAAGTTGAAGAAATGTTCTGCGAAGTGGACGGCACCTTCCCCAACCACCACCCCGACCCCTCGGTCCCCGAGAACCTGCGCGACCTGATCGCCCGCCTCAAGACCAGCGATGCCGAAATCGGCTTCGCCTTCGACGGCGACGGCGACCGCCTGGGCGTGGTCACCAAGGACGGCCGGATCATCTTCCCCGACCGCCAGCTGATGCTGTTCGCGCAGGACGTGCTCGCGCGCAACCCCGGCGCGGAAATCATCTTCGACGTCAAATCCACCCGCAACCTGTTCTCCTGGATCCGCGAGCACGGCGGCAAACCGCTGCTGTGGAAGACCGGCCACTCCTTCATCAAAGCCAAGATGAAGGAAACCGGCGCCCTGCTGGCCGGAGAGATGAGCGGTCACATCTTCTTCAAGGAGCGCTGGTACGGCTTCGACGACGGTCTCTATGCCGGCGCGCGGATGCTCGAATTCCTCAGCAAACAGGCTGACATCAACGCCACCCTGCACGGCCTGCCGGACACCGTGAACACCCCGGAACTTCAGATCAAAATGGAAGAAGGCGCGCACTACGCCCTGATCGACAAGCTGCAAAAAGAAGCCAAATTCCCGGATGCAACGGAAGTCATCACCCTCGACGGCCTGCGCGTCGAATATGCCGACGGCTTCGGTTTGATGCGGCCGTCCAACACCACGCCGGTGATCGTGCTGCGTTTCGAGGCGGATAACCAGGCGGCACTGAAGCGGATTCAGGAGGAATTTCGGACTGTGCTGCTAGCGGCGGCACCGAATGCGCAGTTGCCTTTCTGAAGCCCATGGACCCGAATATTTCGCATCTACTAATAGCAAAATCTTGTCAGACAGAACGCGCACAGCGTAACATTACGCCCAACCCTTACCCCATTTTCTTGCTCTTATATAAGAGATATAACATAGAACTATTTGCATCGTAAAAACCACAAGGTTATTTTGTCGAGGTCGCACATTATGTCTGTCGTCTTGTCTCGCCGCCGCTTCATCACCATCGCCGCCGCTGCTGTCGGCCTGCCGCTGCTGCTGAAGGCAGGGATTTCCCAGGCCAGGCCGGTGCGCTGGGAGGGCACCGCGCTGGGAGCGCCGGCTTCCATCCAGCTTTACCACACCGACGAGGCACGGGCGCACGCAGCCATCGCTGCCGGGCTGGACGAATTGAAGCGGCTTGAGGCGGTTTTCAGCGTCTACCGCGCCGACAGTGCCATCTCTGCGCTCAACCGCGACGGCGTGCTGGAGAATGCGCCGGCCGACTTCATCGCCCTGCTGACGCACGCCCTGTCGCTAGCCAAGATCAGCGACGGCGCCTACGACCCCACCGTGCAGCCGCTGTGGCAAACCTATTTCCGCCATTTCACCGGCTCAAACCCCGACCCCGCCGGGCCGGCTCAGCGCGACCTTGCCGCTGCCCTCTCCCTGGTGGACTGGCGCGCCGTCGAGGTGGACGCGGATCGCCGGCGTATCGCCTTCGCGCACCCCGGCATGGGCCTGACGCTCAACAGCGGCGCCCAGGGCTATATCACCGACCGGGTCGCCGACGTGCTGCGCGCCCACGGCTTCGAGCGCATGCTGGTGGACATGGGCGAGCCGCGCGCCTTATCGACCAAGCCTGACGGCTCGGCCTGGCGCATCGGCATCGCCAATCCCGCCGACCCGAGCAGCACGGTGGCCACGCTGGAAGTGGTGGACCAGTGCGTATCCACCTCGGGAGGCTATGGCACCCTGTTCGACCCCGCCGGCGCCTTCACCCACCTGATCGACACCCGCACCGGCCGCACCGCACCCGCGCTGATAGGGGTCTCGGTAGTGGCAAAGACCGGCACCGTCGCCGACGGCCTTTCCACCGCCATGCTGATGGCACCGGCCGAGCGCCGACTAGCCATACTCCGGGCCGCAGGTGGCACCAAGGCCCTCTACGTCACGCCCGAGGGCGTGGTGTCCACAGTGGAAGCCTAACATTGGGCGTGATTGAAGAAAATTCGCCGGATTTTAGCGCTCCCGCCATGGTCGAGGGCATCGCCCACGTTGTCGCGGTGGAAGGCACCATGGCCTGGCTGGAACCCGAGCAGACCACCAGCTGCGGCAGTTGCGCCTCGTCGTCGGCCTGCGGTGCCAAGGGCATCGGCACCACGGCCAGCCGGCTCGAAGCGCGCCGCTTTTCTCTCGAAAACCAGGCCGGACTCGCCGTCGGCGAACGCGTGGTGGTAGGCATCCGCGAGAACGCGCTGGTCAAGGCCTCGCTCACCGCCTATGCCATTCCGCTGGCCACCGCGCTGATTGCCGGCACATTGGCACAGTGGGCCGAAGGCCGCGACGGCATCACCATGGCCGCCATGGCCGGCGGCCTGCTGCTTGGCCTGGGGCTGGCACGGCTGGGCGCCAGCCGCCTGTCCACACGGGGCGAGCTCGCACCCCGTTTTCTGCGCCGCGCCGATGCGGCCATCGTTTGCCACCCTGTCACATTGATTAAGCCCGAGGCCGGAAAATGAAGGAATACATTTTATTGATGGTCAGCGCGGCGCTGGTCAACAACGTCATATTGGCCCGCTTCCTCGGCCTGTGCTCGTTCATGGGCGTCACCACCCGCGTCGACACCGCCGTCGGCATGGGGCTGGCGACCACCTTCGTCATCACCGTTTCGTCGATGGCGGACTGGGCGGTCGAGGCCTATCTGCTACAACCCTTCGGCCTGGGTTATTTGCGCACGGTGACCTTCATCCTGGTGATCGCCGCCGCCGTGCAGTTCACCGAGCTGACGGTGAAGAAGGTGTCGCCGCCGCTGTTCCAGATGCTGGGCATCTACCTGCCGCTGATCACCACCAACTGCGCCGTGCTGGGCGTCGCGCTGCTGCTGGTGGAAGGCAGGATGAGCTTCATCGGCGCCACGCTGTTCGCTTTCGCTTCATCGATCGGCTACAGCCTGGTGATGGTGATTTTCGCCGGGCTGCGCGAACGGCTGGCGCTGGCCGAAGTACCGCGCCTGTTCGCCGGCCCGCCGATCGGCTTTATCGTCGCCGGCCTATTAGCGCTGGCGTTCATGGGTTTTTCCGGCATGAGTACGAATTGAGGATCTGACTATGTTGATCGCGGTTGGCAGTCTCACCATAATGGGCGTCGTCCTGGGCGGCGTACTCGGCGCGGCGGCTCGTTTCCTCGCGGTGGAGGAAAACCCGCTGGAGGAGGAATTGAAAGCCATGCTGCCGGGTTCGCAATGCGGCCAGTGCGGCTATGTCGGCTGCGGCCAAGCAGCCGCGGCCTTGGCGCGGGGCGAGGCGCCGGTAACCCTGTGCCCGCCCGGCGGCCGAGCGGTAGCCGAAGCGCTGGCGAAAAGGCTGGGCTTCACCGCCGACCTGTCCGAGCACGAGGAAAAAGGGCCGGAATACGCCGTCATCATCGAGGAACTCTGCATCGGCTGCACGCGCTGCATCAAGGAATGCTCGGTGGACGCCATCATGGGCGCCAACAAGCTGATGCATTCGGTGATCGCCGATGTCTGCCACGGCTGCGCCAAATGCGTCAAGGTATGCCCCACCGACGCGATCGAAATGCGCCCGATCCCGGTGACGCTAGGCAGCTGGCACTGGCCCAAGCCTGAAGCCCAGCATGCCGTGCATTAAACATTAAAAACTCAACTGAACCGCAGAGACGCAGAGGCGCCGAGGAAAAACAATGAGTTATAGCATTGCACGACCTCACCCATTTGGAGAGGCAGAAAATTGTTGTTACCCATTCCTTTCTCTGCGTCTCCGCGCCTCTGCGGTTAAGCAATTGCCGTTAGGTTAAAGGAGCAGATTGAAGATGAAGCTTTTCCCCATCCGCGGCGGCATCCATCCCGACTACCGCAAGGAACTGAGCAGTGAGAAGGCCATCGTCGCCCTGCCCCTGCCGGCCGAACTCTACATTCCCCTGCAGCAGCACATTGGCGCGCCGGCCGAAGTGCTGGTGAACGAGGGCGACTTGGTCAAAAAAGGGCAGATGATCGCACGTAGCAGCGGCGCGGTGTCGGCTCCCCAGCACGCGCCTACCTCGGGCCGCATCCAGGCCATCACCGCAATCTCCGCGCCCCACCCCTCCGGGCTGGCGCAGACCACCATCATCCTCGAACCCGACGGCAAGGACGAATGGGCCGAACTCCCCGAACCCATCGCCGACCCCTTTGCCGCGGACACCTACACCATCAACGAGCGCGTCGCCGCTTCGGGCATCGTCGGCATGGGCGGCGCAGCCTTCCCCTCGGCAATCAAACTGAGCCTCGGCACCCAGAAGAAGCTGGAAATCCTGCTGCTCAACGGCGCCGAATGCGAACCCTACCTGACCTGCGACGACCGGGTAATGCGCGAGCACGCCGACGAGATCATCGACGGCGCGCGCATCATGGCCCATGCGCTGGGCGTGCCCAGGGTGGTAATCGCCATCGAACAGAACAAGCCCCAGGCGATCGAGGCCATGACCCGGATCGCCGCAGCCTTTTCTGATATTCAGGTCGCGGGCGTGCCGGTACAGTATCCGATGGGCTCCGAGCGCCATCTGGTGCAGGCCATCACCGGGCGCGAAACGCCGGCGAAGAAGCTCACCGCCGACATCGGCGTGGTGGTGCACAACGTCGCCACCGCCCGCGCCGTGCACCATGCCGTGCGCTTCGGCCGCCCGCTCCTCTCCCGCGTGGTGACGGTGAGTGGCGGCGCGGTGCGCGAACCGAACAATATCGAGGCGCCGATCGGCACCCGGGTAGCTGACCTGATCGCCTTCTGCGGCGGCTTCGCTAGCGAACCTGCGACCCTGGTCAACGGCGGGCCGATGATGGGCCAGCCCCTGCCCGGCCTGGACGTGCCGGTGGTCAAGGGCATGTCGGGCATCCTGGCGCTCACCGCCGGAGAGATCAACCAGCAGCCGGCCAGCGCCTGCATCCGCTGCGGCAGCTGCGTGACGATCTGCCCGTGCGGCCTGGTGCCGGTGGAAATGGCCGCCTTCATCCGCAAGGACAATTTCGAGGTCGCCGCAAGGCTGGGCGTGATGGACTGCGTCTCGTGCGGCAGCTGCTCGTGGATCTGCCCGTCGCACATTCCGCTGGTGCACTATTTCAACTACGCCAAGGGCATGATCAACGCCCAGGAGCGCGAACGGCGCAAGAACGACCAGACCCGGATTCTGGCTGAGGCGCACACCCTGCGCGTGGAAAAAGCTGCCGCGGACAAAGCCGCCGCTCTGGCCGCCAAGAAAGCCCAGGCAGCCGCGGCAGCCGCCGCCAAAGAAGCTGCCAAAGAAAAGGACGAGACCCCCGCATGACCCTCCTAGCCATCAACCAGAGCGGGCCGTTTACCCACCAGGTCAGCAGCGTTCAAAAAACCATGTTCACGGTGCTGCTGGCGCTCATGCCGGCCACCGCCTACAACCTTTACCTGTTCGGCTGGCCGGCGATCCTGCTGTTCACCGTCACCGTCGGCTCCTGCGTGGCGGCCGAGGCCATCTGCCTGGCGCTGGCCGGCCAGCCGATGAAAGCGGCGCTTTCCGACTACTCGGCCGCGCTCACCGGCTGGCTGCTGGCGATGAGCCTGCCGCCCTGGGCGCCGTGGTGGACTGGCGTGCTCGGCGCGGTATTCGCCATCGGCCTCGCCAAGCACACCTTCGGCGGCATCGGCCAGAATATGTTCAACCCCGCCATGGTGGCGCGCGTCGCCCTGCTGGTGTCGTTCCCGCTGGTGATGACCGCCTGGGTGATGCCGCACCCGCTGTTCTCGGCCCATGCACCCGGCCTGGCCGACGCCATCGCCATCACCTTCGGCGGCCAGCTGCCTGATTCTGTGAGCGCGGCCTCCGCGCTGGGCTACGTCAAGACCGAGCTGTCGCGCGGCATCCCGGTCATGCAGTCGATGGCGCACGTGCCCGACCTGATGGACCTGGCGCTAGGCACGCGCGCCGGCAGCATGGGCGAGACCTCGGCGGTGCTGATCCTGGCCGGCGGCCTGTTCCTGATGGCGCGGCGCATCATCTCCTGGCACATTCCGCTCGGCGTGATGGGCGCGCTGTTCCTGATGGGCACGCTGTTCCACGCCATCGATCCGGCACGCTATACCGATGGCCTGTTCCACTTGATGTCGGGCGCCACTTTCCTCGGCGCCTTCTTCATCTGCACCGATTACGTCACTTCGCCGGTCTCCAGGAAGGGCCAGCTGGTGTTCGGCATCGGCTGCGGCCTGCTCACCTGGACCATCCGCACCTACGCCGGCTATCCCGAGGGCATGGCCTTCGCCGTGCTGCTGATGAATTCGCTCACCCCGATCATCGACCAATACACCCGTCCGCGCGCCTTCGGCCGCACCCTCAAGGGCGAACCGCTGCCGCTGGCGCAGGAGAAGACATGAGCAGGAAGCAGGTTCACGGCGCAGCCGGGATGCGACCGACCGCGATTGGCTTCGGCCCCCGACATACAGAAAGCGTCATTTACCATACCGCTGAAGAGGGGGCGAAATGACAACCCGCACTTACACTCACGGCCTCATCCTGGGCGCCTTCTGCTTGGGCTTCGGGCTGCTGCTCGCCGTCACCGACAAGCTCACCGCCGCGGACATCGCCGCGCGTGCCCTGGAAGACCGGCAGAACTCGCTCGCGCAGGTGATCCCCGACCGCATCCACGACAACAATCTGGTGGCTGATACTCTCGCCATGAAAGACGCCAGTGGCAAGGAGATCACCGTCTACCTCGCCCGCAAGGACGGCAAGGTGGCCGGCGTGGCCTACGAAATCCAAGGCTCGGGCTATGCCGGCGCGATCAAGTTGATGATGGGCGTGGATGCCGCCGGCAACATCCTCGGCGTGCGCGTGCTGGCGCATCACGAGACGCCGGGCCTGGGCGACAAGATCGAGGAAAAGAAAGGCGACTGGATTTTGCGCTTCACCGGCCTTTCGCTCAGCAACCCGCTGCCGGAGAAGTGGAAAGTGAAGAAGGACGGCGGCCAGTTCGACCAGTTCGCCGGCGCCACCATCACTCCGCGCGGCGTAGTCAAGGCCGTCCATGAGGGACTCGCATTCTTCGCCGCCCATAAGGCGCAAATGACGGAGGTAAACTAATGGCAACTCAATACAAAACCATCGCCCGCGACGGCCTGTGGGACAACAACGGCGTATTCAGCATGCTGCTCGGCATGTGCCCGACGATGGCCATGACCACTACCGCCACCAACGGCCTCGGCATGGGGCTGGCGACGGCGGTGGTGATGGCCGCTTCCAGCCTGCTGGTGGCCACCTTCCGCAACCAGATCACGCAGGAAGTGCGCATCCCGGTCTACATCCTGATCGTCGCCGCCATGGTGACGCTGGTGGACCTGTGCATGAACGCCTGGATGCACGAGCTGTACAAGGTGCTGGGCCTGTTCATCCCGCTCATCGTCTCCAACTGCCTGCCGCTCGCCCGCCTGGAGTCCTTCGCCGCCAAGGAGCCGGTGCTGCCGTCGTTCCTCGACGGCCTGTTCATGGGCATCGGCTTCACCTTTGCGCTCACCGCCATCGGCGCGGTGCGCGAGATTTTCGGAGCGGGCACCCTGTTTGCCGACGCCTCGCTGCTCATGGGTCCGGCCTTCAAGGTCATGGAAATGCGCCTGATGCCGGCGGACATGGGCGTACTGATGATGATCCTGCCGCCGGGCGGCTTCCTGGTCACCGGCTTCCTGGTGGTGGCCAAGCGCATGATCGACCTGCGCGCCGGCAAAGCCATCCAGATGGGCGGCGCTCACAGCGTCGCCGCGTAAGGAAGAAACCATGAAAATCGGCATCGCCTACGCCAGCACTAGCCGCCAAGCCTGGCTTACCGTCGAAGTGCCCGATGGCGCCACCATAGTGGACGCCATCGAGCGTTCGGGCATCCGCCAGCAGTTTCCCGAAATCGACCTGGAACAGCAGAAAGTCGGCATCTTCGGCAAGCTCGCCAAGCTCGACGCCACGCTCGCGGACGGCGACCGGGTCGAAATCTACCGCCCCATCACGTGCGACCCGAAAACGGTACGGCGCAAGGCCAAAACCGAGGGTGAGGAAGAAGCGTCGGAAGGCTGAACTTGAGAGCTGTTGCCTGGACAGCCAGTGCGATGAAACCACTCGTCTCACAAGATGCGGCAGGACAAGCTACCTGCTGCTCTCTTCCATTCTCAGCCTCACCACCCGCTGCTCCCCCGACTGGGCCGAAGCCGTCTCCAGAATAGCGCGGCTGACTTCATCGCGGCTGGCGTTTTCCTGCCCAGCTCCACCCATTCCCCCAGCCTGGCGCTCACAGTGGTGGAAAAATCCTGAAAGCGCACATCCTGAATGCCCTGGTTGCCGACGAACGACAAGCGCGACGCGATTTCCAGTTCCACCCGGTCGCCGTTGAGGTGCGGCAGAACATCGAAGCCGGTGGTGACGTTGAGAAACTGCGTGTCCTGCCCGTAGGTGACACGGATGAAGGCGGGCGCGCCTTCCAGCACGTTGATGAACTGGCTGGTGTTATCCTGAGTCGACCCGGCGCTGCGGGTAATTCGGTAGCGCAGGCTGTCTTCCTGCCCGCCGCCGATCACCAGGGCGCTGTTGTCGGAAGAGGCATTCCCCGGCAGGATAATGCGCACGTCCCCCGCCCTTCCTACACCTGACACACATTGGGATGAGCAGCCGCCACTGCGGGCGACGTCCTGCTGCAAAGTGATTCTCAGGTTTTTCCGCGCCCGGTCGAGTTCGGCCAATAGCCGTTCAATGTCGCGCAGACCCTTGTCAGAAGCGCGTACGAACAGCTGGTATTGCCCGCCGCCAACGCTTTCCCCCGGGCCCAGCATGGGACGGATCACTGGGATCAGCTACTCGGCGGAGCGGTGCTTGAGCGGGATGATACTGAGCGGATAATCCGCCAGCGCTGCCGTGGCCAGCATCGATAGCAACAGCATCACTATCAGCTTCTTCAACATCGCCTTCTCCTTGCAGTATCCTTACCCAACCCATTCTAGCGTCTTGCTTGCCCCTTGTTGCAGGTTAGGAGGTAAAATACCCGCATGTACTCATTCATCCGCTCCATATTTTTCAGCCTCGACGCCGAAACCGCCCACGGCCTCGGCATGCGCGCAATCAGGGATGCCCACCGGCTGGGCCTGCTGTGCCTGCTCGCGCCGCGCATCAAAACAACGCCCCGCACCGTAATGGGGTTGACCTTCCCCAACCCGGTCGGTCTGGCCGCCGGGCTGGACAAGAACGGCGACTACATCGACGCGCTCGGCGCGCTCGGCTTCGGCTTCATCGAGATCGGCACGGTCACGCCCCGCCCCCAGCCCGGCAACCCCAAGCCGCGCCTGTTCCGGCTGCCGAAGGCGGAAGCGATCATCAACCGCATGGGCTTCAACAACAAGGGGGTCGACTATCTGGTCAGCAGCGTCAAACGCAGCCGCTACCAGGGCATCCTTGGCATCAACATCGGCAAGAACTTCGACACCCCGATCGAAAAGGCCGTTGACGATTACCTGATCTGTTTGCGCAAGGTCTACCCCTACGCCAGCTACGTCGCTGTCAACATTTCGTCGCCCAACACCAAGAACCTGCGCCAGTTGCAGCAGTCGAACGAGCTGGAAAATCTGCTTGCCGCGCTGAAGGCCGAACAGAAGGTGCTCGCCGAGCAACACGGCAAGGTCGTGCCGCTGGCGCTCAAAATCGCGCCCGACCTCGACACCGAGCAGATCATCACGATTGCCGACCTGCTGCTCAAATATCAGATCGACGGCGTGATTGCCACCAATACCACCATCGGCCGCGAAGGCGTGGAAGGCCTGCCGCACGCCGAGGAAACCGGCGGTCTCTCCGGAGCACCGGTGCGCCGGAAATCCAACGCGGTGATCAAGCAGCTCTCCATCGCCCTGCAGGGAAAAATCCCGATTATCGGGGTTGGCGGCATCATGAGCGGGCTCGATGCCGCAGAAAAGATTCAGCTTGGCGCCAGCCTGGTGCAGTTCTACTCCGGCTTTATCTACCGCGGCCCGGAACTGATTGCGGAATGCGTCACGGAAATCGACAATGCTGCGCGCATGCCCGGCAAGTTGATGTGAGCGCGCCATGCTGATCGGCGTCCCCAAGGAAATCAAGAACCACGAATACCGTGTCGGCATCACTCCGGCCGGGGTGCGCGCCCTGACTAACGCCGGCCACGAGGTGTGGGTGGAAACCCGCGCCGGCGAGCGCATCGGTTTTAGCGACGAACTCTACCTGGCCGCAGGCGCCAGGATAGTCGGCACGCCATCCGAAACCTACGCCTGCCCGCTGATCGTCAAGGTCAAGGAACCCCAACCCGGCGAGATTCCGCTGCTCCGCGAAGAACAGGTGCTGTTTACCTATCTGCATCTGGCCGCCGACCCGGCGCTCACCAGCCGCCTGCTGGAAAGCAAAATCGTCGCCATCGCCTACGAAACCGTCACCGACGCGGCAGGGTCTTTGCCCCTGCTCACACCGATGTCGGAAGTGGCCGGCAGGATCGCCATCCAGGCCGGCGCCACCGCGCTGCAACTGTCCACCGGGGGCCGCGGCGTATTGCTCGGCGGAGTCCCCGGCGTAGCGCCCGGAAAAGTGTTGATCCTCGGCGCCGGCACAGTCGGCACCCATGCCGCCAGGATGGCGCTGGGACTAGGCGCCGATGTCACCCTCATGGACATCAGCCTGCCGCGGCTACGCCATCTCGACGACATATTCGGCGCCCGCCTCAAGACCCGCTATTCCGAGGCGCATGCGATCGAGGAACTGGTGTGCGAGGCCGACCTGATCGTCGGCTCGGTACTACTCCCCGGCAAGCGTGCGCCGAAACTTATCAGCCGCGCCCTCGTCCAACAGATGAAACCGGGCTCGGTGCTGGTTGACGTGGCGATCGATCAGGGCGGCTGTGCCGAAACCTCCCGCCCCACGACGCATTCCAGCCCCACTTACATCGAGGAAGGCATAGTGCATTACTGCGTTGCCAACATGCCGGCAGCCTGTGCGCGCACCGCCACCCAGGCGCTGACCAACGCCACCCTGCCCTACGTGCTGGTGCTTGCCGGCAAGGGATGGAAGGAGGCGCTGAAAGCGGATGCCGGGCTGCGCAAGGGGCTCAACCTCCACCTTGGACAGGTGACCCATGCCGGCCTGGCTGCCGATCTCGGCTATTCCTGCATAAGCCCTGATGCAGCCTTGGGGTAGCGCCCCACCAGACGGGCGACATTGCCGGCAGCAATTTTTATTGCATGAATTTATAAAAATGCCATCTTATACAAGAGTTATATATCTTGAAGTCCGATATTTGTGCGAGTTGCAAGTAGGGGATTTAATGGCTGATAATTCCGTCATAGCGAACATTGAGGCGGCCTGACGACGATGGAACATTACCTCTTGATAATGCTCGGCACGGTGCTCGTCAACAACATCGTGCTGGTCAAAATACTTGGCCTGTGCCCTTTCATGGGGGTATCCAAGAAGCTGAGCGCCGCCGTCGGCATGGGCGCGGCGACCGCCTTCGTCCTCACCTTGGCCTCCGGCATGAGCTACCTGGTGGATCACCACCTTCTGATCCCCAACGACCTCAGCTATCTGCGCACCCTGTCCTTCATCGTGGTGATTGCGGCCATCGTCCAGTTCACCGAGATGTTCATCCGCAAGTCCAGCCCGGTGCTGTACCAGACGCTGGGCATCTACCTGCCGCTGATCACCACCAACTGCGCAGTGCTCGGCATCCCCCTGCTGAATGTGCAGGAAAATCACAATTTCATCGAATCCCTGGTTTACGGCTTCGGTGGTGCGGTCGGTTTCGCACTGGTGCTGGCGTTGTTTGCCGCCATGCGCGAACGTCTGGAAGGTGCCGCCATCCCGGCACCTTTCCGTGGCTCTGCCATCGCGATGGTTACCGCCGGACTGTTGAGCCTGGCGTTCATGGGTTTTGCCGGACTGGTGAAATAATGGGAATCCCGGATTTCCCGCGCCACCCGTGCACTGATTTTTTGCTGATGAGCCGGTCATGTTAAGCGCCATTCTGGTCATGATTCTCCTCGGCGTCATTCTGGGCGCCGTACTCGGTTTCGCCTCGATCAAATTCAAGGTCGAGGGCAACCCCCTGGTCGAAAAAGTTGAAGCCACCCTGCCGCAGACCCAGTGCGGGCAATGCGGTTTTGCCGGTTGCCGCCCTTATGCCGAAGCGGTTGCCGCAGGCCAGGCCGAGCCCAACTTGTGCGTTCCCGGCGGCGACAACGTGGCAAAAAATCTGGCCGAGCTGCTCGGCGTGGAATTCAAGCCGGTTGGCGGTAACGAGGGCGTCGGCCCCAAACCCAAGATGGTCGCTTTCATCGATGAAAATACCTGCATCGGCTGTACCGCCTGCATCAAGGTCTGCCCGGTAGATGCCATCGTCGGCACGACAAAGCAGATGCACACCATCCTGGCCGACCCATGCACCGGTTGCGAACTGTGCGTGCCGGCCTGCCCGGTGGACTGCATCTCGATGATCCCGGTGCAGGAAAACGTCGCCACCTGGAAATGGCAGTACCCGGTCTTTGAATTGAAGAAAGCGGCATGAAAACGCTCCACAAATTCCACGGCGGCGTACATCCGCCCGAGCACAAGACAGAATCGAGCCGCCTGCCGATCGGCGCCACGCCGCTGCCGCAGCGCTTGATCGTGCCGCTGCGCCAGCACATCGGCAACCCGGCTACGCCGATCGTCAAAGTCGGCGACCCTGTGCTGAAAGGGCAGATGATCGGCGCTGCTGACGGTTTCATCTCTGCGGCCGTTCACGCGCCGACTTCAGGCACAGTCAGCGCCATAGAAAACCACGCCGTGCCCCACCCTTCCTTCCTGCCGGACCTGTGCATCACCATCGAGGCGGATGGCGAGGATCGCTGGATAGAGCGCCAGCCGCTGGATTACCGAACTGCCGACCCCGATGCGGTGCGCGCCCTGCTGCGCGATGCCGGCATCGTCGGCTTGGGCGGCGCAGTGTTCCCCACCTACGTCAAACTCAATCCCGGCCAGCAGAAGATCAAGACCCTGGTCCTGAACGGCGCCGAGTGCGAACCCTGGATCACCTCCGACGACCTGCTGATGCGCGAACGCGCAGCCGAAATCGTGGCGGGCATCGAAATCATGGCGCACCTGATGCAGCCGGAAGAAGTCCTGATCGGCATCGAGGACAACAAGCCCGAGGCCATCGCGGCGATGCAAGCTGCTTGCCAGGGCACCAGCTTTAAAGTGGTCACGGTACCCGTCCTTTATCCCAGCGGCGGCGAAAAGCAGCTGATCAAGCTGCTCACGGGCAAGGAAGTGCCGAGCGGCCAACGCCCGATCAATATCGGCGTCACCTGTTCCAATACCGGCACCGCCTATACCATCCACCGCGCCGTCAACCACGGCGAACCGGTGATCTCGCGCATAGTCACGATCACCGGCAATGTCGCCAGACCGCAGAATTTCGAGGCGCGGATCGGCACCCCGCTACGTGAACTCATTCAGCTGGCAGGCGGCGCCAGGGCCGACACCAGCCACTACATCATCGGCGGGCCGATGATGGGCTTCGATCTGACCAATCTCGGCGCCCCCCTGACCAAGGCGATCAACTGCGTGATCGCCGCTTCGCCCGCGCTGTTCCCGCCCAAACCAGCGGCCATGCCGTGCATCCGCTGCGTCCAGTGCGCCCAAGCCTGCCCATGCGACCTCCAGCCGCAAGAACTTTTCTGGTTCTCGCAAAGCAAGAATTTCGACAAGGCACGCGCCTACAACCTGTTTGACTGCATCGAATGCGGCTGCTGCGATTATGTCTGCCCCAGCCATATCCCGCTGGTCTCCTATTTCCGCTATGCCAAGAGCGAAATTGCCACGCAGGACCGGGAAAAGATGGCGGCGGAGCAGGCCCGGCAACGCTTCGAGTTCAAGCAGATGCGTGAAGAACGCGAGAAAGCAGAAAAAGCGGCCCGCATGGCCGAGAAGGCGGCTGCAGCCGCAGCGGCAAAAGCCGCGGCCGCTGCCAGCGGGATCGAAGATCCCGTCGCTGCGGCAAAGCAGGCAGCCATTCAGGCCGCCGTGGAACGCGCCAAGGCGAAGAAAGCCGAGGCCGCTGCCGCCGCCGCCAACCCGCCCTCAGAACAGTCGGCCGCGCCAGAAAACAACACGGAACCCTCATGAGCTCACCCCACGTCCTTACCCCCGGCAGCAGCGTCCGCACCATCATGCTGCTGGTGCTGTTGGCCCTGCTGCCGGCGATCGCCGCCTATTATTTCTTCTTCGGCCCCGGCATCCTGATCAGCCTCGCCCTGGCAAGCGTCACGGCCTTGGTGGCCGAAGCGGCGATGCTGCAACTGCGCAACTATCCGGTGAAGCATTTCCTGACCGACGGCAGCGCCATACTCACTGCCTGGCTGCTGGCGCTGTCCATCCCGCCACTGGCGCCATGGTGGCTGATCGTGGTCGGCACCGCCTTCGCAATCATCGTCGCCAAGCACCTTTACGGCGGCCTCGGCAACAACCTGTTCAATCCGGCGATGGTGGGCTTCGCCGTACTGATGATCTCCTTCCCCTCCTACATGACCCAATGGACGGCGCCGCTGCTGCTGACGCAGCACCCGGTCGGATTCTCCGAAGCGCTGCAGTACTATTTCAGCGGCACGCTGCAAGGCGTCAATCTCGACGCAGTGACCATGGCCACCCCGCTAGACACCCTGAAGACCCAGCTGAACCTGCAGCACACCGTTAGCGAAGTGAAGAACATGCCGATCTTCGGTAATTTCGGCGGCAAGGGCGGTGAAATCGTCGCCGCCATGTACCTGCTCGGTGGCCTGTTCCTGCTGCAGCAGCGCATCATTACCTGGCACACCCCGGTTTCCTTCCTTGTCACCCTGGCTCTGGTCGCCGCGCTGTTCAACGGCATCGACCCCAGCCGCTACGCCTCACCGATGTTTCACCTTTTCACCGGCGGCGCCATGCTGGGTGCATTCTTTATTGCCACCGACTACGTCACCAGCCCGACCACGCCACTCGGCAAGCTGATTTTCGGCGCCAGCGCCGGCTTCCTTGTGTACGTGATCCGTGTCTTCGGCGGCTACCCGGACGGTATCGCGTTCGCCGTCCTGATCATGAACGCGGCCGTGCCGCTGATCGACGCCTACACCCAGCCACGGGTTTACGGCCACGGCACCAAACCGGAATGACACCATGAGCACCAGCATCCTTCGCCACGCCTCCGCCTCCGCCGGTATCCTCACCGCCTTCGCGGTCGTCGGCACGGCGCTGCTTGCCGCCACCTATCTGGTCACTCGTCCGATCATTGCCGAAACCGAGAAACAAGCCAAACTCGCCCTGATCGGCCAGATCCTGCCGGCCACGCTATACGACAACGATTTATTGAAGGACGCCGCGCTGCTTCCACCCGCCGGGGAACTCGGCAACAGTGAGCCCACTCCGGTCTATCGCGCCGTCAAGGAAGGCAAGCCTTCCGCCGCGGTGCTGGAAGTGATTGCCCCTGACGGCTATAGCGGCAAGATCCGGATGATCGTCGCGATCAAGGCGGATGGAGAAGTTTCCGGCGTGCGCGTGGTGACTCACAACGAAACCCCCGGCCTGGGTGACTATATCGAAATCGCAAAAAACAGCTGGATCAGGATATTCGAGGGAAAATCGCTGTCGAAATATGCAGATCAGGACTGGAAAGTGAAGAAGGACGGTGGCAAATTCGAGCACATGGCGGGCGCCACGGTCACTCCGCGCGCTGTGGTGAGGGCCGTCCACAGGTCGCTGACCTACTTTGCTGCCAACCAGGACAGGATTTTCTCCCTGCCGGCAGAAACCGAGGAGCAGGCAAAATGAGTACCGACACCATCAGCTACAAGGAAATCATCTGGAACGGCATCTGGAAGAACAATGCCGGCATCGTCACCCTGCTTGGCCTGTGCCCCCTGCTGGCAGTTAGCGCCACAGTGGTCAACGGCATCAGCCTGGGGCTAGCCACGGCGCTGGTGATGGCCTGCAGCAACGGAGCGGTGTCGGTGGTGCGGAGCTGGGTGCCGAACGAAATCCGCATTCCCGTTTTCATCCTGATCATCGCCGTGCTGGTGACCATTATCCAGCTGGTGATGAATGCATACATGCAACCGCTGTACCTGGTGCTGGGCATTTTCGTGCCGCTGATCGTGGTCAACTGCAACGTGCTTGGACGCGCCGAAGCTTTCGCCTCGAAAAACCCGGTGATGCCTTCGATGGTAGACGGTTTCATGGTCGGCTTCGGCCTCACCCTCACCCTCGGCGCTCTAGGGGCAATGCGCGAAATATTCGGCAAGGGCACGCTATTTTCCGGCATCGATCTGGCGCTGGGCGAATCGGCCAAGGGGCTGGTCATCACCGTGTTCCCAGACTACCAGGGCTTTCTGCTCGCCATTCTGCCGCCCGGCGCCTTCCTCGGCTTGGGCCTGTTGATTGCCGGCAAGAACTGGATTGATCAGCGTGCCAGCAAGAAGGTGCTGCCGCAGAAGGCCGCCGAGCTCCAGCCTTCTGCGGCAACAGCGTAAAGGGTGCTAACCAGGAAAAGCTATTGAACCGCAGAGGATGCAGACAGAAGGCCCCTTTATGGGGATCGTCTGCGACAGCGGAGAGCTCCCTCTCTCACCCCGGATGAACTACAATCTCCACCTGCGCCGCCTGGTTCCAGAAGCCGTTGTAGCTCCCTCTCTCACCCCGGATGAACTACAATCCCCAGAAGCGCATTTGCCTCTTCCTGCTTGTTGTAGCTCCCTCTCTCACCCCGGATGAACTACAATGTACAGCAGTATCAGGTAACGCAAATATCAGTTGTAGCTCCCTCTCTCACCCCGGATGAACTACAATCCTCCAGCGCCTCGTGCGCGTCCTGATCCTGTTGTAGCTCCCTCTCTCACCCCGGATGAACTACAATCAAAGATGTGGGGTGGAGTCCAGAAGTCGCGTTGTAGCTCCCTCTCTCACCCCGGATGAACTACAATGTCATCCAGCTGGAATCCGCGGTCATGCCTGTTGTAGCTCCCTCTCTCACCCCGGATGAACTACAATCGCCACTCCAACGTCTGCGCCACGTTGACAGTTGTAGCTCCCTCTCTCACCCCGGATGAACTACAATTCCGGCCAGCAACGCGCCGCCGCCCAATGAGTTGTAGCTCCCTCTCTCACCCCGGATGAACTACAATTGAACCCGGTAACACCAAACTTGAGCATTTGTTGTAGCTCCCTCTCTCACCCCGGATGAACTACAATAAATACGCTTACAGGGGCGGGAGCAATAGGGTTGTAGCTCCCTCTCTCACCCCGGATGAACTACAATTGCGGTCGATGGGACAACAACCGATATTGCGTTGTAGCTCCCTCTCTCACCCCGGATGAACTACAATGTCAGGCTACTGCGGCTCCAATCACTGCGTGTTGTAGCTCCCTCTCTCACCCCGGATGAACTACAATTGCGGTCGATGGGACAACAACCGATATTGCGTTGTAGCTCCCTCTCTCACCCCGGATGAACTACAATTCGCGTCTATCACGTGATTGTTCTTATCAGGTTGTAGCTCCTGTCAACGCCGATTTAAAACTGACACACTTTTGCAGCGAACGCCGATTTAAATCTGATACACCCCCATTACATTTGCATACCGTTTATACGGCCGGAGCGGTCTCCCGCTTACTTTTTACCATTCCCGCCATGCGCTGATTTTTGAGGCGGTAGCTCTCGCCGGCAATCGGCACGATGCGTGCGTGGTGCAGCAAGCGGTCGAGAAGCGCAGCAGTCAGCGTGGCATCCTGAGCGAAGGTCGCATCCCATTGGCCGAAGGGCAGGTTGCTGGTGACGATCAAGCTGCCTTTTTCGTAGCGGGCCGCGATGACCTGGAAGAACAGGTTGGCCTGCTCGCGGTTCATCGGTAGGTACCCGATTTCGTCAATGATGAGCAGGCGATAGCTGTTGATGGCCCGATGCATGACGCTCTTCAGCTGATTCTGAGTGTGCGCGGTGATCAGTGTCAGTAAAAGATCGGCGGCAGTGGTAAAGCGCGTCCTGATGCCGGCCTGCGCCGCCCGGTAACCCAAGGCAATCGCCAAGTGCGTCTTGCCCACGCCCGAGGGACCGACGAGCACCACATTCTCATTGCGCTCCACAAAGCCCAGTCCGGCCAGCTCCTCGATCTGGCTCCGCTTCACGCCTTGGGCAAACTCATAGTCGAATTCGTCCAGCGTCTTGATCGCCGGAAAGCCGGCCAGGCGTGTGAGCATGGTTTGCTTTCTCACGTTGCGTCCCGCCGCCTCGGCCTTGAGCAACCCCTCCAGGAAGTCGCTATAGGCCGTTTCCTGCTGCGCGGCATCCTGTGCGGCCGCCGGGTACGCCTGCGCCACGAATGGGAGGTTGAGCGTCTCGCATAGCGTCAGCATTCTTTCGTGTTGGAGGTTCATGCGGCCACCCCCTGCTCATCGCGGATTTGATCAAGTAGCTGCTCGTACACCGCCAGCGGGTGTTGCGCAGGTGACACCTGTGCAATCCGCTCGATGACCACCACTGGCCGTTCCATAAGCTGGGCAGTCTCCTCACTCTGGGGACGTGCCGCACGAATGTCGCCACGCCAGGGGCTGGGTATCGGTTGCAGACCTTCTTCTTGCAAGCGTTGAGCGGGGCGAACTTGCGTCGTACCATGGACGCGTTCATTGGCGATGTCTTTGAGCCAGCGACGTACCTGGGCATTGGCAGTGACCGCATCCAGTGTCAGCCCGGCCTGTTTGAGCTGCGCCACCAGCGGCACGTAAAACGAGCGCCGCAAGTAGCCGTTGAAGCGCTCGACCTTGCCCTTGGTCTTGGCCCGATACGGACGACACAGCTTGATCACGAAGCCGCAGTGGCGGGCGTAATCGAGAAACCCGGCGTGGAAGCGATGCGCGCCTTCACCAGCGGCATCGCGCTCGATCACCACGGTCTTCATGTTGTCGTACAGGACGCGCTGGGTGATGCCGCCAAACGCATCGAAGGCGTGCTGGTGGCACGCGATCAACGTCTCCACTTTCATGTCGGTGACGAACTCGACAAAGCTCACCCGGCTGAAGCCCAGCGTCGCACAGAAGGCGTATAGCGGGTTTTTGCCTTTGCGAAACTCGACCCAGTCGACTTGCATCTGCTCGCCCGGCGCCGTCTCGAACCGCACGACCGGATCCACCGGCAAGGTTGGCTTGAGACCGTGCATATAGGCGCGTAGCTGGCTGTGGCTTCCGGGATAGCCCAGCGCCACGATCTCGCGCAACAACACCGTCGCCGGTATCCACGCGGGCCGCGCCGCCGCTTGTCGATCCCGTAAGTATTCTTCAAACGGTGACAGCTTGGTCACGCGCAATTTGGTGCGCTCGTACTTGGGCAGCGTATCTGCCTTTAAGTGGCTTCGCACGGTGTTCACCGCACATCCCACCTCTTCGGCAATCTTGCGCAAGCTCATGCCGTGCTTCCTCAATAATTCGATTTCCACATACACCTCGTCTGTGATCACGGCCGCTTTCAAAATCCGGCCATCTTCTCAAATCGGTGTATCAGTTTTCAATCGGCGCTCTGTATCAATTTACATCCGGCGGTGACAGCTCCCTCTCTCACCCCGGATGAACTACAATGATAGCGGAAAGGGTGATCGCGTGGTCAAGGTTGTAGCTCCCTCTCTCACCCCGGATGAACTACAATGACAACGATTCAATCACGCAGCGGTGAACTGTTGTAGCTCCCTCTCTCACCCCGGATGAACTACAATTTCCCAGACTTGCCATGTGCAACTGGAAGTGTTGTAGCTCCCTCTCTCACCCCGGATGAACTACAATCAAGCCATGCAGCGAAGAAGTACACCGTGGGTTGTAGCTCCCTCTCTCACCCCGGATGAACTACAATGATTGGACGAAAGAGGCGCAAGCAGCCGTGGTTGTAGCTCCCTCTCTCACCCCGGATGAACTACAATTCTAGCCACGAATACCCGCGCTTTTTCGTCGTTGTAGCTCCCTCTCTCACCCCGGATGAACTACAATCCGCTCTCCCAGGTAGCCAACAGTGGAGAAGTTGTAGCTCCCTCTCTCACCCCGGATGAACTACAATCGCAGGTCATCTCTGCCGGCATGTCCGTGGGTTGTAGCTCCCTCTCTCACCCCGGATGAACTACAATAATAGACGCGTGCCATGAATGCGGAAAGCAGTTGTAGCTCCCTCTCTCACCCCGGATGAACTACAATAGCGCAGACGGCGGACCGCTGACGCTGCATGTTGTAGCTCCCTCTCTCACCCCGGATGAACTACAATGGTGGCTTCCGCCACCACGACCTCCGTTACGTTGTAGCTCCCTCTCTCACCCCGGATGAACTACAATGCCAAGGTCAGCGGCACTTACCCGCGATGTGTTGTAGCTCCCTCTCTCACCCCGGATGAACTACAATTGGTATCGCTTCGGATATCAAGAGTGGTGAGTTGTAGCTCCCTCTCTCACCCCGGATGAACTACAATAAAATAATCTTTCTTTGTATGACTTTCCCTGTTGTAGCTCCCTCTCTCACCCCGGATGAACTACAATTAAGCAATTGGGGGTGGCGGCATGAAACTAGTTGTAGCTCCCTCTCTCACCCCGGATGAACTACAATATAAATTCATGTGTTACCGGCAAGCGTTTTGTTGTAGCTCCCTCTCTCACCCCGGATGAACTACAATCTCAATCAGAACGCCAAGCAAGAGGAATCTGTTGTAGCTCCCTCTCTCACCCCGGATGAACTACAATCGAGTCCGGCGAGCTTGCCACACTGCATTGGTTGTAGCTCCCTCTCTCACCCCGGATGAACTACAATATAATTCCCTTTTTCAATTCGGCAATCCATGTTGTAGCTCCCTCTCTCACCCCGGATGAACTACAATAGATATTCGCGGCGTGGAAACCTTACAGACGTTGTAGCTCCCTCTCTCACCCCGGATGAACTACAATTAGCCGGTTGGCTGGCCCGTGACCGTATAGGTTGTAGCTCCCTCTCTCACCCCGGATGAACTACAATTACCGATGTTGAGATACGGCGGGCACTTAAGTTGTAGCTCCCTCTCTCACCCCGGATGAACTACAATGACTGGCCTCACTTTACCGATCACTGGCGTGTTGTAGCTCCCTCTCTCACCCCGGATGAACTACAATCAAATACCTTTTGCCCAATGCTTTGCCTCCGTTGTAGCTCCCTCTCTCACCCCGGATGAACTACAATGATAATCAGCAACAGCCCGCCGTACAATCTGTTGTAGCTCCCTCTCTCACCCCGGATGAACTACAATCTCAGTCTGAGTGAACTGCCAAGGTGAAGTGTTGTAGCTCCCTCTCTCACCCCGGATGAACTACAATTTGACTTCCGCTCTACAACACTCGGCAGCGGTTGTAGCTCCCTCTCTCACCCCGGATGAACTACAATCTCGTTCGGGTTGGATTGACCCCTTAGAATGTTGTAGCTCCCTCTCTCACCCCGGATGAACTACAATCCAAAGCCCGGCATCGTGGGCTGCTTTTATGTTGTAGCTCCCTCTCTCACCCCGGATGAACTACAATTTATCTGCTGGGCAGGCAATGGGAATTGGTGTTGTAGCTCCCTCTCTCACCCCGGATGAACTACAATGCAGCGCAGGTAACATCAGCCAAAATATTGGTTGTAGCTCCCTCTCTCACCCCGGATGAACTACAATCTCCAATCTCTACACCTTCGCCGTAGGTGGGTTGTAGCTCCCTCTCTCACCCCGGATGAACTACAATACGATAAATATCTGTTAGCATTTGTCACATGTTGTAGCTCCCTCTCTCACCCCGGATGAACTACAATGCAGTCTGTGCGATTTCCACTATCAGAAGCGTTGTAGCTCCCTCTCTCACCCCGGATGAACTACAATTGGCAACAAGAAATCGTCTTTCACTGCGGAGTTGTAGCTCCCTCTCTCACCCCGGATGAACTACAATCGCTCTCACGCAAACGCCCGCCAGACCTCAATCTGGCGGGCGTTCTGTTTGAAAAATTGCTCTTCAAAATAGCAGCATTTGGTTGACCTTCAACGCTTTTTCTTGAAAAAGAGGCAGGCCGACCAAGAGTTTCATGCTGGCATATTGCTTTTCGGTGACGGTCAGGCAGCGCACGGAGCCTTCGGGTGGCAGACTGTTCATCAGTCGCTTCATGTGTTTTCCCAGCGCATCATTGCCATTCAAAATGCGGCCATACACCGAGAACTGGATCATGTCGTAGCCGTCGTTAATTAGGAAGCGGCGGAACAGAGTGTAGGCGCGGCGTTCGGCCTTGGTGACAACGGGTAAATCAAAGAGCACAATCAAGCGCATAAATCGTCGTGTCTCCGTGCTCATGGTTCAGCACTCTAAGCGATGCTGTTCCAGCCCAATGAGCGTGGGCAATTCCAGCAGCGTTTCGCTGCCGCCGTCATACACTCTCGCAAGGCTTTCTATCGTGTGTTCGATGGCAGAAAGCACGGACATCTTTCCGCGTGGCATGCCTACATCCACATTGAGCAACCCGACCAATGCCGCTTTATCTTGCGGATTTAATTCATCGCCAGCCAGCGACATGTGCTTCGCTACAAATAAATCAACTATCGGACGGAACGGTTCGATCACGTCATCGGCAAGATTGAAGGCATTCTGCTCGCTGGCGTGGAACAGCCCGATGGAAGGCTGCAATCCATGCGCTACCAAACCCCGTGCAATTGTGCCGCGCAACACTGCATAGCCATAATCCAGCGCTGCATTGACGAAGCGAGCTTGCTCGCGGTGAAATCCCTTGCCAAAAAGCTGGACGAAATAAAACGCTGCGGCTTGACCTTCCAGATTGCCAACATCGCCAGAGCGCACACGCCGTGCGTAAGAGTCCAGCCGATCCATGCCATCATGCCCAATCAATCGCAGGCAGACAGCTTGATTGCCGATTTTTTTGCGGATGATGGATGCCCACGCTTGCTTGGTGATAGGGCGCGGCAAATCCAGCTGCAGACGCAGCCAGCGCGTGGTGCGCGAGTGCGACAAGAAAGGCAGGAATACGCCGCTGGGATGGTGCGTGTCGCCTGTGGCGAAAAGGCTGATTCCATATTCTCCACAGGCCGATAGCACTGGATGGGTGAGGGTGATTTCGCGGTGATTGAGCACAATCACCGCGATGTCCTCGAATGGCACGAACGCTGTTTGATCTTGCTCAATGGCAAGGCGGAATTGTTCGCGTCGCAGTTTTGCAGGACGCGAGATAACGACGCTACGCCAAGTCACGACGTTTCTCAGGCGGGGCGGGATAGCGGTTGCCAAGGACATCTACGTTGTATTTCTTGATGCTCAAAGCGGTTTTAACACCGATCCCTTCAATCATCCCATCTTTACCAACTTGCAGGCTGCGGTCATGCGCCCAAAGATTGAGATTCCCTGTGCCACGGTGGCAGCTTGAGTAGTAGCCAAGAATTGCGGATTTACCTTTCTGTTGTATTTGCAATAAATCATTTGGGTGCAGCGAGAAACAGAACTCATAGCTCTCGTCAATCAGTGTCCATTCGGCTTCATCTTTGAACGCCACAACCGCCCGATTCGGTAGCACCTTCGCTACAGTGTGATGCACATACACAGGCACGATATGGAATTTGTTAGCCTTGGTGAAGACATCCACCCGCACCATGCTGTCGTTTTTGGCGATGCCGCCACGAATAGGAATGCCGGAAAGCTTGTCGATCACCATCGTTACGCCACGCACAATGGGGCCAGTGGGATTGCCTTCGCTGTCGGGTTTGCGCAGTGGGTTACTGGATGGGAAAGCCTTGTCGCCTTTGCCACCGTGTTGTTCCAGGCGGGTGCGAATGGCTGCATAGAGTTTTTCGTTGCGGTGTGGGTCGATCAGCTTATCGAGGTCTTTCAAGGCCAGGCTGGAGAGCATCACTTTTTGCGTGACTCCGCCTTGTGCGACAAGTCGCTCTGGTTGCGCGTAAATGGTGTCTTTGTGTGCTGCACCGCTGTTGCGACGTTGTGGTGCGCGTGAAACGAACAACGGACGCAATGACTGTAAAGCGTCTTCTGAGTAGGGGCCAAGGCGTTGCATTACATCACGCAACAGCGCGGGGTCATCTAGTTTCAGGCGTGCTTCGAGTTCATCGCGGAAATGTGGCCATGGATTAGGGAAGTGTTTTTCTATCTGATCGAACATGTTTGGATTGATGATCTCGCCCGTGTCCCTATCCACAAATCCTTCGCGCACCTGTTCCAACTCTTTGCGGCGTGAGTAATCAGACAAACGCTTAACCATGCTGTGGCTGCAAGCTGCGACTACGGCGGCATCCAGCGCATGGTGGCGGTCGCTGTCGCCGCGCACTTTGATCAGTCCCCATCGGGCACGCAGGAAGGCGGTCATCTGGCCGCTGAGGACAACGCATTTTTTTGCCACACTGTCTGTATGCAGTTGCAGATATTGCTCGACGTAGTTCTTGAAGAATTTGCAGATGTAGCGCGTGTCGTTGAGGTTGCGCTCGCGGAAATCTTCGGCTTCTTTATCGCCGAAATCCTTGCGCAATAAGCGGCTGCGTTTGGCGAGGCGATAGGCTTTGTTGCCTTCGACGAAGGCGACGAACTGCCGCCAACGTTCTCCGCTTTCGCCCCCAGGGAATAAGATTAGATATTCGTAGGCAGTACGGTTGCCCTTGTCGCGATTTTCTTTTGCGAGTACCAAAACTCGGTTGTTCTTGCTGTCGTCAAAGCTACGCGAGTAGGGCAAAGCATGGTCGATTTCAACGTAGCCCTGTTCAAACAAGCGGTGAATATCCATCGGCTCTATGGAGTAAGCACACTTGCCTTGTTGTTCACGATATAGCTGGTACTTCTCGAACTCTTTGCCTTTGACTGCGCCCACGATGTTGAAATCTTGCGCGAACTGCACTTTGTCTTTTTCATTTCGGTCGCGAAACTCTTCCTGTGCGGTTTTTACTTTTTTGCGCTCATCGAATGGGCGTGATAAATCCCGTGCCATTTCGATATGCACTTCATACGGTGAGCCATATTCCTTGATTAGCGCGTTCACGACCTTGCGCGCCTGATTGAGCGCGCGTAGCACCACGGGGTTGCGAGGGATGTCCATATCATCGCAAAACACCATACGTCCGGTTTTGTCGCGTTCTTTGTAGAACGGCGGCAGGTATTGATGTTCACCCGCGCCAACCTTGTGCAATTGACTGTGGTGGCCGTATTCAGGAATGTTGACGACGGCTTCGTCATAACGCTGGCCTTGTTCCATGAACGGCACGATTTGACGCAGTGCCTTGAGTGAGAGGTTGCTGAATTTATCGAAGCGTATATCCAGCAGCGCGTCCATCATTCGCTCTGCATTAGGCAAGGATAGTTTGCGTAGCTCGCTTTCTACCTCGGCATCATCTTTATAGACGCTCAACACCCAGGCAATCTGGTCGAGTTGTTGTGGTCTGCCTTCTAGCGCATCAGTTGAAATCTTTTGCCATTCGTCTTCCAAGCCCGCATCTTTGAGTGTCTTACGCAATTCTTGCCAAGCGGGAATCTTCACCAGTGCTGCGGTTTCGGGGTCTTTTGTTTTCTCATCGGCTTTTTGTCCGCAGGCATATGACAGTCCGGTATAACGGAATGACTCGGGCAAACAGCACGCTTTGGTTAGCTTGGCGCGTAGTTGTTTGTAGGTCAAATCCCCTGCTTGCTCGTATGGCAAAGGGAGAGCGACACGACGCTCCACTTCATTCAACGAACGGGTCGTGCCATCCACCACAATGCGTAGATTATTGAGTCGGGTGAGCCAGACGTGGCGTTCGGCAGTAAAGCTGGCTTTGGGGGCGCGATATTCTGTTTTCTCGAAGGTGCAATGTCCCAGCATTTTCAGCAAATCACTGCCAGCCAGTGCGGGATTTTGTGCCCAGAACAAGCCGCTCTTGCGGTCACCATTGCCGAGGATGGCAGCTTCCTGTTTTTCGGTGGCAAAGGTGTTGCCGAGTTTGCGCTGATGCTCAAATAGTGCCTTCAACTCGTCGCCAAGCAAGATGCGGGATAGTGCTTTGCTGTAGTCGCCTTGCTTGTTGCGCTGTGCCTCTGGAAATTCGGCCAGCACCATTTCGGCGGCAGTTCGGTAATTCTTTTCCTGCATTAGTTTTTTTGTACCTGCCAGTCCTTTCTTGACCTTGCCACCTTCGCCTTTACTGTCGCCTTCCGCAGCTTTCTCTTCAGCGCGGCTGATCCAATGGAAGCCGCGATGCTTGCATAGGTGATAAATGACGCGCGCCCATTCTTCGGCGTTCAGTTGGCGATCAAGCGCATCAGCTCGTAATTGCCAAGCTGATTTGGGGGCAGGAGTGTTCTTTTCGATTTTGAGTTTGAATAGGTTGGCAGCTGCAATCAACCCTTCACGCTTGAGCAAACGTGCCAACTTTGTGAGCCGCCATGCTCTACGCCTCAGGCGTCGGCGAAGCAGCCGTGCTGTGCGGCGTGTAAGGTTAAGGGATTCACCCTCTTTAGCTGTTTCAGCCTTGTCGAAACAACGCACGCCCAAGTCTATGATGCGGCTCTCGCCGAGCACCGCCCAGCCAACGGACGCAATGCCTATGTCCAATCCGAAAGTCAGTGCGCCAAGATTATCTTGCTTGCTTGTCATTACGTTCTCCGTGATAATGGAATCGTTGTAGTAGTTCATCCGGGGTGAGAGCCGTTGCTACAATAAAGAATCGAAAGATTCTGTATCCGAAAGCCCAGTGGGGAAACCTGCTGGGCTTTCTCTATTTCAGATGAACTCAACGTCGGCTTTCGGGAAAAGCGACCATTATGATAATGGCACATAGTACGCGCTGGATTATGGTTTCGCAAAGCAGGCATCTGCTTTCCGTGAGGCCTTCAGTGCTACGAGCTTCTGCGAGGCCCCGTTAAGTCCCCGGTCGCTGAATACTGCTACCGACAGTGATGAACGTAGAGCGGCCATTGGTGTCGGCCACCTCTCGGCAGGGAAAGCGGTCAATCGCCTTCCACATGTCACGTGCCTGGCTTGGGTCGGCAACGGAAGTTCGAGTTTCCCGGTAGTTGACTTTGGAGTTGATCCATCAACCTTGCTACGGCTTTCGAGAATCGAGAATAGCGAGCTTTGAGCTTATTTCAATCATGGAATCCGGATATCCAAGTTTGCTTTTGGCATTCGTAGTTTTTGACGTGTTAAACTTTTCACATGAATGCCGCCAAACGTCGCGAAATCTTCACCCGCTTCTGCGCCGCCAACCCTCATCCCACCACTGAACTGGTCTACCGCACCCCCTTCGAACTGCTGGTGGCGGTGGTGCTGTCGGCCCAGGCCACGGACAAGAGCGTCAACCTCGCCACCACCAAACTGTTTCCGGTGGCCAATACGCCGCAGAAGATGCTCGCCCTCGGCCAGGAGGGGCTGGAATCCTACGTCAAATCCATCGGCCTGTACAAGAGCAAGGCCAAGCACCTGATAGCAACCTGCCGCCTGCTGCTGGAGAACCACGGCGGCGAAGTGCCGCAGAACCGAGAGGCGCTGGAAAAGCTGCCTGGCGTCGGGCGCAAGACCGCCAGCGTGATCCTCAACACCGCCTTCGGCGAGCCCACCATAGCCGTGGATACCCACATCTTCCGCGTCGCCAACCGCATCGGCATCGCGCCGGGCAAGACCGTGCTGGAAGTGGAAAAGAACCTGCTCAAGTTCGTCGCACCTGAGTTCCGCCACGATGCGCACCACTGGCTGATTTTGCATGGCCGCTACATCTGCAAGGCGCGCAAGCCGGACTGTCCGCACTGTTTGATTAACGACCTGTGCGAATACCCAGATAAAACTGTCTAGGCACGGATTAACACAGATACAATTCTTGGAATCTGTGTTAATCCGTGACTATATTGACGTTTATGGAACCTCACTTGAAATGACCATCGCTACAGGACTCGCCACCGCCCCCATCGCCGAACCACGGCTTGCCGGCCAAGCCGTTGCGGCCGCCATGGGGAAGGCCGGGCTGACTATCGCCAACAGCGTACTGCTGTTCCTCACCCCGGAATTCGCCCGCGACCCCAAGTCCGCTCTCCTGGCCGCGTCCCGAGCCAGCAACTGCACCCGCATTATCGGCTGCTCCGCAGCGGGAATTTTCACCGATCAGGACTGGGTGCTGGACGCTCCAGCCGCTGCCGCAATGGTATTTGGCGGCGATATCAGCCTGGCCCCCGCGCCACAACCGCAGCCGGACGACCTGATCCTGTCACTGGCCGCCCCAAATGCCCTCAACTCCGCCTGGATCAGCGAACCAGGGCGACGCTTCGGCGGGGTATCGGGAGATGCGACCGGGCAGGGGCCGTTCAAGGTTTGGTGCGGCGGCAGGACGGCGGAAAGCGGCCGCTGCGAAACCCGGTTAGCCGGTGCAAGCGGCGCCGTCCGCGTTTCCCAGGGCATCCGTGCCCTGAGCGAGCCGCTAGTAATCACCCAGGCCAGCGGCTACGATGTAATCTCACTCGGGCAGCAACCTGCCATGAACGTGCTGACGCGCGAACTGCCTCTCGACCTCCGCAGCGAGGATAACCTCCCCCTGCACCTGCTGATGGCCGGGATTATCCACGGCGATCCGGCCACGGCTATCGCCGAGGGCCGCTTCCGCCTCGCACCGATTATTTCCGCCAATGCCGAGGATCGCTCGGTCACCCTGTCGGCGCGGCTTACGCCCGGAGAGCAGATGTTCTGGGCGGTGCGCCAGCCGCTCGCCGCCGAACGCGACATGCGCCTGACGATAGACCGCTTGCAGCAGGAACTCGATGCCCCGCCCGATTTCGGCCTGCTGTTTCCCTGCATGGGACGCGGCCCCTATTTTTACGGCGGGGTGGATCGCGACCTCGACCTGGTCAAGCAGCGCTTCCCGGACCTGCCGCTGATCGGCTTCTACGGCAATGGCGAAATCGGGCCGCTGGACGGCGTCAACCAGTTGCTGCAGTACGCCGCCGTGCTGGGTTTATTCAGGGAAGCCCGCCATGTTTAACCCGACCCGTGACCAGGCGCGCCGCTTCTTCTTCGATGCCTGGCAAAAATACCGCGAACGGCAGCCCCTGTCCGACCTCGAAGCCATCGCGCTCGACCTGATGCAGCAGCACCCCGAATACCACACCATTTTCGATAATCCGGAACGCTATGCCGAGCGCGATTATTTGCCGGATGCCGGCGAAACCAACCCCTTCCTGCACTTGGGCCTGCATTTGGCGATCCGCGAGCAACTGCCGATCGACCAGCCGCGCGGCATCGCCGCCCATTACCGACGCCTGCTGGAAAAGACCGGCAGCGCGCACGACGCCGAGCATTTGATCATGGACTGCCTGGCGGAAATGATCTGGCAAGCGCAACGCCAGCGCACCCAGCCCGACCCGGCGATCTATTTGGATTGCCTGGAAAAATGCTAGAATGATCGAATGATCACGTTTAAACCCCGACAGGAGACTACGATGAAAAAACAATTGCTCATTTCCACCACCCTGCTACTGGCCACCAGCGCCCTTCCCGCCTTCGCTGACGACATGGCCCAGTACCAGGAAGAAAGCCGCAAGATCGTCAAGGAGTTCGCCTCGCAACTGGGCGGTGAAATGCAGAAGGAGATGAAGGCCAACGGCCCGGTCGCCGCCATCAAGGTGTGCCGAGACGTGGCGCCCGCCATCGCCTCCGAAGTCTCGCGCAAGAACGGCTGGAACGTCGGCCGCAAGTCCCTGAAGACGCGCAACGCTGCGCTGGGCATGCCGGATGTCTGGGAGCAGAAAGTGCTGGCCGACTTCGAAAAACGCATGGAGAAGGAAAACCCGGCCAACATGGAATTTGCCGAGGTCGTCACCGAACCACAGGGCAAATTCTTCCGCTACATGAAAGCCATCCCGGTGCAGGATGTGTGTCTGAAATGCCACGGCACGGATGAAACCATCCCGCAGAATGTGAAGGATGCGCTGAAGGCCGAATACCCCCACGATAAGGCCACCGGCTACACCTTGGGTCAGATCCGCGGCGGCTTCAGCATCAAGCGCCCGCTGTAATCCGGCTTGCTGAAAACGCCCCGCCCCGGCGGGGCGTTTTCATTTCCCGTCTTCTTCTGGTAGCCTGAACCGCGCGAAAAAATCAGTGTCAGATAAACTCTGCGCCAATCATTTAGTTAATCCCACCCCCTTCCCGGCAGGATGCCCACATGCACACAGAAAGTTTTATCGCGGGCAAAGATGCCTCGCTGGAATCCTCCATCAGTTCCATGCAAGCCAAGCTGGCCGCCCTGGGTTTCCATATCGAAGAGCGCTCATGGCTGAATCCAATAGACAATGTCTGGTCGGTGCATATCCGTGATCGCGACTGCCCGCTGCTGTTCACCAACGGCAAGGGCGCATCGAAACTGGCGGCCCTGGCGAGCGCGCTGGGCGAGTTTTTCGAGCGCCTGAGCTGCAACTACTTCTGGTCGCATTATTATCTGGGCGAAGCGACTGCCCGGCGCGCGTTCACCCATTATCCGCAAGAGCAATGGTTCAAGCCGGGCGACGATGGCGGCTGGCCGGACGAGCTGCTCACGCCGGAACTGCGCCAGTTCTACAACCCGGAGGGCACCATCGATGCCGCCACACTGGTCGACCTGAACTCCGGCAACGCCGAAGCCGGCATTTGCGCCCTGCCCTACATCCGGAGCCGCGACGGCATCCGTGTCTGGTTTCCGGTCAACATCATCGGCAACCTGTACGTCAGCAACGGCATGTCGGCGGGCAACTCCCCCGCCGAGGCGCGCACCCAGGCGCTGTCGGAAATTTTCGAACGCCACGTAAAATTCCGCATCATCAGCGAAGGGTTGTGCCTGCCGGAAGTACCGGACGAGGTGATCGCCCGCTACCCGCGCATAGAGGCGGGCATCCGCGCATTGCGCGAGGCGGGCTTCGGCATCCTGGTCAAGGACGCCTCGCTGGGCGGGCAATATCCGGTCATGAACGTGACCCTGCTCAACCCGCACGACCAGGGCTGCTTCTCCAGCTTCGGCGCCCACCCGCGCTTCGAAATCGCCCTCGAGCGCTCCCTCACCGAACTGTTGCAAGGGCGTGCGCTGGACGCACTGGGCGGCTTCCCCGAACCGGGTTTCGACCTGGACGAAATCGCCAGCTCGCCGAATATCGAAATCCACTTCGTCGATTCCAGCGGCATCATCAGCTGGAACTTCCTCGGCGACACCCCGGATTTCGAATTCAGTGACTGGAATTTCAGCAATACCACCGAGGAAGACTATGCCTGGCTGGTTGAGCGCATCCACGCCGAACAGCGCGACATCTATATCGCCGACTTCGCCCATCTGGGCGTCTATGCCTGCCGCATCATTGTGCCCGGCATGTCGGAGATTTATCCGGTCGACGATCTGGAATGGGAAAACAACAGCGTCGGCAACGATATCCGCCCCGCTGTCCTGCGCCTGTCTGAGCTGGACGATGACGAATGCGCCGAACTGCTGGACACCCTGATCGAGCTAGGTCTTGCCGACCAGCGACCGGTCGCGGCACTGATCGGCTTGGCTGCCGATGCCGACTCATTCTGGAAAGACTTGCGCGTGGGCGAGCTGAAAACCCTGCTGGCGCTGGCGATCGGCGATGAAGAAGCGATCCGCGAAGGCTGCGACTGGGTACGCCATTTCGAGCAATTGAACGAACAGCGCCGCAAGGTTTACCGCTGCATCGAAAGCCTGCTCAACCTGGGCGATGCCGCCCCCTACAGCGACTCACTAAAACACCTTTATGGCGCGGATACGCTGCAACAGGCGCAAGCCCTGCTCAACGGGGAACAGCGCTTTTTTGGGCTGCACGCGCCGGGTATGGCACTGGAAGGGTGTGATATGCACCTGCGCCTGCTTGAAGCTTATGGGAAGTTGCACGCGATATAAGCTGGTTTAAGTTTTCTTTTTAAAAGGCACTGAACACCGAAGAAGAAATCCCTAAAATCGCAGCCCAACGGACAAACGGGACTGATCCTCGGCGGTGAAATTGACTTTCCGGTCCCGTGCCAGTCGGAAAAAGATATCCCGGTAGTCGTAGGTCAATGAAAGCGCCTTGCCGGACACTGATTCGTCATCGGCCGTTGCGCGGCCATGCTTGCTCGATAAATCCACCGTCCACCGCTGATGGTCGTCTGGCAACATGCGCCAGACTGCGTGAGTAACCATCTGGCCGGTGTGGAGACGGTTGTCCTTGACGGTAAATAACGAGAGGGTTGATTTAGGTAGCAGGCGGGTCCCGAGCCCATAGACGACGGAATCGTTCGGGTCAAAATTGAGGTTGTAGTAGTCCCTCGTGTTGGTGCGCCCGAAACCGAGCAGAGCATAGATCGAGTCACCGATCTGAGCGTTGATGGAACCTCCGGCGAAGCCGTGAGAGGCCAATTGCAATGAGGGTACCAACTGGCCGAAGGGAATTTGCAGCGTATATTCGTAGCCGGTGCGGGTCTGCTCAAACTCACTGCCGCGCTGGTAGTGGCCTAGCCAAATGGCATGTGGGCCATGATTCGCACGCAGATTGAGATCGGTCGCATCCTTTTCGTGGGTGGTGACATAGTAGGAGGGTGTGAGCTTGAAAGCCCCGGCGTCGACTGCTGCAACCTCAGCCTCGCCCAGAGTTGCGGTATCTGCATACACCCCAGACATTCCCAACAGCGTTCCATACACTCCAGCCCCGACGACGTTCTTCAATTTACCAATGAGCACTGCTTTCTCCGATTTATTTGCCGCGAGTAAATCGCACTACTACATGCTCATATCAAGCCAGACGCAATATTAATGGTCAAAGCCACCAAAGTGGTATTGAAAAAGAATGCCAAGACGCAGTGTACTAGCCCTGTTCGACGCATCGATCTGCTAGTGAAGCTTACGTCAGCCGTCTGACCAGAGGTTCCTATCACGCAGGAAAAATACAGGAAATCGCTATAGTCTGGCGCAGTCGCATTGGGGAATTCCAGCCCACCTGGACTGCCGCACTCTTGAGCGACATAGAAGTCATGTGCGTAGTGCAGCGCAAACATCACTTGAGTAAATGCCCATGAAGACAAGATGGTCAGCACAGCGAGTGCGATGTGTGCATACCGAAGCATGCCGTGCATGTCCTTGACCACTGCAAGTTCTGCAAATATTGCACCGAGAGACGCAATAGCCGCGACGATCACCATCCCCAGAATGACAAATTTCCCATCATCTTGCTCTATGGAGCGGACACGCATTCTTTCACGGGTAGTCCAGAACATCATGCGAGCCGCCAACATCAAATAAAGCCACGCCCCGACATTCCAGCCAACAATCGCCCGCGTAATTTCGTGCAATGCTAAAGATCTTGGTATAAATAATACAATCAGCACTCCGACCAGAATCGAGCTGAATAGTCTTGGTCGTGAAAGAATAATACGTACGAAAACTGGACGATAGGCTGAATTAGGAATATCGGTCATGTGATAGTGATTTATGGGGTTATTTGTTCAGCCCGCGTAGGGCGAATTAGCGTAGCGTAACCCGCTGAAAGAGTGCCTCCAAGCGCAATGACTGCTGGTTATTGCGCCTACGCAGGCGACCCCTCGCGACACAGACCCCATACCGCGCCCATCGGCAAGCCGAGCGTGGCACAATCGATTGGCGACGCCTGTCGCAGCCGATCACTGCTGCAGCGTCGCTTCTTCGATGAGCACCTTATAGGAATAGCCTGACCCGAAATCCTTGTCGGTGTGGACGACGCCCTTCACCGTCACGACATCCCCGGTCTTCGCCTGATTCGTGGTCGTCACGAGAACGTCGTTCGTATTGTTCGCGACGGAACCCGAGCCATCGCGCAGATGGATCCAGTTTTTTCCCATGATCTCCGGGTTGTACTTCACGACCTTGCCGCGAACCAGAACAGGCTTGTCCTTCAGCTCGGCACCCTTCGTCATGATTTCCGCAACGGTCCGCGCGTTCGCGCCGCTGGCCTTGGGGACATGGATATCACCGGTGTCCGCCGTCTTGGCAAGGCCGGAGCGAGCCGTAGCCATGTCATTGCCGGCACCCGGCGCACTTCCTCCCGCACCGCCCAAGGTACCGAAAAGAATCGTCGGGAAAGTCTTCTTCAGCGACTTGCTCTCGAAGTTTTTCATGACCATCACGTTTTCAATCGTGACTTCGGCGCCTTTCCTGACCGGTGCCTTGCCGACCGCAGCCCAGGTCTCGCCGTCCTTGGTCTTGAGGCGGAGGTAGGTATAACTCTCGACGTCCTTGGCCTCTAGCACCTCGCCCTTGACGACGGCGGCTGCAGGAGGGAGGGGGGCAGGGTTTTCACCTGCCCAAACGAATGTGGCAGTAACAATCATGCTGATCGCCAACAGGGCTTTCATGGTCTGGATACTCCTTCGGGACGGGTTTTTGAGCATAACAGGAACGCCCGTCAGCGACAACGTCAGGCACTTGGTCTATGGCGACTCGCGGGCCGCCTTTCGAATCAGAATCAGGCCGTGGCGCTGACGCCGGCCATCAGCCATTATTACAAAGAGTTACGGAGATATTCAATTGAAATGTACTGATACAATTCGCTACATAACTTTATGCAAGATTGTCGTAAGGTAGCCCAATCCGCCGGTCCCAACTCTTGAGCTTGAAGCAACTCGCTTCTAAGCACGGGGCTTACGATTTTTTAAACTAGGGCGGTAGTACGGTCGAAGACGTCCAGACGCGGCCGCAAGGAAAGGATGATGGCTATGAAAACGATCACATTGATAATCGCATATGCAGGAAACAAATAACTAAAAAATGCGTTAAACCGCACAGGAGTTCGGTATGAAGAACAGGACCATCTGGATTGCAGTCGCAGTGTTGGCGATGGTCGGCGCGGCTGCGGCCGTTTTCTACGGCAAGCAGGAAACACAAACGTCTAATGCGGGGCGAAGCGACAGGAACGGTGCCGGCCGGCCGGTGCCAGTGGTAGCTGCGGCTGCCCGGGCTGGCGACATCGACGTCGTTATCAACGCGCTGGGCACGGTCACCGCGCGCAACACGGTCACGATAAAACCCCGTGTCGATGGGCAGTTGGTACGCATTGCCTTCCGCGAGGGGCAACTGGTCAAGGCGGGAGAGGTGCTTGCAGAAATCGATCCTCGGACCTTCCTGGCGCAACTGGACCAGGCAAACGGACAGCTGGTGCGGGATCAGGCGCTGCTTGCCAATGCGCGGCTCGATCTGGAGCGCTACCGCGGCCTGCTCGCTAAAGACTCGATCGCCGCACAGCAGGTCGATGCGCAGGGAGCACTGGTGCGCCAATACGAAGGACAGGTACTAACGGATCGGGCATTGGTGGATAACGCCAGGCTCCAACACGGATTCACGCGCGTGACGGCGCCGGTCCCCGGCCGCCTCGGGCTGCGCCTGGTTGACGCCGGCAACATGGTACACGCCAGCGACACTGGCGGACTGGTCGTCATCACCCAGACCCAGCCGATCGCCGTTGTCTTCGCCATTCCTGCGGACAATCTCTCCGCCGTGATCGGGAAGCTGCAAGCAAACGAAACACTGGCGGTCGAAGCATGGGATCGGGAGGGCAAGGCCAAGCTGGCGACCGGCAAGCTGCTGACAGTGGACAACCAGATCGACACGACAACCGGCACGGTGAAGCTCAAGGCCGAATTCCCGAATGCCGATAACGCCCTTTTCCCCAACCAGTTCGTCAATGCCCGCCTGCGCGTCGAGACCCGGCATGGTCTTACCCTGGTTCCCGTCGCGGCAATCCAGCGCGGCACGCAGGGCACTTTTCTTTATGTGGTGAAGGAAGACAAATCGGTGAACCTGCAACCCGTCGTGCTCGGGCCGGTTTCGGGCGACATTGTAGCGGTCGAAAAGGGTGTGGCGCCTGGCGAACAGGTGGTGATCGACGGCGTGGACAAGCTACGTCAGGATGCCAAAGTGGAGGTGAGCTTGCCCGTCGCACGGGAGGCCGAACAGAAAACCACGCCACGAAAGGGTGGGCGCCCTAATCACCGCAAAGCGCCGACCGAGAGCAAGGACGGGGCATGAACCCGTCGCGCCTGTTCATCCTGCGGCCAGTCGCAACCTCGCTGCTGATGGCTGCCATTCTGCTGGCGGGAATGCTGGCCTACCGCTTACTGCCGATTTCTGCCTTGCCGGAGATCGATTACCCGACCATCCAGGTGACTACCCTCTACCCCGGCGCCAGCCCGGACGTGACGACATCCTCGATTACCGCGCCGCTGGAGCGCCAGTTCGGCCAGATGCCCGGTCTGAACCAGATGTCGTCCAGCAGTTCGGGCGGCGCCTCGGTCATCACACTGCAATTCGGACTCGACCTCTCCCTGGATGTGGCCGAACAGGAAGTGCAGGCGGCGATCAACGCTGCCAGCTCTTTCCTGCCTCTGGATCTGCCGATGCCGCCGATCTACAGCAAGGTCAATCCGGCCGATGCGCCCATCGTCACGCTGGCGGTCACGTCAGAATCGCTGCCGCTGCCGAAGGTGGAAGACCTGGTGGACACGCGACTGGCACAAAAACTCTCGCAGTTGCCCGGTGTCGGCCTGGTCAGCATCGGCGGCGGGCAGCGGCCCGCGGTACGCATTCAGGCCAACCCGAAAGCCCTGGCCGCGAAAGGGCTCAATCTCGACGACATTCGCACCGCGATCGGCAACGCCAACGTCAACATGGCGAAAGGCAGTTTCGACGGTCCGGCGCGGGCCTCGACCCTGGACGCCAACGACCAGCTCAAATCTGCCGAGGAGTACCGGCAACTCATCATCGCCTGGCGCAACGGAGCCCCGATTCGTTTGAACGATGTGGCTGACGCCATCGACGGCGCCGAGAACACTCATCTTGCTGCCTGGGCCAACAAGACCCCGGCGGTGATCCTGAATATCCGGCGTCAGCCCGGCGCCAACGTCATCGAAACAGTGGACCGTATCAAGAAAACGCTGCCGCAACTACAGACGACACTGCCCGGCTCGGTCGAGGTCAAGATGCTGACCGATCGTACCACCACCATCCGCGCCTCGGTGGAAGATGTCCGCTTCGAGTTGCTGCTGTCGGTCGCGCTGGTGGTGATGGTGATTTTTCTGTTCCTGCGCAGTGTGTCCGCCACAGTCATCCCCAGCATCGCTGTTCCGCTATCGCTGATCGGCACCTTCGGCGTGATGCATCTGGCCGGCTTCAGCATCAACAACCTGACGCTGATGGCACTGACTATCGCCACCGGATTCGTGGTGGATGACGCGATCGTGATGATCGAGAATATCTCACGCTATATCGAGGCTGGCGAACCGCCCTTGCAGGCGGCGTTGAAGGGCGCCGAGCAGATCGGCTTCACCATCATCTCGCTGACCTTTTCGCTGATCGCGGTGCTGATTCCGCTGCTGTTCATGGGCGACGTTGTCGGTCGGCTGTTTCGCGAATTCGCCATTACGCTGGCAGTGGCAATCCTGATCTCCGCGGTGGTTTCGCTCACGCTCACCCCGATGATGTGCGCAAAACTGTTGCGTCATACGTCCGTCGCCGATCATGGCTGGCTTTTCCGGAAAAGCGGCGCTTTCCTCGATGCGGTTATCGCGCGTTACGGCGTCATGCTCAACTGGGTGCTCGACCGCCAGCGCGCTACGCTGCTGGTGGCCGTCGCCACTTTGGCGCTCACCGTGTTGCTCTACATATTCATTCCTAAGGGATTTTTTCCGGTGCAGGACACCGGCGTGATCCAGGGTATTACCGAAGCGCCCCAGACGGCCTCCTTTGCGGCAATGGCGGAACGGCAACAGGCGCTCGCCGAGGTGGTGCTGAAAGACCCGGCGGTGGAGAGCTTGTCATCGTTTATCGGGATCGATGGCACCAATGCCACCCTTAACAGCGGTCGCATGCTGATCAACCTCAAGCCCAAGAACAAACGGGATGCCGATGCTTCCGGCATCATCCGCCGCCTGCAACCGAAGCTGGCGCAAGTGCGGGGAATCACCATGTACATGCAGCCGGTGCAAGACCTGACGATCGAAAACCGGGTCAGCCGCACCCAGTACCAGTTCAGCCTTGAAGACGCCAACCCGGCCGAACTTGCCGCATGGGCGCCCAAACTGATTGAGCGCCTGCGCCAGTTGCCGGCGCTGGCGGACGTCGCCAGCGACATACAGGATCAGGGTTTGCAGGCCTATGTCGAAATCGACCGTGACAGTGCCGGCCGGCTCGGCATCACTCCCGCAGCAATCGACAACGCGCTTTACAACGCTTTCGGCCAGCGGCTGATCTCGACCATCTTCACCCAGTCGAATCTGTATCGCGTGGTGCTTGAAGTCAAACCCGATTTCCAGAAGGGACTGGAGGCGCTGAATGGCATTTATATCGTCTCCCCTACCGGCGCCCAGGTGCCGCTCTCAAGCATTGCCCGATTTTCAGAGCGCGCGACACAACTGGCCGTCAATCATATCAGCCAGTTTCCGGCCGCCACGATTTCCTTCAACCTTGCGCCCGGCGTTTCGCTTGGCGACGCGGTCAAGGTCATTCGTAGCGCGGAACTGGAACTCGGCCTGCCTGCCAGCCTGCAGACCGGTTTCCAGGGCGCCGCCCTGGCCTTCCAGGCTTCGCTGGATAACACGCTGCTGCTGATCCTCGCGGCCATCGTCACCATGTACATCGTTCTCGGCGTGCTCTATGAAAGCTATATTCACCCGGTCACGATCCTGTCCACTCTGCCCTCGGCGGGGGTCGGCGCTTTGCTGGCGCTGCAAATGTCGCGCACCAGTCTGGGTGTCATCGGCATCATCCTGCTGATCGGCATCGTCAAGAAGAATGCCATCATGATGATCGACTTCGCTCTGGATGCCGAGCGCAAGCACGGCAAGACAGCGCGCGAAGCGATCTTCGAAGCCTGCCTGTTGCGTTTCCGGCCGATCCTGATGACCACCCTGTCCGCCCTGCTCGCCGCGTTGCCGCTGATGCTCGGCACCGGTGTCGGCTCCGAATTGCGCCATCCCCTGGGTATCACCATGGTCGGGGGCCTGCTGGTGAGCCAGGTGCTGACCCTGTTTACGACGCCGGTGATTTACCTTGCCTTCGACCGGTTGGCGCAGCGCTTCGCCTCGGGCCAGCCTCGAATCGACGCTGTCGAATAACCCAGGCCATTGCCATGAGCTTTTCCGCCACCTTTATCTCGCGTCCGGTCGCCACCACCTTGCTGGCACTGGGCATCACCCTGGCGGGAGCGATTGCATTCGGGCTGCTTCCCGTGTCGCCGCTGCCCCAGGTCGATTTTCCGACCATTTCGGTGCAGGCCTCGCTGCCGGGCGCAAGCCCGGAAACCATGGCCGCCACGGTGGCCACGCCGCTCGAGCGCTCGCTCGGTCTGATCGCGGGCGTCACCGAGATCACTTCGTCCAGTTCGCTCGGTTCAACCCGCATCACGCTGCAATTCGACCTTGATCGTAACATCAATGGCGCGGCGCGCGACGTCCAGGCCGCCCTTAACGCGGCGCAAGGCCTGCTGCCCACCGGCATGCCGAACAAACCGACCTATCGCAAGGTCAATCCGGCCGATGCGCCGATCATGATTCTTTCCCTCACCTCGGAATCCTTGTCGCGCGGACAAATGTACGATGCCGCCTCGACCATCCTGGCGCAGAAAATCTCCCGGGTACAAGGCATCGGCGATGTGACTGTGGGCGGTAGTTCCTTGCCCGCCGTGCGTGTGGAGCTTAATCCGAGCGCATTGAACAAGTATGGCATCGGCGTGGAGGACGCCCGCGCGGCGATCGTCGCCACCAATGCCAACCGGCCCAAGGGCGCGCTCGAAGACGGGGAAAATCACTGGCAGATTCTGGCCAACGACCAGGCCAAGAAGGCTGCCGAGTATCAGCCGCTCATCGTGGCTTACCGCAACGGCGCCGCTGTCCGGCTCGGCGATGTCGCCCGGGTGGAGGACTCGGTGCAGGATATCCGCAATGCCGGGCTGGTCAACGGCAAACCGGCCGTGATGATGATCCTGTTCCGTCAGCCGGGCGCCAATATCATTGAAACGGTGGATCGGGTGAAGGCGCTGCTGCCGCAATTGCGCGCGTCGATTCCGGCATCGATCGAGCTGGCGGTAGTGATGGATCGCACGCCGACCATCCGGGCATCGCTGCGCGCAGTAGAACAAGCGCTGCTGATTTCGATCGCGCTGGTGGTGATGGTGGTGTTCCTGTTCCTGCGCAATGGACGGGCGGCAATCATTCCCAGCGTTGCGGTACCGGTTTCTCTGATCGGCACCTTTGGCGTGATGTACCTGGCCGGTTTCAGCCTGAACAACATTTCGCTGATGGCGCTGACCATCGCCACCGGGTTCGTGGTGGACGATGCCGTGGTGGTGCTGGAGAACATTTCCCGCCACATCGAGAGCGGCATGGAGCCGTTCAAGGCCGCCCTGCAAGGGGCGCGCGAAGTGAGTTTCACGGTGCTCTCGATGAGCCTGTCGCTGATCGCCGTGTTTATTCCCATCCTGATGATGGGCGGCATCGTCGGGCGGCTGTTCCGCGAGTTCGCCGTCACGCTCTCGGCGGCCATTCTGGTGTCGCTGGTGGTATCGCTGACTGTCACGCCGATGATGTGCGCCCGGCTGTTGCGCCCGCAGGCAAGCACACCGCAAGGGCGCTTCAATCGGGCCAGCGAGAGAGCCTTTGCGGCGATGCTGCACGGCTACCGGGTGTCGCTCGACTGGGCTCTCGCCCACGGTCGCATCATGCTGTTGCTGCTGCTGGCGATTGTCGGCCTCAATATTTATCTTTACACCATCATTCCCAAGGGATTTTTCCCGCAACAGGACACTGGCCGGCTGGTGGGCTCCATTCAGGCGGATCAAAGCATTTCCTTCCAGTCCATGCGCGACAAGCTTGCCGCCTTCGTCGAAATCGTCCGCCAGGACCCCGCTGTGGACAGCGTCGTCGGCTTCACTGGTGGCGGGCAAACCAACAGCGGACGGATGTTCGTCGGACTCAAGCCGCTGGCGGAACGCAAGCTGTCGGTCGACAAAGTGATTGCCCGGCTGCGCGGCAAGCTGGCGCACGAACCCGGCGCCAACCTGTTCTTGCAGGCGGTGCAGGACATTCGCGTCGGCGGGCGCGCCAGCAACGCCCAGTACCAGTTCACCTTGCAGGCCGACAGGATCGATGAGCTGCGGCAGTGGGAACCGCGCATTCGTCAGGCATTGAGCGAATTGCCGCAACTCACCGACGTCAACACCGACCAGCAGGACAAAGGAATGCAGACCTCGCTCATCATCGACCGCGATGCCGCCGCGCGGCTTGGACTCACCTCAAAACTGATCGACACGACGTTGAACGACCTGTTCGGCCAGCGCCAGGTGTCGACGATCTACAATCCCCTCAACCAGTACCATGTGGTGATGGAAGCCGCGCCGCAATACTGGCAGAGTCCGGAAATGCTCAAGGACGTGTTCGTCATCGCCCCAGGCGGCGTGCAGGTGCCGCTGGCTGCCTTCGCCCGCTGGGAGCCGACGGCGACGCCACTGGCGGTCAACCACCAGGGACAATTCGTCGCCTCGACGATCTCCTTCAACCTGCCGGTCGGCGTGTCGCTCTCCCAGGCCACGCGCCTGATCCAGGACGCGATGGCGAAGATCGGCGTGCCCACTGCCGTGCATGGCACCTTCCAGGGCACGGCCAAGGCGTTTCAGGCTTCGCTCGACAACCAGCCCATGCTCATCCTCGCCGCCCTGCTCACGCTCTACATCGTGCTTGGCGTGCTTTACGAAAGCTATGTCCATCCGGTCACCATCCTGTCGACATTGCCTTCGGCAGGGGTGGGCGCGATTCTGGCGCTGCTCGCGTTCAAAATGGAATTCAGCATCATCGCGCTGATCGGCGTCATCCTGCTCATCGGCATCGTCAAGAAGAACGCGATCATGATGATCGACTTCGCGCTGGCTGCTGAACGGCAGCGCGGCCTGAGCCCGCGCGATGCGATCCATGAGGCCTGTTTGCTGCGTTTCCGCCCGATCATGATGACCACCATGGCGGCCTTGTTCGGCGCGCTGCCGCTTGCCCTGGGCTCGGGCGACGGCGCCGAACTGCGCCAGCCGCTGGGGGTGTCCATCGTCGGCGGGCTGATCCTGAGCCAGTTGCTGACGCTTTACACGACACCGGTGGTCTATCTGTACTTCGACCGATTCCGGCTGTGGTGTCTGGATATCTGGCAAAGGCGGGCGCGTACCGAATCGCTGCAGACTGCGGCGCGACCATGAATATGAAAAGACAAGGAGCCGGGCTCGACTCCGGGAGTATTGAAATGACGATCAAAACCGGCAACATCCTCTTTCTACTGCCCATCCTGGCTCTGGCCGGATGTGCGGTCGGGCCGGACTATCGCCAGCCCGTGGTCGAAACACCGGTCGCTTACAAGGAGGCGCAGGGCTGGAAGATGGCTGAACCGCAGGATCACGCCCCGCGCGGCAGGTGGTGGGAAATCTATGGCGACCCGCAATTGAATGCGTTGGTGCAGCAAGTCGAGTTGTCCAACCAGAATATCCGCGCCGCCGAGGCCAAATACCGGCAGGCGCTGGCGCTCCTTGGTGCGGCGCGCTCCGGCTATTTCCCAACGGTGTCCGCCGGCATTGCGGCGAACCGCGGGCAGTCCATGTCGGCCTCCGGGACGATTCTTCCTGCTGCTCCGATCGGCAACACCGACCGGATTTCGCTCTCTGCCAGCTGGGAAGCGGATGTGTGGGGCCGGATAGGGAGAACCGTTGAATCGAACCAAGCATCGGCCGAAGCCAGTGCTGCAGACCTGCAAGCGGCATTGCTTAGCGCCCAGTCCACGCTGGCACAGACTTACCTGCAATTGCGCATCAACGATGTAGAGCGGCAATTGCTGGAGCAGACTGTAGCCGCCTATGAAAGGTCGCTGCAAATTACCAGAAACCGTTATGAAGCCGGCGTTGCAGGACGAATCGACGTAGCTCAGGCTGAAACACAGTTGAAATCCACCCAGGCTCAGGCAATTGATCTCGGTGTGCAACGGTCACAACTGGAACATGCGATTGCCCTGCTGGTTGGCAAGGCGCCGGCCGACTTCAAGCTGGAACCGAACAACAGTCTCCCGAGCATACCGGACATCCCCGTTGGCGTGCCGTCCGAACTACTCGAACGCCGCCCCGACATCGCGGCGGCGGAGCGCCGTGCCGCGGCGGCGAACGCACAGATCGGCATTGCCCAAGCCGCGTTATTTCCATCGCTTATGCTCAGTGCTTCGACAGGATATCAAAGTTCCAGTTTTGCCAACCTGATATCACTGCCGAACCGGTTCTGGTCCCTCGGTCCGGCACTCGCGGCCACCCTGTTCGACGGCGGGGCGCGGTTAGCGCAGAAGGAGCAGGCAATCGCGGTATTCGACAATAACGTCGCTGCTTATCGCCAGACTGTCCTGACCGGATTCCAGGAGGTGGAGGACAATTTATCCGCACTGCGCATTCTGGGAGAAGAAGCCAAGGTGCAGCAAGAAGCAGCAAAATCTGCAGCTGAATCCGTCACTCTCGCCAACAACCAATATGTGGCGGGCACCGTTAGCTATTTAAATGTGGTCTCGGCGCAAGCGACATCGCTTGGCGCGGACAAAAGCGGCCTCGACATCACCGGACGCAGATTGATTGCCAGTGTGTCCTTGCTCAAGGCACTTGGAGGAGACTGGCGATCGGCAGGCGTGAAATAGTGCCGGCATTTTCACTATCAGCTTATCGAGCATAACAAATGAAGTTTATGGCTCACGCACTTCGGAACCATGGCTTCCGCTGTATTTCTCTGTCCAAATGGTGTCCGAAATATTGATACTTGGATGCAACCGGGTATCTACGGCAAACCGTAAAACTGAAGCTTCGAACTATTTGCTAATGCGCGCAACACCACGTTCCCAGATCGGGTTGCTATAGTAGTTAAACTGCCACGATTTCGATGTCCGGTTCAATCGATCGCACCAGATTCTCGATGGCACTGAGAGTGCCGGATAACGAGCTCGGACAGGTGCCGCACGCGCCCTGGTAGTGCACGCTGAGCTGGTTTCCGTCGAGGCCAAGCACGTGGAGGTCGCCGCCGTCGTTTTGCAGATAGGGACGAATCTGCTCGTCAAGCAGCGTGCTGATCTTGTCAAAGCGCTGCTGGTCTGCGGAACTCAGATCGGCGTATGCACTACTCGCCGCTGCAACTGTGACAGCGGCTTGCGCATCCGCCGCCGGCGCGGCGCGGATTGGCTCGGCGACTTTGCGCGCCAGTTCCTTCCAGTCGGCGCCGCCGTCCTGTGTAACCGTGAGCCAGCGATCAACGTAAAACACATTGGTCACATGTTCAATATTAAACAGCGCGGCGGCTAGCGCATCATCCTTCGCTTGCTCGGCGTTGTCATACGAGCGCGTGATTCCCCAAGTCAGTTGTTCCCTGAGGGTGAACTTCAGCGCGTTCGGATTGGGTGTGTCTTCGATTTCGGCTATTTTCGGCATCTCAACCTCTTGAAAGCGGGGCCACAATCTTGGCGCCGGAAATACAACAACTCCATGGAGTGCGCACCCCGCCAACAACCTGTTTCAATTACGTCAAGCCACGGCTGACTTGATCAACGTCTGCAATTCACCTGCCTGGTACATCTCGCGCATGATGTCGGCGCCGCCCACCAGTTCGCCCTTGACGTAGAGCTGAGGGAAAGTTGGCCAGTTGGCGTAGTACATAAGGTTTTCGTAAACGCCCTTGTCGGACAAGACGTCGACCGCGACGAAGTCGTTCACGCCGCAAGCCTGGAGAACCTGCACCGCAGTGCCAGAGAAGCCACAACGCGGGGATGCGGCATTACCCTTCATGTAAAGCACGATCGGGTTTTCCGTAACGGTTTGTTTAATTCTTGCCAGTTCGCTCTGATCCATCATCCACTCCTAGATATCAAACAATAAACAATAAAATCAAACTTGCTTCGACCATTCTTCAGGGGTAAAGGTCTTCATCGACAACGCATGAATTTCCGCATGCATGCGAGAGCCCAGTACCCCGTACACGAGCTGGTGATGCTGCAGTGTGCGCTTTCCCTGAAAAGCCGGGCTGACGATCACCGCCTCGAAGTGCTGGCCGTCATCGCCCAGCACTTCCACGTGATCGCAGGGCAAGCCATTCATAATGAAGCTTCTTAGTTCATTTGCCGTCAACATCTTATCGTCCTATCAAGTTGGTACTCTGTGGAAAAATCAAGGGACATCATCACGCGTTACCGATCGCCGCGTGCATTGGGTCATCCTCTGCCTCGGTCGACGTGCTGGCTACCGAATTTAACGCGGCATGCAGCGTGTGCCACGGCAGGATCGCGCACTTGACGCGCGTCGGCAGGTCGCGCACACCGGCGAATACTGCGAGCCGTCCGATTTGATTCGGGCTGTCAAGGTCGAGCTTGCCGGTGGCCATGGCGAGAAATTCCTGGGTCAGCGTTTCAGCGTCTGCGCGCGTTTTGCCCTTGACGGCGACCGTCATCATCGAGGCTGATGCCTTGCAAATCGCGCACGACTCACCCTGAAACGCGATGGCGTCGACGCTATCGCCAGCGAGGTTGAGCGTCACGCTGATGTGGTCGCCGCACAGGGGGTTGTGGCCATCCGCATGGTGGCTCGCGGGCGAGATGATGCCGAAATTGCGCGGCTTTTTGTTGTGGTCGAGGATGACCTCTTGATACAGGGCTTTATAGTCAGCCATTATGCGAATACCTTCTGCACAGTGTGGATGCCGACGATCAGTGCATCAACTTCGGCCATGCTGTTGTAGAACGCAAACGAGGCGCGCGACGTGGCCGGCACGCAAAAGCGCTGCATCACCGGCTGCGCGCAATGATGCCCGGTACGTACCGCGATACCCTCCTGGTTGAGCAGGGTACCGATGTCGTGCGGGTGTACGCCGTCGACGGCGAACGATATGACCGAAGCCTTGTTGCGGGCGGTGCCGATAATGCGCACGCCCGGCATGTGGTTCATCTGCTCGGTCGCGTAATTGAGCAGTTCGAGTTCGTGCGCGGCGATAGTATCCATGCCGATTGCCGAGAGGTAATCAATCGCGGCGCCAAGCCCGATGGCCGCTGCGATGGGCGGCGTACCGGCCTCGAATTTGTACGGGATGGTGTTGTAGGTGGTTTTTTCGAACGTCACCGACAAAATCATGTCGCCGCCGCCCTTGAAGGGCTGCATTTTTTCGAGCAGCGCTGCACGGCCGTAAAGAATGCCGATGCCGGTCGGGCCGCACAACTTGTGGCCCGAAAATGCGTAGAAGTCGCAGTCGAGATCCTGCACGTCAACCGGCATGTGCGGTGCCGCCTGCGCACCGTCAACCAGCACCGGCACGCCGTGCGCATGCGCGAATGCGATCATGTGCTTGACCGGGTTGATGCTGCCCAGCGCGTTCGAGACATGCGCCACACCGACGAATCGGGTGCGTGCATTGAACAGCTTTTCGTATTCGTCGATCAGCAGTTCACCGGCATCGTTGATCGGCACCACTCGGATTTTCGCGCCGGTTTCTTCAGCCAGCATCTGCCACGGCACGATGTTCGAATGGTGTTCGAGCGTGGTCAGGATGATCTCGTCGCCGGCTTTGATGAACTTGCGGCCATAGCCGTGCATCACCAGGTTGATCGCATCGGTGGTGCCGCTGGCGAAGATCACTTCGCGCTCTTCACGCGCATTGATGAAATGCTGCAACTTGCGGCGCGCTGCTTCGTATTCGCAGGTCGCGGTCTCAGACAGAGTGTGCACCGCACGATGAATATTGGCGTGCTGCGTGGTTTGATAGCGCACCAGGCGGTCGATCACCGGCTGCGGCATCTGGCTCGATGCGGCATTGTCAAGATACACCAGCGGCTTGCCGTCGATCTTGAGCTGGAGGATCGGAAAGTCGGCGCGTATGCGCTCGACATCGAATGCAGAAGCCGAGCGAGATTTGAGCGCCGTTTGGTTTGCGTTCATGGCTGGCTGGCGGTTTGTTCGAGCACCGTCTGTTCGAGCCGGCGCTTGAGTGAGGCGATGGGGATGCGGTCGATGATCTCGGCGCCGAACGCATAAGTCAGCAGATTACGCGCGACGGTATCGGACAGTCCGCGGCTCTTCAGATAAAACACCTCCTCGCTGTCGAGCTGGCCGACGGTCGCGCCATGCGCGCATTTCACGTCGTCGGCGAAAATCTCCAGTTGCGGCTTGGTATCGACGTGCGCCTTGCCGGTCAGCAGCAGGTTGCGGCTCGACTGCACAGAGTCGGTGCGCTGCGCACCCTGACGCACCTTGACCTTGCCGTTGAACACCGCGTGCGCGCTGCCGCCGACGATGCATTTGTGCAGCTGGCGGCTCACGCCGTGCGGCTGTGCGTGGTCGATACAAGTATGGGTATCGGCAAGCTGGCTGTCCCCGATTAGCGCCAACCCGTCGACCGCGCACTCGGCACCATCGGCCAGCAGCACGTTGAAGTTGTAGCGCGAAATCTGTGCGCCAAGCGCGACACTCACCGCCTGATAATTGCTCGAACGTCCAAGCGATACCGCGCAGTTGGCGATATGGAACGCCTTGCCGCTATCACGCTGCACCCGGATGTGGTTGACGCGCGCCTGATCGGCCAGCGCGATTTCGGTCACTGGGTTGATGAAATAGGCCTCATCTTGCAACGCGACGTAATCCTCGATCAGCGTTACGCTGCTGCCGGATTCGGCAACCAGCAAGCAACGCGGGTAGCTGGCCACCTCCGCTTGCGTCGCAATGAACAGCAGATGCACCGGTGCTGCCACCGCAATGTCACGCGGCACGACTATCACTGCCGCATCGTGCAGGAAGGCTGTGTTGAGCGCTGCGAATACGTTGTTGTGGAATGCTACGTGACGGCCGAGATGCGGTTCGATCAGCGCGGCGTATGCGGCAACTGCTGCCGGCAGATTGGCAACCACCACGCCGCCGTTTGTGGCCATGCTGGACAGCTGCGGCGCATAGACACCGTCGACAAACACCAGCCGGGTGATGGCTTCTTCGAGATAAAAGCGCTCGATGTCCGCAGCCTGCAGACTGGTGCCACTGCGCACTGGCTGGAATGACAGCCTGGTGAGCGGCGAAATATCGGTAAATCGCCACTCCTCGTCGCGCATGGTGGGCACCGTTAGCACACCGAGGCGATCGACCGCCTCGGCGCGCAGCGCGTTGATCCACGCCAACGGGCTTGCCGGCAGCTGCGGCTGCCCTGCCAGCAGGGTTTGGAGGTAACCCGCAGTAATAGGGGTGAGTGTGCTCATGCCGTCACCGCCGTCACCCTCGCCGCCTTGTGCTCGGCGCCGACCCAGTCGTAGCCACGGGATTCGAGTTCAAGTGCGAGCTCCTTGCTGCCGGTCTTGATGATGCGGCCCGCCTCCATCACGTGCACAAAGTCGGGCACGATATAGTTCAACAGACGCTGGTAGTGCGTCACCAGCACGATCGCGTTGTCCTTGTTGGCGAGCTGGTTAACACCCTGGGAGACGATCCTGAGCGCATCGATGTCGAGGCCGGAATCTGTCTCGTCGAGAATCGCCAGCCGTGGATCGAGCAGTGCCATCTGCAATATTTCGTTGCGCTTCTTCTCTCCGCCGGAGAAGCCTTCGTTGACGCTGCGGTCGAGAAAATCGGGACTCATTTCGAGCAGCTTCATCTTCTCGCGCACGAAGTCGTCAAACTCGATCGGGTCGAGTTCTTCCTTGCCGCGCTGCGCCTGCACGGTATTGTAAGTCAGGCGCAGAAACTGGCTGTTGGCGACACCGGGTATCTCGATCGGATACTGAAAGGCGAGAAACACACCGGCACGCGCACGCTCTTCGGGGGCGAGCTCAAACAGATTCTTGCCATCGAACAGCACGGTGCCGCCGGTGACTTCATAAGCCGTGTGACCCGCAAGCACCTTGGAGAAGGTGCTCTTGCCCGAGCCGTTCGGCCCCATGATGGCGTGCACTTCGCCGCTCTTCACCGTAAAGTCCAGGCCTTTCAGAATTTCGATGCCGTTCACGCTCGCGCATAGTCCGCGTACTTCCAGTATGGTTTTGCTGTCCTGGTATATCATCCGACACTCCCTTCTAACTTGAAACCGAGCAGCTTGGTCGCCTCGACCGCAAATTCCATCGGCAATTGTTGAAATACGTCTTTGCAGAATCCGTTGATGATCATCGACACGGCTTCCTCGGCGCCAATCCCGCGCTGCGCGAAGTAGAACAACTGATCCTCGCCGATCTTCGAAGTCGATGCCTCGTGCTCGACCTTGGCAGTGTTGTTACGCACCTGAATATAGGGGAAGGTGTTGGCGCCGGACTGGTCGCCAATCAGCATCGAGTCACATTGCGAATAATTGCGCGCGCCCGCGGCGGTAGGCCCAATCCTGACCAGCCCGCGGTAGCTGTTGTTGGAGTGACCGGCCGAGATGCCCTTGCTGACAATGGTGCTGCGCGTATTTTTTCCGATGTGGATCATTTTGGTTCCGGTGTCGGCCTGCTGGTGGTGGTTGGTCACCGCGACCGAATAGAATTCACCGACAGAGTTGTCGCCAATCAGCACGCAGGACGGATACTTCCAGGTGATCGCCGAGCCAGTCTCGACCTGGGTCCAGGAAATACGCGAGTTGACGCCCCGGCACATGCCGCGCTTGGTTACGAAGTTGTAAATCCCGCCGACGCCGTTTTCGTCACCCGCATACCAGTTCTGCACCGTCGAGTACTTGATGTCGGCGTTGTCGAGCGCGACCAGTTCGACCACCGCCGCGTGCAGCTGGTTGGTGCTGAACGCAGGTGCCGTACAGCCTTCCAGGTAGGAGACTGACGCGCCATCCTCGGCAATGATTAGCGTGCGCTCAAACTGCCCCGACTCCTCGGTGTTGATGCGGAAGTAGGTCGATAAATCCATCGGGCACTTGACGCCCTTGGGGATGAAACAGAACGAACCATCGGTGAACACTGCGGAGTTGAGCGCAGCGTAATAGTTATCGCCGACCGGTACCACCGTACCGAGATACTTCTGCACCAGCTCTGGATAAGCATGCACCGCTTCCGACATCGAACAGAAAATGACACCGACCTCGGCCAGCTTGTGCTTGTAGGTTGTCGCCACCGACACGCTGTCGAAAATGACGTCGACTGCGACGCCGGCCAACGCCGCGCGTTCGTGCATCGGCACGCCGAGCTTCTCGAAGGTGCGCAGCAATTCGGGATCGACCTCGTCCATGCTTTTTAGTTGCTTCTTCTTTTTGGGCGCGGCGTAGTAGCTGATCGCCTGGAAATCAATTTTCGGATAGTTGACGTTGGGCCACTTCGGCTCTTCCATCTTGAGCCATGCCTGGTAAGCCTTTAGGCGGAATTCAAGCAGCCACTCAGGCTCGTTTTTCTTGGCCGAAATCATCCGGATGGTGTCTTCACTCAGCCCTTTCGCCGCGACATCAGATTCGATGTCAGTGACGAAACCGTGCCTGTAGGGCTGGTTGACGAGATTTTGCAGTACTGCACTCATGGTGATGCCTCCGACATTATCTGGACCGAATAAAACAGTTCGGTGGTGACGCGGTTACGCTTTTGCTGCTTCCGCTTTTGCCTTCACGTTGAAGCTCTCGCCGCAGCCGCATTCGCTTTCCACGTTGGGATTGTCAAATTTGAACATCTGCTTGAGGCCTTCGGTGACGAAATCGATACGCGAGCCGTCGAGGAACGACAGGCTGTCGGCATCGACCACCACACGGGCGTCATGCGACTCGAACATGTGATCATTCGCGCGAATTTCGTCAGCGTAGTCGAAGGTGTGAGCCAGCCCGGAACAGCCAACTTTCTTGACGCCGATGCGCAGGGCAATCCCCTTGCCACGCTTTGCAAGCTGGCACTGAATCTGTTTTGCCGCACTTTCAGTCAATGTAATTGCCATCAGTCAAACTCCTAGTAGCTACAGAGGTAACCCGGAAAATCCAGGGAAAAATGCCGGGACCCATCTCTAAATCCGCTGTGTCTATACTGTCAAACCGCCATCGCCGGCCATCGTTCTAATTTCGATACACTGCATTCAAAGCCGGTCTGGTTGACCTTGTCCAGGAGCATACTCATCGCCCCAGAGTGGATGTCCGACTATTTTAGTCAACTATATCAATCCAGACTATTTCAGTCAACTATTTTATTAAAAGGCGGACTGGGTTGAATGTGAAAAAGGGGGATTTTCTACGAGCTCAGGAATGAGCCAAGCGCAGGCGTCTGATCAGCATGGCCTTCCTGACCGTCAGCTTAGGTCGAACTGAAGTTACCGGACCAACCCTCCTGAAGGTCGCCTAAGTAGCGAAGACCAGACGCTGAGCAGCGTAATTTTTGCGCCCAGCCAGTGACGGCTTTCGGCAAATTCTGTTGAAAAACTCTTTTTTCATGGCGTTTGAAAAAATTTAAGCCTCTTTGGCAACTTTTCCTTCGAAGGACGTGCCGGGGATCGTGTATTGCCTGATGGTTCGTTGTGGGGCGTCTGATTCGCCCATACAAAGGCAGTTAATGGCCTTTGTATGGGTAACGGACTTTTGGCAAAACTTCAGCGTTTCGAAAAATTAGAGTTTTTCAGGGCTACTTAGTGTCTCTGATCCTAGGCTGAACGGCCATTTGACGACAGGTGATGACCGTCCCAAGCCGCGGCACTACTCAGACACGTGCTCGTCGGCTGAAACGGCGACGAAACCCTCCGATGTCGCTCGGTGTAGATAAGCCTGTCGTCCTGCACTGGCCGGCCGCTGAATAGCGGAGTCCTCTGGAAAGTCAGCCTGCCCAAGGCAAGCTCGAATTCCTGTGCACCTGCAAAATACTGGGTCACATCAGGTCCCGCCGTATAGTCTGCGTACAGCAATCCCCACAAACCCCACCAACAGGCAGGGAAACCAAACGTAGCGCACTTCGGACATTAGAACAGATAAGCCTCGAGGCGAAAGAAACGCCGACAGGCCAAGCGGTGACACCTCCAAGATCCGCCACGGAAGAAAGTATCGCCGGTTCGAGAATGGAGTGAAGAACGCGATGCCAAGACCGCCGTTGGTCAGCGCATCAAGCAATCCATGGGACGCAGTGCTGACGAGGAGCACGAAGAAGGTAACCCAAGGCTGACAACCCAGCTGGGAAGCAAAGGCGAAGCCGAAGCCAGCCACTGCCGCGCTAAACGGAAGTGAGTGCGTGATGCCTCTGTGTCCAAGGGGGTGCGCATATGGAACACCGACCCAAAGCCCGAGCGCGTCAAGGTCGGGGAGCACTGAGCAGATGACGGCTAGCGTCGTGAGCTGATGCGGTACCAAGCCGGAGCCTATAGCCATGGTCAGCGCTAGAGGGACGGCTAGATGAGAAACTACGGTTGCCAATAAAAATAACCTGGAATAGTCGCCCGATTTCTCCCGCCAAGACTGCTACATGGATGTCCTGAATGGCGATATTCCCGGCAGGAAAAGCGCTAATCGAGCAGGAAGGAAATGTTGGCGTCGATACGGTATTTAACGATCTTGTTGCCTTCCACCTTTGCCTCGAAATTCTTGATATAGATGGATTTGATGTTGTGGAGGGTTTTGCCGGCGTGCTCAACGGCCTGCGCAGCAGCGTCTTCCCAACTTTTATCTGATTCGGCAAGCAATTCAATGACTTTTACCACATTTGACATGATCTTCTCCTTTGCGGCTAATACGGTATTACTTCAAGGGAACTTCGTGTTTAAAGCGTTCCGCAGATTTGCCGTGACATGCACGCGGACAAAGAACGCCGGCGTTAACGGTAGATCGACAAAGTCGGGTTGATTTCAATATAGTACAAATAGGGATTGGGGAAGTGCGGCAGCCCGATTCTTTTGAAGGTATGTAATATCTATTAGAGTTTCGATGGTCGCTGTGCGACTCAGACCGTGTAAAAACGTTCACCAATATACGTCTTCGGGTCGTTGACGTGTTCGTCGATCAACTCGACCTGCGCAAGTTGGGATTCGAAGGCTTAATTTCTACAGTAGTTCCGAAAATAGTTTCGGCAGATCACAACGGCAACAGCCTGCCAACGCTCGTAACCACCAAACATTTATGCGTTTTTACACAGCCTAGACCCTTCTCGGTCATTCAGTGTCGCGGTTACGCGGAAAACTCTTTAAGCAGCAACGTCCAGATGGATTGCTGGTGTCGCACGAGCAAAGCCCAAGCTTTGTCTGCGTTACCACGAAATCTCTAATACCTGGATCGTTCAGCGCATCGGCTTTGGTGACCCCGAAGCAATAGCAAAGCATTGCTTCGTCGGATGTCTCCTTCGCCCCTACCTTGGTTCGAAGCTGCGACTTCAGGATAACGGAGTCGTCGTCCCCAAAATAGACGACGTCGCAATCTGGGTCATCACAGAAAAAGTAACACCGGCCTTTGCCGTCCCACTGCCACGAATGCTTTATGTGATGAGCAATGGTTCTTTCCGAGACTTCCATATATTCAATCCCATTAGCCGGACACCGATACCTATTCGGGCGCGTGGTCTTGCATTCTGAAGAAGAGCAGCAATCGGCCATATCGTTCTACCCTGAAATTTCTAGTGTCACACGCCGGGAGATTATCCTCCTTTTCTTGAAAACTCGAATGGCCGCAAGTGGCACAAGCAGGTCTAACATCCGCTTCCCATACACAGGCCAGCCCACGCTGAGTTACCTCTCCCGCTCCTCCGGCGGCTTGAGGCCGCGAAACGCCCGATACAACATCACGTCGTAGGCGATCTTCATCCCCGCTCCGATGAACAGCGGGGTGGAAAGCGCCAGGAACTGCATCAGGAATCCTGCAAAAGAAGGCGCTACCGCCCAGCCGCCCAGCCGAACCAGGTGGGTGACTCCGGAAGCGAAAGTGCGCTCCTCCGGCCGCACCATCGCCATCACGTAGGACTGGCGCGTCGGTACATCCATCTCCACCAACCCCTCGCGCAACAGGAACAGCACTGCCGCCACCCAGAAATTCGGGGCGAAGGCGACGGTCACCAACAACAGGCTTGAAGGAATGTGCGTGAACACCATGGTGTTCACCAGCCCGATGCGTTTGGCCAGCCAGGCGGCGCCGAGGTGCGAGATGGCGTTCATGCCGCGCGCGCCGAGGAACAGTACGGCGATCAGCGATTCGGACACGCCGAAGCGCTGGTAGAAAAAGTACGACAGCAGCGCCGTACCGACAAAGCCGCCGGCCACGCTGTCGAGTCCAAACAGCAGGGAAATGCGCCACAGCACCTTGCGACTGTGCGGCGAGACGACCAAACGGGGCTGTTTAAGCGGCGCTTCCGCCTGAGCCGAAAGACGCAGGTAAAGCACGGCAGTAGCGAACAACAGCAAGGCATACAACATCACCGCCGCCTGGAACGACGCCAGCTCGCCAATTCCGGCCATGCGCAAAACGCTGGGAAGCGCCGCCAGCAATCCGCCGACGCCATGACCGATATCCTGCAGCACGTTGTACCAGGCAAAGGCGCGGGTACGCTCCTGATCGGTGGCGGTAGCGGGGATGATCGCCTGCTCCAGCACCAGCGCGGCACCGCGGTCGCGCCCCATGCCGTTGAGCATGCCGATAAAGGCGGCGATACCCACCGCGATTGGACTGGAATACCACGCCGCCGCCGCGCCGCCCAGCGCGCTCAGGAACGCCAGCCAGAACAACAGGCGGCGCCTGCCCAGACGGTCGCCGGCGAAGGTCACCAGCAAGGCGGCCAGCGTCGCTCCCGCCAGGCCGGCGCTGATTACCAGGCCGATTTGCGAGGGGGTGAACGCCATGCGGGCAAGATAAATTCCCAGCAGCACCCCCATCATGCCGGTAGCCAGCGCCCGCAGAAAGGCGGTGGTATAGAGGATGCGCCGGTCGCGAAGCATGTTTCGCCTAGCTCGCTGCGCGGCGCAGCAGCCCCATCACTTTCTGCAGCGGCGTTTCCGCGCACCAGGCATAAAGCGCATCGTAGATGACCATGCCGTGTTTGAGCATTTCGTGGTCATCCTCGAAATTGAGAGACAACCCTTTCGAGATCGCCAGCAACCCGGCCGCCTCCTTCGCCAACTCGGGAGTGCCGGTGTCGGCGGCGCGCACGATGCGCGCAAGCTTGGCCAGCGCCGGGTCGGTCAGGTTATATTTGGCGATGAAGGCATCAAAGCTGCACTGCTCGCCATGGTGGCCCAGTTCAACGCCGGACACATCGTAGGGAACAGCACCCGTTTCGGCGGCAAGTTTCATCACGTCGCTACCTGGCACATAAAGGAACTCCGGCGCTTCGTCGATGAAACGAGCGATCAGCCAGGGACAGGCGATACGGTCGATCTTCGGGCGCTCTCGGGTGATCCACTTCATGGTTTTCTCCTGAAAATATGCACCTGCCACAAGTATGCAAAAAGAGGCTACTTGCCCACCGTGTCGCCGCCTGCCGCTTTCCAGCCTTCGATGCCGCCCTCGATGAAGCGGGCCTGGACGCCTTTGGCCTGCAAGGCGTCCACCACGGCATTGCTGACCGAACCGCCGCGCACGCAGTAGAGCACCACTTCGCGATTCTTGGGTATCTTGTCTAGCCATTCATCCATCGCGTCCGGGTCGCACCAGGTAGCGCCCAGGATTTTTTCCCGGGAGGCATCGAGATCGCTTTTTCGGCGCACATCGAGCAATGCAAAGGGTGATGAATTTCTCAGTTTTTTGAGATCGTTGGGGGAAATCGTGCGGTCCATTTCTTAATGCTCCTCAGAAAATCAGTTTAAACGCCAGCCCCGCTGCCGCGCAGGCGCCGATCACCTGCATGATGCCGATCTTGTAGCGGAACAGGGCGATGAAGGCAGCGATGCCGATCAACGCCGAGAACCATTCGAACACACCGGCAAAGCCATGCGGCCACAGCACATGGTAGGCGAAGAACATCGCCAGATTCAGGATCACGCCCACCACGGCGGCGGTGATGCCCGTCAGCGGCGCGGTGAACTTGAGGTCGCCGTGGGTGGCTTCCACCAGCGGGCCGCCAATGAGGATGAACAGGAACGACGGCAGGAAGGTGAAGAAAGTAGCCACCGTCGCTCCAGCCGCGCCAGCCAGCAGCAGGCTGTCGGTGCCGAAAATTTCCTTGGTCCAGCCGCCGATGAAGCCGACGAAGGCTACCACCATGATCAGCGGTCCCGGCGTGGTTTCACCCAGCGCCAAGCCGTCTATCATCTGCGGCCCGGTGAGCCACTGATAGTGCTCGACGCCGCCCTGGTAGACATAGGGCAGGACCGCATAGGCGCCGCCGAAGGTGAACAACGCCGCCTTGGTGAAGAACCAGCCGATCTGGGTCAGCACGCCGTGCCAGCCGCCGGAAGCTGCCAGTGCCGCCATGACGCCGCCCCAGATCGCCAATCCGACCGCGCTGTAGCCGATCAGCCGCCCCCAGGAGAAGCGCGTATGTTCAGGCGACGGGGTATGGTCGTCGATCAGGGCCGGGCCGTAATCCTTGTCCGATGAGCCGTGTCCGCCGCCCGCCTTGAATTTGTCGGGCGCAACCTGCCCGCCGACGTAGCCGAGAACGCCCGCCGCCAGGACAATCGCCGGGAACGGTATGTCGAAGGCAAAGATCGCCACGAACGCCGCTGCTGCCATGGCCCACAGCACGTTATTCTTGAGGGCGCGGGAGCCGATACGCCAAGCCGCGAAAACCACAATGGCCGTTACCGCAGGCTTGATGCCGTACAGTATCCCCGCCACCGCCGGCACGCTACCGAAGGCCATGTAGACCCAGGAAAGCCCGATCAATATGAACAGCGACGGCAGGACGAACAGCGTGCCGGCGATAATGCCGCCGCCAACGCCGTGCATCATCCAGCCGATATAAACGGCAAGCTGCGTCGCTTCTGGTCCCGGCAACAGCATGCAATAGTTGAGGGCATGCAGAAAGCGGCGCTCCGAAATCCAGCGACGTTTTTCCACCAGTTCCTGATGCATCATGGAAATCTGCCCCGCCGGACCGCCAAAGCTGATGAAGCCGAGTTTCAGCCAGTACTTGAATGCCTCGGAAAGGCTGACGGGAGCAGGGGCTGCTTCATGGTCCGACATGTGGATCTCCTTATTCGCTGGCTGCATACATGGAATCAAAAACCCCTATGGCCTGTGCCAGCAGCGCATCATCATCGACGCACTGGCGGCGCAAACCGGACAGTACCATTTCCACGCCGGGAGCTTCGGCAACCGAGGCTCCGCCGGCGTCCAGAAAATGCACAACAGCAGCAATCCGACCAAGAAGCGGATCCTTGTCCAGCCCGAATGCGACGAGCAGCACCTCAAACGTGACATGCTTGCCCACATGGGTGAATTCGGCACCGTCGAAGTCGAAACCAACGACCCCGGCAGGACAGGTCTCGGGATTTTCCAACCACACAAAACGGGCATCTGCATCGATAAAACGACGGACCAGCCAAGCGCTCGCCAGACGGTCAACCCACACATGCTGGCGCGTCGCCCACACGCGACCCAGATAGGCTGCGCGCTCACGCGGAGCGATTTCACCTGATGCCATTCGTGGTTCGCCAGGAGACAGACTGGCAAAGAACAGAGTTTCCACTTCAGCCAGCCGGTCTTCCGCCTCCTCCTTGGTCGGACCGGGGAAATAGTCCACCGCCATGATTGCCTCCAGATCGCGGCGCAGCGCCTTGAGCTGGCGGCGTCCCATCACCGTATCCAGTGCGGCAAAGTCGGCCTTGAATGCATCGACTTTCTCCACGACACCCCGATATTCCGCACGCCGGTCAAACAGACCCTGAAATTCGGCCCGTTCCTCTCCCCCGGCGCTGCTGACGTTCAACAGAAAAGCACTGCCCCCCCCCTGCCTGACCTCTTCAACATACATCTTGAGTGCCTGGCGCAAACCGCGTCCGGCTGGCAGAAGATACACGCCATCGCGCAATACCGCGCACCCCAGCCCCTTGAGCGCACGCCATATGCGCGTGCGTAAAGTCGCGTTCGAAGTCGGCAGACTCAACACGATCACCAACCATTTATCCGTCCCGAATGCCCTCATGTTACCCAATTCCACATTAATTTGTTTTGATCGTTACATTATATTGTATCGCTTGTTACAAATCAATAAAATCATAAGCCTCCAAAATCAAGGCCCTGCATTACTTGCAAGAAGATTGAAAAAAAACGATAATTCGCCAATCAAAAAACTTCACATCAAATTTTTGTAGGAAATATCGTGCTCAACCCGTCCTGCTGCCCCCTCCTGCTCTATAAAGTATTCCCCTTCCTGCGCTGGTTTCCCATGGTCAGCAAGGATTCCAACAAGGCCGACCTGATCGCCGGCATCACCGGCGCCCTGATCGTGCTGCCGCAGGGGGTAGCCTTCGCCACCATCGCGGGCATGCCGCCCGAATACGGCCTGTATGCCGCCATGGTGCCGGCCATCATCGCTGCCCTGTTCGGGTCGAGTTGGCATCTGGTTTCCGGGCCGACCACCGCTATCTCGATTGCGGTGTTTGCAGCGGTGAGTCACCTTGCCGAACCAGGATCACCCCAGTTTGTCAGCATGGTACTCACCCTGACCTTCCTGACTGGCCTTTTCCAGTTGATTCTCGGGCTGGCGCGCATGGGGGTGCTGGTCAACTTCATTTCCCACACGGTGGTGATCGGCTTTACCGCAGGCGCGGCTTTGCTGATCGCCGCCAGTCAGGTGAAGAGCTTCTTCGGCATTGCCATTGAGCGCGGCGCTCACTTCCATGTCGTGATCGAACAACTGATTCTGCATCTTGGCAACCTCAACCCCTATGTCACGACAGTCGGCGCGGTAACGCTGGCGACCGGCATTCTGGCCAGGAAATTCCTCCCCAAATTCCCCTATATGATCGTAGCCATGGTGGCAGGTAGTGTCGTGGCTTATTTCATCAATATGGAATTCGGCGTAGACATCACCAAGATCAAGACGGTGGGCGCCCTGCCGGCTCATCTTCCGCCACTGTCCCTGCCCGATTTTTCCTATGCCACCATCCACAAAGTGCTGTTCCCGGCGCTGGTTGTCACCATGCTGGCGCTGACCGAAGCGGTTTCCATTTCCCGCGCCATTGCCACCAAATCCGAACAGCGCATCGACGGCAACCAGGAATTTATCGGCCAGGGGCTGGCTAACGTGATCGGCAGTTTTTTCTCCGGTTATGCTTCCTGCGGCTCCTTCAACCGCAGCGGCGTCAACTACGCTTCCGGTGCACAGACCCCACTGGCAACGGTTTACGCCTCGATTTTCCTGGTGCTGATCCTGCTGCTGGTCGCGCCGCTCGCCTCCTACCTGCCGAATGCCGCCATGGCCGGGATCTTGTTTCTGGTGGCATGGGGCCTGATCGACTTCCACCACATCGCTACCATCGGCAAGACCAGCAGAGCGGAAACCGTGGTGCTGTGGGTGACCCTGATCGGCACGCTAGTCGATCTGGAAAAGGGCATTTTCTTTGGCATCCTTCTCTCGCTTTCGCTCTACCTTTACCGCGTTTCGCGCCCTGCGATTGATCCAGTGGTACCCGCCAAGGAAGAAGGCGCCTACCACTTCGTGGATGCCCACGGCCATCACGAATGTCCTCAGTTCCGTATTGTGCGCATCAATGGTGCAATCTTTTTCGGTGCCGTGGATTTTGTGCAGAACGGACTGACCCAGATCGACGAAGCCAACCCGGATCAAAAATCGGTGATGATCGTCGCCAGTGGCATCAACTTCGTCGACGTGGCGGGCGCGGAAATGCTGGCCCAGGAAGCGCGCCGCCGGCGCAAGATGGGCGGCGGCCTTTATTTCTACCGATGCAAGGATTCCATCTACAGATTCCTGCGCAAATCCGACAAGCTGGACGACATCGGCGAGGGCGGCTTCTTCCCCGCCATGTCAAACTGGATCAAGCCGATCTACAGCACTCTCGACCCGGAAATCTGCCGTAACTGCAAATACCGCATTTTCCCCGAGTGCCAAACCCATTTACCAGACGGCGAAGCGAGAAAAGAATGATACGCAAGAACCCCAGTGGCGATTTACCGGTCATCCATGAATCCGCCTATGTGGACAACACCGCGATTCTCTGCGGCAAGATCATCGTCGAGGAAAATGTCTTCATCGGCCCCTACGCGGTGATCCGCGCCGATGAAGTCAACGAACAGGGCGAGATGGAGCCGATCGTCATCGGCGCCAATTCCAATATCCAGGACGGAGTGGTCATTCACTCCAAGGCGGGCGGACTGGTCAAAATCGGCGCAAACACCTCCATTGCCCATCGTTCCATAGTGCATGGTCCGTGCATCGTGGGAGAAAACGTATTTATCGGCTTCAACTCGGTGCTATTTGACTGCGTGATCGGCAATGGCTCGGTGGTGCGGCACAATTCAGTGGTGGAGCACTGCGAAGTGCCCGCGTATTTTCATATTCCTTCCACCACCAACGTCCATTCCAACCAAGAATTGGGCAAGATCGCGCAGGTTTCACCCCAAGCCAGCGACTTCTCCGAATCAGTACTGAAAGCCAACCACGAACTGGTGAAGGGGTACAAGAAACTTCAGAACGAATTCTGAAGCTTCATACAACCCAATTGCAGGGCTGACTTACTCGCCTTGGTAGACGATATCGGAGCGGCGGTTTTCCTTCCAGCAGGATTCGTCACGACAGGCGGCGCGAGGTTTCTCTTCGCCGAAGCTGACGACCTCAATCTGGCTGTCGGACGCGCCGAACACGTTCATCATTTTCCTTACGCTATCGGCGCGGCGGTTGCCCAGAGCAATGTTGTACTCACGACTGCCGCGTTCGTCGCAGTTGCCCTGCACCGCCACCTTGGCGCCCTTGTTGCCAGTCAGATACTTGGAATGCGCCTCGACCATCGGCTTGTATTCAGCCTTCACGTCAGACTTGTCGAAATCGTAATACACGCTGCGCTTGGAGAGGATGTTGTTGGGATCTTTCAGCGGATTGGCCGCCACCGACTGCCGACCCGCAGGCTTGGCATCCGCGCCAGCCTGAGTTGCGCCTCTGTCCTCAACCGCCGCCTTGGGCTGATCCTTCACACCCTGGTCCGCACATCCGGCCAGGAATAACAAGCCCAATAAGCAAGCAGACAAACCTTTCATGAATTACCCCTTAAATATTGAATGAATAACATCCGTCATAGTGACCGCCCTATTCGCGTATCGATCACTCCGCGCAAGTACAGCTGATCGAAGGCTTCCTGATCGTTCGAAAAGATATTGTCGGTACCGATCTTTTGGCTCAAGCCGGTATTATCCATGACTTCTCGAACCTGTTTTTTGGGGCCGCTGAAACCCAAAGTAATACCGTTATTTTTTAAACGGCTGATCAGGTTAGAAAGCATCTCGACTCCCGATGCATCCAGATAATTAACCCCATTGCATTTCACCAGGATGTGGCGAACCGATGGGTTTTCTCTTTCGAACGTCAAAAGAGCATCTTCGAAATATGAAACATTGATAAACCGGATCGCCCCATCGAACCGGATCGCGCCAAGTTTGGGATGCAAAAGAGGCAGATTGTGCCGGCGCGCATCCCGCAGCGTTCCGTCTTCGTACAATCCTAGATCCGCAACTCGAGGCTGCATCATTCGGTAGAGCAGCAAAGCCAGAGACAGGATGATGCCGGTGAGTATGCCGTTCTGGATGTTCGGCGCAAAGGCGAGCGTGGACAGGAAGGTCACGATGGCTGCGATGCCGTCGTCTCGACTGGCACGCCAGGCGTTGGCAATCGACCGGAAATTAACCAGGCCGATGACGGCCATCATGATGACGGCAGCCAGAACCGGCTTGGGCAGGTGGTATAGCAAGGGGGTAAAGAACAGCAGCATCAGCAATACGAATACCGCCGAAACAACTGAAGAAAAAGCCGTCTGCGCATTGGTGGCCAGGTTCAGGGCGGAACGGGAAAAAGACCCGCTGACCGGCATGGAATGACAGAAGGCCGCGGCGATCTTTGCCAAGCCCTGGCCGATAAGCTCCTTGTTTTCATCCCAGGGTTGGCGGGTCTTGAGAGCAATCACCTTGGAGCTGGACATGGCCTCCATGAAACTGATGAGCGCGATGACGAATCCGGCGGGAATGAGTGCTTTAGTGGCGTCCCAGTCAAGGAGCGGAATACTGAAGGAAGGCAAACCCTGCGGCACGACGCCAACGACCTTTCCACCCAAACCGGCGTACCCGATCTCGTAGCTGACCAAGGTCAGCAAAACCACCGTGATCAACACGCCCGGCAGCCTCGGCGCCAACTTCTTGAAGGCAACCAGCAACAGGATTGCCGACAGCCCGAAGGCCACCGATAGCATGTGCATAGCATCGATGTGGATGAGCACCTGCCAGATATCGAGAAGAAAGTGACTGGACTGGTTAGCGGAAATGCCCAGCAGGGTCGGAAGTTGCGAAAGTCCGATAATGATGGCTGCGGCATTGATGAAGCCCATCAATACCGGATTGGACAGGAAGTTGAGCAGCACGCCCATCCGCAATGCGCCAAACAGGACTTGAAACATGCCGGACAGCAAGGCCAACAGGACGACATAGGCGTAAAACATCTCGCTACCGTGCGCTGCCAACGGAGCCACGCTGGCAGCAGTCAAAAGCGAGGTCATGGCAACCGGGCCGGTCGAAAGTTGCCTGGAAGACCCGGACAAGGCGCCAACGATAGTGGGGATCAGTGCCGCGTAGAGGCCGTAGTAGGCCGGAACGCCGGCGAGCTGGGCATAGGCGAGCGATTGCGGAATGGCGACCAGCGATACGGTGACCCCGGCCACCAGGTCATTCTTGATTGTATCGGGGAATATAGTCAGTAATTTGGCGATAGGCAGCCGATGAACCCAGGCGTTCATTGTTTTTTCTGCGCCTTGTCTTGTTCGAGCATCTCTTGTACCGCATCCAGATTTCCCGCCTCGGCGTAGGCAATTGCCGTAAACATCCGATCCAGTTTTCGAAAAAACATCTTCAACGCTGCTCGCACGGTGGCCAGCGGCGAGTCGAAACCATGGTCGGGTTCGGAAGGGTGTTCCATGAAAGAGGCTGATGCCGAAGATATTCTCATTTGATCGCTCACACACAGGGTTGGCTCATACCGGAACCCCATCACAACAACCAGTGATTGAGAGTCGCACGGCCCGCATTGGCAGACTGCTTTAACTCATTCAGTCTGCTTGACAACACGTCGCCATCCTACAATGACGGCCGTCAAGCTCGCGTCAAGGAAGTGTCAAGGAAGTGTTAAACGATCGCAGAAGCTTCAAGAATATCCGGCGAAGAACAACTGAGCGGTGGTACCGCGGCCTTCAGTACTTTCGATGACCGTCTCCCAACCGTACCGGTCGCAGATGCGCTTGACCAGAGATAACCCGATGCCTGCACCGGTACTGGTCGATCCCTTGAAATGCCGCTGGAAGACTTTACCGATTTCTTCCTCGTGGATTCCCCGGCCGGTGTCGGTTACGGTCAAACAGTTGTCGTCCACCACGATGGCAACCGTGCCGGATTCAGTGTAGGCAAATGCATTCCGGATCAGGTTAGCTACCACGATGCCAAGGAGCGTGCGCTCGGCGGCAATTCGAGGGTGGCTACAGTAAGCAAGTTCGACCTTTGTTTTCGCGCTGACAAGATGGCGGTGTGTCGCAACGGCATCTCTGACTACGTCGCATACATCACAGTCCGGCTCGACCGGTTCATCCGGAGTATTTTCCCGTGCCATCATCAGCAGGGCGGAGGTGAGATCTATCATCTGCCTGGCTGCGCGTCCAACCCGCGCGATGCGCTTTTGTTGCTTTTCGTCGAGGCGATCATCATCCTCCATCAGTTCGACGGCGCCCTGGATAATAGATAGTGGAGTTCTGAGCTCGTGGCTGACGTCCGCGGTAAAAGCACGTTCCCGGTCGATAAACGCTCGCATGCGCTTGAGGTATGCGCCGAACACCCGGGCGAGTTTGCCGATTTCGTCGTTGTAAAATCCCTTTGCGACATCCAGCACTTCGTCCTCCGGACTCGCTTTGCTAACTCGCCGGGCAAGCTCGGTTACCGGCGCGACCACCCGCCCCGCCAGCCACCAGCCGATTGCCGCAGAAACCAGCGTCATGATGAGGGCGCCGGCTATGAGGACAAACAGGAACTGCTCCTCGCGCTGTCGCTGTCGCATCTCATTGAACAGCATGACATAACGCTTATCCCCCTGGTCCACGACGGCGACCCGGTAAGGAATATTGCCCAGCGTCAACTGATGCTTACCGGGATTGAGTCTGAGCAGTTCAGGCGGCATGTCTTCCGCACTCCGGCCCGGCACATGCACATAGCCGCGCACACTGATCGTCGCAGGCGGCAAGGAATCCGGATTGCGCAACCGGCGGGAAATGGTGTCCTCGATCTCCGCCCGCAACGTCTCATCCATTAGACGTTCGCCGAGGTTGTGCGTAGCAAAGGAAAGTCCTAGCGACAACAACAGGCTGACCAATGCGCCAAACCAGGCAAACGTTGATGCGAGCCGGAACCGAAGGCTGTGATGGACGCTAGTCATCGCTGATTTGGTAACCGATCCCCCGCAGGGTTCTGATGAGCGGTTTGTCCGCCGGTTTGTCGATGGCGTTGCGCAAGATATGAAGGTGCGCCCGCAGGGCGTCGCTGTCGGGAGGCGAATCGCCCCAGATGCCGCGTTCCATCTCTTCCCGTGGCAGCACCCGCGGGGAGTGTCTCATTAATATCTCAAGGATTTTTAGCGGAATCGGGGGCAGTTCTATGATTCTTTCGGCACGCATCACCTTGAGGGTGTCGGGGTTGAAAGACAGGTCGCCCACCTGAAGCACGGACGGACCTTTGCGCACTTGTGCACGCCGCAAGAGGGCAAGCAAGCGCGCCTCCACTTCCCGCAACGCAAACGGCTTCACCACATAATCGTCGGCCCCCGCCTCCAGCCCGGCGATCTTGTCGTCCAGAGAATCGCGCGCAGTGAGCATCAAAACCGGTGTATGTCTCCCTGCTTCCCGGAGCCGCCGGCATAACGTCAGTCCGTCGATGCCGGGCAGCATCAGGTCCAGGATAAGAACGTCGTACTGATTCGATGCGGCAAGATGAAGCCCGGATAACCCGTCTCCAGCCAAGTCCATGGTATGGCCTTTAGCTTCGAAATAATCAAATATATTCAGCGCAAGGTCGCGGTTGTCTTCTATCAGGAGAATTTTCATCGTCTCTTTGGCATGACAGCAATTCAGCCGAACTCGGCAAAAAAGAATTTTTATTGCAAAAAAAAACACCGGTTTTTCGTCTTATAGGGAGCGGTAAATGGGCAGCAGCAGGTTCAATGCGGCGGCGCCTAATTATCTTATCCGCATCGATGGAAAGCCCCCTAGGCTACCGCCGCAGGAACACGCCATTTGATCATCGCAACCTTCACGGCGTCGTTCACGATAAGGCACGATACCATCGCATACACAAAAATTCCCAGCATCTGCCACCAAGGCAATGGCATGAGTCCCGGGAGACCCGCGAACGTCAGGACGGTACCCGTGAGTACATCCGCCATGAGGGCAGCCACGAGTATTTTGCTGGGCATCGTCGTCCAGAACCAGCGGCGCTCCCGCGCGGACACGATGGAGAACACGGCAAAATAAAGCAGCGTCAGGAAGCTGAAGGTGTAGAGGGTATTGTTGTTGGTCGCCAAACCAAAACGCGACCAGCCTATCCATAACAGGAAGAGCGCCTCCGCGACCATCGCGACGCCCAGCACCACGGACACCATGATGAAGCCCCCGATATTCCACGTCTCCGGTTTATTGGACGGTCGAACATGGTCGGTGGCAAGGGCGATCTTCGCAAAGTCCGTCAAAAATACCAGCAGCAGCATCGCAAAGGCGGAGACGACGAACTTGCCGGTCGCCACGAAGGCAATGGCCACGAAGGTAGCCTTCAGGATCGTCCGGCTGATCTTGTTGATGATCCAGGTCAGAATGCGCTGGTAGATAGTTCGTCCCTGCTCGACCAATGCCACGATGTTGGTCAGTCCCGGTTCGGTCAGGACCACACTCGCGGCACCCTTGGCAACGTCGGTCGCGGTGCTGACGGCGATTCCCACTTCGGCCTGGCGCAGCGCAGGCGCATCGTTGACGCCGTCTCCCGTCATGCCGGTTACATGCCCCGCGGCCTGCAGGTGCTGCACCACGATATATTTGTCCTCCGGATAGACTTCGGCGAAACCATCGACACCCGCCAACAAGTCAACCGCCTCGTTGCAGGACTGTGCGCTCGCGGCCTTCAGATCCGACACGCGCTGGATGTTGGACAGCCCCACTCCTTGCGCGATTTCACTCGCGACCGCCAGCGCGTCACCGGTGAGCATCTTCACCGAAACGCCGAGGCCGTGAAGTGCAGCGATGAGTTGCCTGGCGTCCGGTCGAGGCGGGTCAAACAAGGTCACCAATCCGACCAATGCGGGTGTGTCCGCCTCATAGCCTCGCGCCACCGCCAGTGTCCGATATCCCTTCAGTGCCGATTCGCTGACCCGCGCCTCCAACGCCTCGATCGCCGGGGGCTGGAGCCCGCAGGCTTCAGCGACGGTCCGCACGGCGCCTTTCATCACGCGTAGCCGCTGGCCGTTCTGTTCAACCACTGCTTCAGTCCGTCGATTTTCTGCATCAAACGGCGCAAAGGAGATGGGCGTGACCACAGGTGAGTTAGCAAAGACGTGCCGCTCTTTCGCGGCGGCAAGGAATGCCAGGTCAATCGGGTCCTGGTTGGACTCTTGAGATGCGAGTGCGGCGGCAAACAATACGTCGGATTCTGTTGCGTGCTCCAGTGGAATCACGCCGGTGACGGCCAGCTGGTTCATCGTAATCGTGCCCGTCTTATCCACGCAGAGCACGTCCATCGTCGCAGCATCCTCCGCGGCGCTGAGTCGCGTGATCAGCACGCCGCGTTTCGCCAGTTCCTTGGCCCCGACGGCCATGCTGACCGTGAACATGACGGGCAGAGCGACCGGCACCGCGCTCATCAACAGGACAAGCATAAGCGGGACCATCTCGATAAGCGGCACGCCGCGGATTAGCGACAAAACGATCACCACGCCGAGTAACGCGCCGACTATGACGAACAGCCAGTGAACCACCTTGGCTACCACCGCTTCGATGTGAAGTTTCGGACGCGCCTCCTGCACCAGTTCCGTGGTGCGGCCAAAGTAGGTCTTCGCCCCGGTCAGGATGACCACACCATTGCCTTCACCTCGGCGGACGACTGATCCCGACGAGAGCACTCCGGAGGGCACCTTGTCCGCGTCCTTCGACTCGCCGGTGAGGGCGGATTGGTCAATGCTCAGTGCTCCGGTGAGGAGCTTCACATCCGCCGGGATGATGTCGCCGGGGCGCACGCGGATGATGTCGCCGGGGACCAGGTCCCGGGCGGGAATGACCTGCCAGGTCGCCTCGCGCAACACGCGTGCACTGACCTGCAACCGTCGCCGCAACGTTTCGACGACGCCGGCGGCCCGGCGCTCCTGCATGAAGCTCAACACGGCATTGACAACCAGCAGCGCGCTCACCACTGCGAGGTCCGAGTATTTACCGAGGATGACCGACAAAACCATAATCAGTTCGAGCATCCACGCCGATACGCCCCAGAACTTGCCGATAAACATGAGTGCCGGGTGGGGTTTTTGTTCGGCCACTTCGTTGTAGCCGTGCGCCTTCCGACGGGTGTCCACCTCAGAGTGCGCGAGACCTGCTTCGGGGATCACATTAAGCGCAGCGAGCGTGGCGGGAACAGACGCGGACGCGATGTCAGATGTCTTGGTAGTTGCTGGCATCGCTCGCGGGGACTCGGCTCCAGATTTCTTTGTGGTCGTTTATTCGGTGAACGACAACAGTGCAAAGGCACCGTAAGCGGCGATCGGCGCAACCAGGGGCGCCAATGCCGGCCCCTGGCCGACACGCAGCGGTCATTTCCCCCGGATCAGCAGCACCGGTTTCGTGGCGACGCGCACCATACCCTCGGCGACGCTACCCAGGAACAGGTGGCTCAGCCCCCGACGGCCATGCGTACAGATCACAATAAGGTCCGCCGGCCAGGCTTCGGCGTCTGCCGCGATCACTTCCGGGATGCGGTGGCCCATGGTGCTGATTTCGATCAGCTGGGTTTCGACCGAAATCCCGGCTTCGCTCGCCACAGCTCCAGCCTTGCGGAGGATTTCCTGTCCACTCTTGGTCATGGCATCCGAAATTTCGGATGGATTGGGGAACTCCGCACCGAGGTTGATGTTAACGACATCGACCACATGCACGATCCGCAGTCGTGCCTGGAGTTCCTTGGCCAGCTTGATTGCTTCCTGCAAGGCCAGCTCGGCAGTGTGGCTGCCATCCACTGCCACTAAGATACGTTTGAACATTGCGCCTCCTCAAAATATTTCGCCGAAGCCGACAACTAAAGAATCTTACTTCTCATCCTCATAAAATGAAGGGGCAGACTCGATTGATTTTTTACTTGAACAAAACATCACTATAGACCGGATCGTGGCTCGCCGCCGGGTAGTGCGGTTTTGCACTCATCGAAAATTCTGGCCTGGCAATTGCGGCAAATCTCCGGGTCGAGGGTGTTAAAAATCGCCATGGTCACGTTCGATTTGGCCGGAAAAAAGGCGCCTTCTCCGATATCCTTAAGGTATTGACCCTGCTTGAGGAATTTGTAGACAGAGTCCTTGAGCCGGTAAAAATACAGGCCGCCGCCCATTTTCCTGCGCCGCTTGGCCTCCTGCGCCAGCATTTCGGCACCGGCGACATCCACGAAATTGATGCCGCTACCGACGATCAGCACGCTCTTCTGCTGCGGATTGATCTCGTCGATCTGCTGCAATCGACTCTGGACGTGGTCAACCGCACCGAAGAAGATCGAGCCGTTGATGCGCACCATGCGGAACTGCGGACATTCCACACGACCCTTGGCGTCCTCGAAATGATAGGACCCTTCTTCGCCGGCGGGCACCACCGGGACGACGGCGGGCTGGGAGGTGCGGGCAAGATAAAGCATCAGCGACAGCATCACCCCGACGTAGATGGCGAACTCGAGCTCGACGAACAGTGTCGACAGCAGCGTGGTGAACAGCACAATCGTTTCCGACCGGCTGGCATGGGAAATGGAGTGGATGTGGTGAAAATCGATCAAACCCCATGCTACCAGGAACAATATCGCCGCCATCGCCGGAATCGGCAGGTAGGCGGCAAGTGGTGCCACCAGCAGCAGGGTGGCGGCGAGGAACAGCGCGGAAAAGACCGCAGCCAGAGGTGTTTGCGCACCGGCTGCGTAATTCAGGCCGCTGCGGTTGAACGAGCCGCTCGATGCGTAACCGGAAAAGAAGCTGCCGAAAATATTCGACAAGCCCTGGCCGATGAATTCCTGGTTGCCGTCGATGCGCTGCTCCGAGCGTACCGCCACGGAACGGGCGATCGAGACCGCCTCGGTCAGCGCCAGCATGGTGATCGCCAGGGCGCTGGAGGACATTTTCTTGATTGTCGCCAGGGAAAGGTCGGGCACGGAGAACGGCGGCAAATGGGCAGGCAGCGCGCCGACGGTGCGGATGTGGGTAACATCGTTGCCGAACAGCCGGTTCAGCACTAGCGCGAACAGGCTGCCGACCAGCATCGCCGCGATCATGTAAGGGATTTTCGGGAAAAACTTTTTCACCAGGATGCCGGATACCAATGTCGCCGCGGCAATCGAAGTGACATAAGGGTTGATGTCGCCGATTTGCAGCACGAACTGGCGGATGATCTCGTAAAAGTGCGAGCCGCGCGGGATATCGATGCCGAAGAAATTCTTGATTTGGCTGGCGGCAATCAGCACCGCCGCCCCGGCGGTGAAGCCGATCACCACGGTATGGGAAATGAAGTTGACCAGCACGCCCATGCGCGCCAGCCCCATGATGAGCTGGAACACGCCAGTAAGGAAAGTCAGGGTCAGCACCAGGCTGATGAACTGCGCACTGCCCGGCTCGGCGAGCGGGCTGACCGAAGCAAATATCACGATGGAAATCGCGGTAGTCGGCCCTGACACCAAGTGCCAGCTGGAGCCGAACAGCGCGCCGATAATAGCCGGCACCATCGCAGCGTAGAGACCGTATTCCGGCGGTAACCCGGCGATAGTGGCGAATGCCACGCCTTGGGGCAGCACGATGATCGCGCCGGACAGCCCGGCGACCAGATCGGCGCGGGTAGTCTGCGCGTTCACCATCGGCCACCAGCGCAAGAAGGGGAAAACCTTATAGAGCCAGAGATTACAGGCGAGAATATCCTTCAATGCACATCCTAATACGATGCAAATTTAAACACAATTGTTCTAATTTGCATCATATTCTACCTAATTCACGCCCTGGCATCAAGAACCGTTTCCCTCTTCCATTTCATAAACTTTCAGCTTGCGCCACAGCGACACGCGGTTGATGCCGAGCATCTGAGCGGCAGAGGTCTGATTTCCGCCCGCCTCGTTCAGCACCCAACGGATATAAGCCTTCTCCTGCTCCTCAAGGGAGGGAATGCGCCCCTCCTTTTTCTTGAATGAGCGCGCGCTCAATTCCCGCAAATTGTCGGGTAGGTGAGCCACCTGGATGACATGACCGGTGTTGATCGCAACCCCACGCTCGATAATGTTTTCGAGTTCACGCACATTGCCGGGGAAGTCGTGGCTTTCCAGTATGGCGATCGCATCCGGCGAAATTTCGGTGACTTCCTTTCTCATCAGGGTGGCGAATTTTTTCAGGAAGAAGACGCTGAGCAGCGCCACGTCGCCGCTACGTTCGCATAGGGGGGGAATATGCAGGTTCACCACATTGAGGCGGAAAAACAGGTCCTGACGGAATGACCCGTCCTTGGTCACCTCACGCATGTCCCGGTTGGTGGCGGCGATGTAGCGGGCGTCCGTTTTTACCGGAGAGGTACCACCCAGACGCAACACCTCGCGCTCCTGGATCACGCGCAACAGCTTGACTTGCATCGCCGACGACATCTCAGTGATCTCATCAAGGAACAGCGTACCCCCCTCCGCCGACTCGATCAGCCCTTTCTTCAGCGTCAGCGCTCCGGTGAATGCGCCTTTTTCATGGCCGAACAGCTCATTCGACAGCAACTGCTCGCTGAACGCACCGCAGTTCACCGCCAGGAACGGCCCGTCCGCCCGAGCGCTGTTGTAGTGAAGATAGCGCGCGAACAGTTCCTTGCCGGTGCCGGACTCGCCGGTGATCAGCACGTTGCAGTCGGTCGGCGCCACCTGCCTGGCCATCTCCAGCAGCCTCCGCATGTGCGAATCCTGGGTGATGATCTTGACCCTGCCCTCATAGCTTTCGATCTGCTCGCGCAGCTGACAATTTTCCCGTTTCAGGCGAACCTTCTCGATCGCCTCGCCGACCACCTGACGCACCTCCTCAAGACGGAACGGCTTGGCGATGTAATAGAACGCGCCCTGCTTCATGGCTTCCACCGCCGATTCCGGCGTCGCGTAACCGGTAATCACGATCACCTCGATATCCGGACTGCGCTCGTGGCACTTCTTCAGTACCTGCATGCCGTCTACTTTTTCCATCTTGAGGTCGGTCAGCACCACGTCGAAAAACTGGCTCTCGACCAATGCCAGAGCCGCTGTGCCGCTCTGGGCGCTGGTCACGTCATAACCATCCTTTTTCAGGACATGGACAAGGTTTTTCAGTGCAATCTTCTCGTCATCGACGATCAACAACTTTCCCTTACTTTGCATCATGTTCCATTCTCTTCAATAATCTTATTGCTGCGGCCCGTCAGCAGGTTCCAGCGGCAGCCGGATATGGAACACCGTACCGCGCCCGGGTTCACTATCCACCGAAATGCAACCGTTGTATTCCTCAACAATTTCATAGACGATGAACAGGCCGAGCCCCATTCCCCGCCCCACGTCCTTGGTGGTAAAAAAGGGGTCAAAGATACGCGGCAGGACGTCGGCCGGAATACCCGGGCCGCTATCGCGAATCTCAATGTCGATGGCTTCCAATCCCGGATCACACTTGCCGAGAAAGCGGGTGTCGCGCTCTTGCCCGGCCACGAAGTTCTTTTTGGTCAGACTATGCATGGCTGCCCCGATGTGAATCTCACCCGATTCGCCGGTCGCCTCCAGTGCATTCTTGATCAAATTCAGAAACGCCTGCTCCAGCCTTCGCCGATCCGCCTGAAGCACAATTTCATCGGGGATTTCGGTGATGATGTTAACGCCAGACGGCGTTTCGCCCTTGAGAAACAGCAAGACCTCTTCGAACAAGGCCGCCAGCGCTACCTTTTCCCGCTTGACCGGCTTGTCCCGCGCGAAATCCAGCAACGCTCGCACAATCTTCCGCGCCCGCTCCGTCTGCTCGTCGATCTGCTCCAGCAGTTCCTTGCCCAGTGCCGGGTCGCAATCGCCGACCTCCTCCAGCAGTATCTGGCAGGACAGGGAAATATTCGACAGCGGGTTGTTCAACTCATGCGCCACGCCAGCCAGCATGGTGCCGAGCGAGGCGAGCTTCTCCGAGCGCAGCAGCCTTTTCTGGCGCAGCTCAAGCTCGCCGATCATGTGATTGAACGCCTGGGTGATCGAAATAATTTCCCTATCCCCGGAAGGCACGACCAGCCTGTCCAGCCGGCCACTCGAAACCGCCTCGACGCAGCGATCCATATGCCTCAGGGGACGCACCACCAGGCGCGACAGCATCCAGCCGATGGCAACCATCAACAGGGAAATCAGCACAATGGAAACCACCAGCGTAGCGCGAAACCGATCCAGCGATTCGCGGATCATGCGCCGCTCGGCATCTGCCATCCCCTCGGCAATGGTCACGACATCCTTGCCCACCCTCCTGACCTGCGCTTCCAGCAAAACCTTCTGGCGGTCATCAGCCAAACCTCTTCGCCCATACTCAGCCATCAGGGCACGGTATGCCCGCACATCGTTGAGCAACCCGGCAATGTGCGGTGCCGAGGTCAACACGGAAAAATCCGCGGCATTGGTTTCAAGCAGCTCCACCACCTTGGTCGCGTAGCGGTTCCCCTCCTGCCAATCGGCGTCCTGCCGGTAGAGAAAATAGTTTTTCTCGAAGCGCCGAATTTCGAGCGTCGCGTCGAACAATTCGGTGACGCGCCCCCCCAGTTTGATTTTCTGCTCGATCAAGCGTAGCTCGATATAAGTGAACAGGGACAGCGCAATGATCAGCAGGGCCATGGCGTAATAACCCAAGTAGCCCATCGTGATTTTTTGCCGCAGCGAGGATTGTAGCTTCATGGGTTTCTATGGTAGCTCCGATTGTTGCATTTAGCAACAATCGGAGCCACCAATGTAACAGCCGATAAAAAACGCAAAGCCATTTATCTACAAAGGAAAATCCACCGGAAAGTCATCTGTAGCAAACCGTGTATTACTAATTGTAACAAAGGAATGCATTCCCAAGAATCTGCAAACAACCTAACAAATATTTAATAATCATTAGGTTAATTAAACAATGCGGGCATGGAACAGATAATGCTTTGTTTAAAGCATGAAAAACGACAAACATTGCAGAACAGAAGGAGCCCAATCATGCACAGTATAATTAACCAACTAAAAAACCTGTTCGCCGCCATAGCCTATGCCGAGGCTGGCGATCTGGATGCAGTCAAACAAATACTTCAGGAGAACCCCAGCATACCCGCAAAAGAAAAAGGCGCTGAAACAACGGCGCAGCCCCCTGCAATCCCGGTGTTTTAAGACCCACTCTGTAGATTTCAGTTTCGATAATCCACTGAAATTCGGATCCAGGGGTTTAGGCGCCGGCTCCGAAAAGACTGACAAATGTAACGAACTCACCGGCTTCAGTCAGCCGGCGGGGTTGTTGCAGATCGCGATACGCCCCATCGAACCAATTGGATGTGAAGTTTTACTGCGGACGGGCCATCTCCTTGGCGGGTAGCCCCGGTGCCGCAGGGTGTTTTTTTTGTTTTTTGATGGCGGCAAACTGTTTTTTGGGTAACAATAAATGCAAATGCAAATAAAACGCTTCCTACCCTTTTTAAACTGGTTCCCGTTGCGCGGGAACAACATCAAGGCCGACCTGATCGCCGGCATCACCGTTGCCCTGGTGCTGATTCCCCAGTCCATGGCCTACGCCCAACTCGCCGGCCTGCCTGCCTACTACGGACTTTACGCAGCTTTCCTGCCCGGCATCATCGCCGCTCTGTGGGGCTCGTCAGCGCAACTGGCCACTGGCCCGGTTGCGGTGGTCTCACTACTGACAGCATCCGCTCTTGCTCCGCTGGCCGCCTCCGGCTCCAGCCAGTTCATCGCGCTGGCGATCCTGATGGCACTGATGGTCGGCATCATCCAGCTCACCCTGGGAGTGTTCAAACTCGGGGTGGTGGTGAATTTTCTTTCCCACCCTGTCATCGTCGGCTTCACCAACGCCGCCGCCATCATCATCGGCCTGTCCCAGCTCAACAAGCTGTTCGGGGTATCAATGGGTCGCAGCGAACATTTTATTCAGGATATCTGGGGCGTACTGCAACAGGTCGGCGATACCCACATTCCAACATTGGTCATGGGTATTTCTGCCTTCGCCATCATGTGGGGGCTGAAAAAATTCGCGCCCAAAATGCCCGGCGTATTGATCGCCGTCGCGCTTACCACCATCGTCAGCTGGTCGATCGGCTTCGAGCACAACAGCGAGGGCAAGATCGAGGAGATCATGGACACCGAGGTCAAGACCCTCGCCAATGATTTTTCCCGGGCCGAAATCAAGATCGACGAACTGAACAGCAAGCTCAGCGCCAAATCTGTTGAACTCAAACAGCATCAAAAAAGTCACGAAGGGAGCAGCCAGCGCACGGCCGCCCTCAACTATGAAATCGAGCTGATCAAACTGGAACTCAAGGATACGGAAGGTGAAAACCGCAAGCTCGCCCGCTCCCTGCGCAAGTTCATATTCGAGCAAGCACCCGCGACTGATGGCCAATCTACAAAACTCTACCTGGCCGGCCAGGTGCCTCAGGGTGAGAAATCCGACGGCTACCGCTGGCGCATCAAGAAAGTAAGTAAAGGCGAGCTCAAGCTGGTCGGCGGCGGAGAGGTGGTGGGTTCCATTCCCGCTGGCCTGCCCAGATTTGACTTGCCCAAGTTCAGCTGGGACATGATGTCCACGCTGTTTTCCGGTGCGCTGGTGATTTCCCTGGTAGGCTTCATGGAGGCGATCTCCATCGCCAAGGCAATGGCCGCCAAAACCAAGGATCGTATCGACCCGAACCAGGAACTGATCGGCCAGGGCATCGGTAATATTGTCGGCAGCTTCAGCCAGGCTTTTCCAGCCAGTGGCTCATTCTCGCGTTCGGCAGTCAACCTGAATGCCGGCGCCAGAACCGGCATGTCCTCGGTGTTTGCCGGGGTAATCGTGCTGATCACCCTGCTGTTCCTGACCCCGCTGCTGTATCACCTGCCCCAGGCGGTTTTAGCCGCAGTGATCATGATGGCGGTGATCGGCCTGATCAATTTCAGGGCAATCAAGCATGCCTGGCACACCCACAAGCACGACGGCATCGCCTCGGCCGTGACTTTTGTCGCCACCCTGGCTTTCGCGCCTCACCTCGACAACGGCATCATGGTCGGCGCTGGCTTGGCCATCATCCTCTACCTCTACCGTACCATGTCGCCGCGCGTCGCCATCCTCGGCCGCTATCACGACGGCACTCTGCGCGACGCCAAAGTGCACAACCTGCCGGTCAGCGAATACATCATCGCCATCCGCTATGATGGTTCTCTCTATTTCGCCAACGTACCCTATTTCGAAGACACCATACTGGAAGCAGTATCCAATAGCCCCTGTGCCAAGCACCTCCTGATCGTGTCGGATGGCATCAATCAACTCGACGCTTCGGGTGATGAAGTCATCCACCACGTAGTGGAACGGTTGCGCTCCAATGGTATCCGGGTGGTTTTCAGCGGCCTGAAGAAACAGGTGATAGACGTCATGCGCCATTCCGGCCTCTTTGATTACATCGGCCAGGAAAATGTTTTTCCCGATGAAGAGAAGGCGCTGGATTCAATTTACGCCGAAGTGCTCGAGGCCGATCCCAATGCGCAATGCCGTCTGATGAAACAGCACATCGGCGGTACCGATGGGGTAAAAACCTGGCTATAATACGCGGCAATAATAAGATGCTGGAGAACCCCTCGTGACATTAGTTTCAACCCTGCTGCCCATTGACGTCGCGCTAGGGGTCATCGTCTATTGGCTGCTGCTGGGCTTGGCGGGCCTGCTGCTGCAAAACACCCGCACCATCACGCAATGGATCTTCCCTGCCGGCGCCTTGGGCGCATTGGTTCTGGCGGCTGCCGCATTGGGCAGCCTGGGCGGCTCCACCAATGTTGCGGTACTGCCGCTCGGCCTGCCCGACCTGCCCTTCCACCTGCGCCTGGACTCTCTGTCCGCATTTTTCCTGTTGCTGCTCGGTGCCACCAGTATCGGCATTTCGCTTTATTCGGCAGGCTATTTCCGCCGCATGCCGGGAAACACCCTCGGACTGCTGTGCTTCGAATACCATGTATTTCTCGTCGGCATGGCGCTGGTATTCCTCGCCGACGACGCTTACCTGTTCATGGTGGCCTGGGAAACCATGGCGCTATCCTCCTATTTCCTGGTCACCACCGACCACAACATCCCCGAAATCCGCCGCGCCGGCTTCCTCTACCTGCTGATCGCCCATGTCGGCGCAATCGCCATCCTGATGTGCTTCGGCGTGATGCAGGGCGGGCATGGCGACTACACCTTCGCTACCATGCGCGGGGCGCACCTGAACGCCTTCTGGGCCAGCGTCACTTTCCTGCTGGCGCTGTTCGGCTTCGGCGCCAAGGCCGGCATTCTGCCGCTCCATGCCTGGCTACCTGAGGCCCACCCCGCCGCGCCCTCGCCGGTTTCGGCGATGATGAGCGGCATCATGCTGAAAACCGCGATTTACGGCATCCTGCGCGTCAGCTTCGACCTGCTCGGCATGCAGTTATGGTGGTGGGGTGCGCTGGCATTGACCCTGGGGCTCGTCACCGCACTGTTCGGCGTGCTGTTCGCCGCAGTCCAGACCGACATGAAACGCCTGCTCGCCTATTCCTCGATCGAGAACATCGGCATCATTCTGGCCGGCATCGGCCTTGCCATCATCTTCCACTCTTTCGAAAAAGAAGCACTGGCGGCGCTGGCACTGACTGCCGCCCTGTACCATTCGCTCAACCATGCATTCATGAAGGGGCTGCTGTTTCTCGGCACCGGCTCGGTGTTGCACGCTACCGGCGAACGCAATCTGGGCAAACTGGGGGGACTCATCCACCGCATGCCGAAACTGGCGCTGCTGGTGCTGGTCGGCACCCTCGCGCTCGCCGGCTTGCCGCCCCTCAACGGCTTCGTTTCCGAATGGCTGCTGCTGCAGGCATTCCTGCTGTCCCCGGGACTCCCTCACCCCTACCTCAACATGCTGATTCCGATTGCTGCGGCCGCGCTCGCGCTGGCAGCAGCGCTCGCCGGCTACGTCATGGTCAAGTTCTATGGGGTGATTTTTCTCGGCCAGCCACGAGAGGAAAAAGTGGTCGAACAGGCGCATGATGTCGGCATCTGGGAGCGGGCCGGGCTGACCTGGCTCGCCCTGGGCTGCATCCTGCTGGGGGTATTTCCGGTGTTCTTCATCCTGCACATCGATTTTGTCACCCAGTTGCTGGTCGGTCACACTCTGGGCGTGAGCGCCGCCCAGACCGGCTGGATGTGGCTCACCCCGATCCTGCCGGAACGCGCCAGTTACAGCCCGCTGGTCTTGTTTGTGATCATCATCGTCGGCGTGCTTTCCACCATGCTCGTGGTGAAAAAGTTCTATCATGGCCGCCTGCGCCGCGGCCCGGCCTGGGATTGCGGCTACCCCGAACAGACCGCGCGTATGCAGGATACTGCCGAGGGTTTCGGCCAGCCGATCCGGCAGATTTTCGAACTGTTCTTCGGCATCACCCGCGAACTACCCAGCCCGTTCGACAAGAAGCCCCACTACCGCGGCGAAACCAGGGACCTGCTGTGGGAGTGGTGCTATCTGCCGATCGCCCGGCTCACCGAGAATCTTTCCGCGCTGATCGGCAAGCTGCAACATGGCCGCATCCATATCTATCTGCTGTACAGCTTTGTCACCCTGCTTGCGCTACTGGCGTTTATCCGATGAACGGCATACTTTTACAACTCTTTCAAGACACCCTGGTGGTGCTGATCGCCCCTTTACTGCTGGGCTGGGTCAACCAGTGCCGCGCCTGGCTGCAAAACCGCAGCGGCGCCGGCGTACTGCAGCCCTACCGCAACCTGATCAAGCTGTTCCACAAAGACGCGGTGCTGGCGAATAACGCCTCGCCGCTGTTCCGTTTCACGCCCTACATCCTGTTCGCCAGCATGTGGCTGGCGGCCTCCCTGGTGCCTGTCATCGCGACGGATCTGCCGCTTTCCCCGGCGGTGGACGTAATCGCCCTGGTCGGCATCTTCGCGCTGGCGCGGGTGTTCATCTCGCTCGCGGCAATGGATATCGGCACTTCCTTCGGCACCCTTGGCGCACGCCGCGAAATGCTGGTCGGCTTCCTTGCCGAACCGGCCCTGCTGATGGTGTTCTTCACCGCCGCCGCAATCAGCCACTCTACCTCGCTGGTCACCATCGTCGAGATTCTCGCGCACAAACAGTTTGTGATCCATCCTAGCCTGGCCTTCGCCGCCGTCGCTTTTGTCATGGTGTTGCTGGCCGAAAACGCCCGCATCCCGGTGGACAACCCCTCCACCCACCTCGAACTGACCATGATCCACGAAGCCATGATCCTGGAATATTCGGCCCGTCACCTTGCCATGGTCGAATGGGCCAGCGCACTCAAGCTGCTTGCCTACACCACCATTGGCTTTGCCCTGTTCCTGCCCTGGGGCATCGCCGAGGCCGGCGACTTGGGCGCGCTACCCATTGCGCTGGCGGCTCTGTTCCTGAAGCTAATCGCAGCGGGAGCCGGCCTCGCGCTGCTCGAAACCGTCTCCGCGAAGATGCGCATTTTCCGCGTCCCGGAATTCATGGGCACCGCCTTTCTGCTGGCCGTTTTGGGTCTGCTTGTCCATTTCCTGCACGGGAACTGAAATGCAAAATTTCTCCGGGCAACTCATCAACCTGTTCGCGGCACTGCTACTGCTAGTCTCGTTCGCCATGCTGTCGCAACGCCGGGTGCTGTCACTGATTAACCTGTTTGCGCTACAGGGGTTGATGCTCGCCGTCAGCACCGCGATCGTGGCCTATTCCTCGCACCAGCATCACCTTTACTACTCGGCGGCGCTGACACTGGTGCTGAAAGTGATTATCCTGCCGTGGATCCTGCACCGCCTGATTCGCAAACTGAACGTCAAATGGGACGTTGAGACGCTGTTCAACATCCCCACCACCATGCTGGTCGGCATCGCCCTAGTGGTGTTCGCCTTCAACCTGGCGGCGCCGATCTCCATGATGGCCGGCACCATCACCAAGAGCACCCTGGGGATCGCCATGGCCAGCGTGCTGCTCTCGTTCCTGATGATGATCACGCGCAGCAAGGCAGTGCCGCAGGTAATCGGTTTCCTCGCCATGGAAAACGGCCTGTTCTTCGCCGCCACCAGCGCCACCTACGGCATGCCGATGGTGGTGGAGCTGGGCATTGCGCTCGACGTGCTGATCGGCATGGTCATCCTGGGCATCTTCTTCTTCCAGATCCGGGAAACCTTCGACAGCCTGGATCTGAAACACATGGAAAAACTCAAGGAAGATTGACGTGGAAATTCTCTGGATACTGGCGACTCCCCTGATCGGCGGCCTGCTGCTGGCGCTGTTCGGCAGCCAGCGCTTCGCGCCTGAACTGAACTCCATCATGAGCTTCGGCACCTTCGTGGCAGCGGCATTCCTCACCGTCCGGGTCATCACCGACGGCCCGATGACCGCGATGAACGAGCAGTTCTTCGTCGATTCATTCAACGTTTTCCTGGTCGCCCTGACTGCCTTCGTCGCCTTCACCACCTCGCTGTTCTCTCGCCCCTACATGCGCATCGAGCAGGCACATGGCAAGCTCACCATCAACATGCTGCGTCTCTACCACAGCATGTACCAGCTGTTCACCTTCACCATGCTGCTGGCGCTCTTGACCAACAACCTCGGCATCATGTGGGTGGCGATGGAAGCGGCAACCCTGACCACCGTGCTGCTGGTCTCACTCTACCGGACCCCGGCCAGCCTGGAAGCGGCGTGGAAATATTTCATCCTGTGCGGCGTCGGCATCGCCCAGGCGCTGTTCGGTACCATCCTGCTCTATTTCGCGGCGGAAAAAGTCCTCGGCGCGGGCGGCAACGCGCTTCTGTGGACCCATCTCGATGCGGTCAAAACCCAGCTCGAACCGACCGTACTGTCGCTCGCCTTCGTCTTCCTGCTGGTGGGCTACGGCACCAAAGTCGGCCTGGCACCGCTGCACAACTGGCTGCCCGATGCCCATGCCGAAGGCCCGACACCGGTTTCCGCCGTGCTTTCCGGCCTGCTCCTCAACGTCGCACTGTACGCCGTGGTACGCTCCAAAGTATTGGTAGACGGCGCACTGGGCAACCATCTCGCCGGCAACCTGATGATGGGCTTCGGATTGCTCAGCGTAGTCATGGCCGCGTTCTTCCTGTCGCGCCAGAAGGACGTCAAGCGCATGTTCGCCTACTCCTCGATCGAGCACATGGGGCTGATGACCTTCGCCTTCGGCATGGGCGGTGCGGTGGCCACCTTCGCTGGCTTGCTGCACATGACGGTACACTCCCTCACCAAATCGGCGATTTTCTTCGCGGTCGGTCATGCCACGCAGAAGTCCGGCACCCAGCTGATGGAAAACATCCGTGGCCTGATCACGACCAACCCCACCATCGGCTGGGGCCTGGCAATCGGCTCCCTGGCCATCCTCGGCATGCCGCCATTCGGCGTGTTCGCCAGTGAGTTTTTGATCATCACCACCGCCATGCACGCATACCCGTGGACCACGCCGTTCTTGCTCGCCGCGCTGGGCGTGGCATTCGCCGCAATATTCAGCCGCGTGCAGAGCATGGTCTTCGGCGAAACCACCGGCGAACGCCTGCCCCATCCGCCCGCGCTGGTACCGGTGTTCGTGCATCTGGGACTGGTGCTGCTACTCGGGTTGTACATCCCGCCCTACCTGGCAGACTGGTATCGCCAGGCGGCGGCGTTGATCGGATAAAGAATCATGAGACTAGACGAATTCCCGACAAGATTTCCCAGGCTGCCCGGTGCGATGCCGATCTGGCACGGCACCGTGGATGCCATTCAATTCCGCAACCTGTGCGAGCAGGTGGGGCGTGGCGGCGGGAAGCTGGTCGCTCTTTGGGGCAGCGACGAACTGGCGCGCGATGCCGGGTATGCACTGCATGTCTCACTGGTCACCTCCATCGGCATGCTGTGCCTGACTCTGCCGCTGGGTTCGGAACGCCCGGCCTATCCTGATATCAGCGATCTTTTCCCCGGGGCTGACAGGATGCAGCGCGCCGCAGCTGACCTGCTCGGCCTGCACGCCACTGGCGCAGACGACCATCGTAAGTGGATACGCCACGGTTCCTGGCCAAGCAGCGTGCACCCTCTGCGCAAGAATTTCGACGGCAATACCGTATTCCCCACTGAAACCGATGGCTATCCCTTCGTTACCGTCACTGGTGAGGGCGTCCATGAGATTCCCGTCGGCCCCGTCCATGCCGGCACCATCGAGCCAGGGCATTTCCGCTTTTCGATTATCGGCGACCGCGTGTTACGCCTGGAAGAGCGGCTTGGCTACACGCACAAAGGCATCGAAAAACGCTTCGAGAGCATGAATCTTGAACAGGGAGCGAAGCTCGCCGGACGAGTCAGCGGCGACAGCACCGTAGCCTATGCCTGGGCCTACGCCCAAGCGGTGGAAAGCGTCACCGCCACCACGCCACCGCCCCGTGCCTTGGCGCTGCGCGCTGTGCTGCTCGAGCTGGAGCGCATCCACAACCACCTTGCCGACCTCGGCTACCTGGGTAACGATGTGGCGCTGGCATTCGGCTTCGCCCAGTTCTGGATACTCAAGGAGGATGTGCTGCGCTTGAACAGCGAACTGTTCGGTCACCGCTACCTGATGGACAAAGTGGTGCCCGGCGGCGTCGCCTGCGACCTCGACGTCCAGGGTCGCGAGCGCATCCTGCAGGTGTTCAGGCATCTCGAACATGAGATCGATATCCTGAAAGACATCTACGATGAGCACGCCGGCGCCCAGGATCGCTTCCTCACCACCGGCAGGATCACGCCCGACTTGGCGGCTCAACTGGGATTGACCGGATTACCAGGACGGGCCAGCGGCCAGTCCTGGGACCTGCGCGCTCAGTTCCCCTGCGCACCCTATGATAGTCTCGACGTGCGCATGGCGACCCATCGCAACGGCGACGTCGCGGCCCGGGTCACGGTACGTTTCGAAGAAGTCCTGGAATCGATGCGCCTGATCCGCCTGATCCTGGATCAGCTACCAGTAGGAGAACTCCGCGCAACCGTCGGCGATGCACCGGAAAACGCGCTCGGGCTGGGCTGGGTGGAAGGCTGGCGCGGTGAGATTCTGATTGCGCTGCATACCGGCAAGAACAACACAATCCATCGCCTCCACCCGCACGACCCGTCATGGCAGAACTGGCCGGTGCTGGAGCACGCGATCATCGGCAATATCGTGCCGGATTTCCCGCTCATCAACAAATCGTTCAACCTGAGCTACACCGGGGTTGATTTGTAATTTTTTTCACCGCGGAGGACGCGAAGGTCGCTGTCATGTAGGGTGGGTTAGCGGCAGATCGAAACAAACGCCCTTCACCATTGCCCCCTCTCCCGCTTGCGGGAGAGGGTTGGGGTGAGGGCTCGCGTAACCCATCAAACCCTAAGTTCCTTCAAAATGTGGGTTTGGGTTTGATGGGTTACGGAGCAAAATACTGCGCCTAACCCACCCTACATGATTTTATGCTTAACGCTTTTGGGTTATAAAAATTATGTACCAGATCATCAAACAGATTTTGCGCACCGGCATCAAGACCGAAACGCCGCCCCAGCCCGACGATGCGCTGCGCGTGGAAGTCCAGAACCTGCAGGAACAAATCCTGCGGCACGTCGGCAGTGCACTGGCCATCCGCCACGTCGACGCCGGCTCATGCAACGGCTGCGAGCTGGAAATCCACGCCCTCAACAACGCCTATTACAACATCGAAGGCCTGGGCATCCATTTCGTCGCCAGCCCGCGCCACGCCGACATGCTGCTGGTGACCGGGCCGGTTTCCCGCCACATGGAAATCGCGCTCAAGCGCACCTACGATGCCACACCCGAGCCCAAGCTGGTGGTCGCCGTCGGCGACTGCGGCTGCGACGGCGGCCTCTTCGGCGAGAGCTACGCCAGCTGCGGAAAAATTTCCAACGTGATCCCGGTGGACGTCGCCATTCCCGGCTGCCCCCCTACGCCGACGGCTCTCTTGCAAGGCATCCTCACCGCCGTGACAAGCAGCAAAAAAACGAGGCCTTAGAAGCAGCTCAATCAGTAACCACCATCTCCAGATCTCTGGAGTGCCAGTTAAGCACCGCGGTTTGCATGAACATCTTGCTCGCCAGCTCCGGGTGCTCGGTGCGGATCACTTCGGCCGCAAACTGGGAAAGGAAGCGCGACTTGAGTTCGGCACGCGCTCGATCCACACCGATCTCGACATAAGGGGCCGAAGCCAGAAGCAGGAAGCCATCGTCAGGAATGCGCCCGGCACGCATGTTGTTCTCGATGATGCCCGCCGCCTGACGGATCGGATCGGCCAGATCGGGGCTGTAGGGGCCGATGATCAGGGCGAGGTTGGGCATGTGCAGGAAATCGAAGCCTCGGCCCACGCAAATCATCCACTCCCGATGCTCGATATCGAGCGCCCGCGCCGCACGCTTCACCTCGGCAATGTGGTCGATATTACCCAGGACGAGGGGGAGCAAATCCTGGCGGATCTGGTTCGGCATGTCGGGATACAAAGCCTCCAGGCGCAGCCCCAGGGTATTCCCGTCCTCGGGGCCAAGCCTGGAAATATCGAGGATCTCGCCATTGGTGCCGTGGAGGATGAGTGCATCCTCGTCGGTCTCGAAACCGCAGACGATGGGATAGACCGTGCCATGGCCCGAACCGAAAGTGTGCTCGACCTGCTTCTTGATGGCGTAGGTATGGGCTTTCGCCGCTTCGGTGTCGAAGCAGAAACCGGCGCAGCCGCGATGCTCGTCTCCCTTGGAAAAATGGTAAGTAATCAGCATCAGCACCCGTCGTCCGGTGGAGACCCTTTCGTGCACGTAGTTGGCGAGCACCTCCCCGAGGTGCGGCCACCCCAGGTTGAACATGCCCCCCAGGTTGCGGATCGGCTGGATAATGCCGGGCGGCGTATTGGTGGCGACGGGGATATTGATGCGGCCATCCATGCATTTGAGCACCACGATGGCGGAGGGATGCTTCGCGAGATAACGCTCGCGGGCCAGGAACGACTCCGGGCTGCAATAGGAAGACGAGTACCTGCGGGCGAGGTCCAGCAGCCAATCGATGCGCGCCTGGATGGTCTTGCTGTGGATGCCCATGGACAGCCTCCATATCAATGGATTCTAATATTCCATAACATGCTCCAGCACAAGCTCGCCGTCAAGCCTGACACGTCAATAAACTGCACATCGCTTTCCGTGACATCTTGCCATTTTTTGCAACCAGCAGATCGACCCATGCGGCTGAGCAAAAATCACCACCGGCACCGTCTGCCGCCGCTGCCTGCATGCAGCTGAACCACGCGGAAACGCTAGCGCCCTTCCTGCTGCAATATCTCAAACGCCTGTCCGACCTGCTGTTCATACTTACCCGCGTCATCAACCGCGCCGATGGATTTGACGAAACGCTGTGGCAGAAACGCTGATGCCCTCCGCAATTTAAGACACAACTGGGCGCCAATTACCCATTCGACATACACGGCTTGCTCTTGAGCGATATTGGCCGGGCAACTTCACCACTGCGGCATCTGACTGCAAAGGGCCATTGCAGAAATAATCAGGGTGTGAAAACTTCAGAAAGTTAATTGAAAGATAATCAAGTCTGAACTTCTTACACTAAGGCTGCCACCGGACTAAAATCGGGCTGCGACGGGGCCGGCGCCATGTCCGGCGGGAAGCTGACCCGGCCGATTTCGTTGCCGTCCCCGTTGCGGTAGATCAGTTCGCTGGTTTCGAAATTGAACTCGGGGTGGCGCGGATCATTCCACTGGTCGAGAAAGTGCTTGTAAAAGGGTGCGAAAAGCCCTCGCTGGGGGTTGCCATGCTGCAGCCCGAATACATACTCCGGCTGGGTCTTGACCTCGTGGCCTTCATGGCAGTACTGGACCCAGACATATTCTCCGGTCACCACCAGCTTCCAGAACGGCGGCTCTTCATAGAACTTGAGCATGACCTTTTTTCCTGCGGAGGCAAGCTTGCGCAGATAGGCGATGCTCACCTCCGTTTCCTGGCGATAGGCCTGGAGCATAGCCTCCGGGTCATCCAGCGACTGGGCCCGGCTAGCGACACCCTTGCCATAGGGGTTTGCCAGCATCACGCGAATTTCATACGCCATCTCCAGCGTCTTCTGCAAATCGCTGTTTTCCGAACTGAAGGTGTCGCCGGTGATCGACATGATGCACACATCACGCACGCTGGCAATCTTCTTGCGCATATCCCGCTCCTTCCAGCGCGACATCCAGCCACGCCCCTCCCGTGCATACACAAGCGATGCGATCTTGTTCATTTGCATGCTGCGCCGTCCGTCCCAGGCGATCTTCGAGATATTGAACAGCAGCACCAGCACGGTGGCGAAGCTGATTTCCGTGATCATCAGCAGTTGCGAGTTGTCTTCAACCTTAGGCCACCAATAAAACAGGATGTATTTCGCCACCACCGGCAGGGAAAAAGCGATACCCACCGCCAGCAGGGTAATTACCACATGGGCGAAGGCATGATGGATGCCCTGGGTGAAACTGTGAAAATGTTTGTCATGGTTCATGATGCAATCTCCATTTTGAAACAAGCGTGCCAGCCGAAAAACGGCGGCAACTTCGATCGGGAATAAGCGGGGGATAATGGGTTGAAACGATCTCCCGCGCACACCGCCAATAGGTGTGGGGAAAGTTGAGTGAATTTGATTATAGCGAAACTCGACGCCGCATTTATTACGAAAAATTAATCAAGTCGCCTTTGATCACAGCCCTGCCGCACCTGCTCGATCTGCTCGCACATCTGCTGCGCACCCTGAAGGATGCGCGGGGTCTGACGCTGGATCAGGTCGGGATGAATGAAGAACACATAGCCCCGGCGCACCGCTGCGAGACGCGAATAGCGTCGCCAGCCTTCGAGCCGGCCACGTTCGGCGTAGAGCGCGCCGCTAGCGATGATCGCTTCGGGATCTTCCGCCAGCACGCTCTCCACCGCCACCACCGGCGTCAGGCTGGAGACTCCGGCGAAAATATTCCTGCCGCCGCACAGCCCGAGTACATCGCTGATCAGATGCTCGCCATTGACCGTAATCAGCGGATCATGCCAGATTTCGTAGAACACCCGCACTGGCTGACGGCCGGCGTAACGCCGCTTCAATTCGGCCACGCCGGCGCGGAAATCTGCCGCCGCTTGTGTGGCGGCCTGTTCCGTTCCTGCCAGCTTGCCGATGGTTACGAGCAGGCGCGGAATGTCGTCGAGACGGCGAGGTTCGGTGAGGAAGACCGGGATCCCCAGTCGTTCCAGCGTGGCGATGTCAGCGGCGCTGTTACCGCTGTGCCAGCCGATGATCAGGTCCGGCTTCAGGGCGAAAATACGCTCGGCATCGGCCTTGCCGCCATCGCCAACATGCGGAATGCGTTTGGCGGCAGCAGGGTAATCGCTGAAGGAGGAAGCGCCGACCAGCTTGTTCCCTGCACCGGCAGCGAAGACCAGCTCGGTGACATGGGGTGACAAGGCGACGATGCGGGCGGCGGGAAGATTCAGCACCACCGCCCTGCCGGCATCGTCGACCAGCTTGAGCGGGGCGGCAACGGCGGCAGTGGCTGCGACGAGAAGCAGCAGGATCGCGCTACCGCGCCAGCCTGCCATCATGGAAAATCAGGCTGGCCAAGGCATCCGCCCCTTCGCCCTCGACCATGAAGCGGCTGATCGCGGCATTGCCCACCTGAATACGGAACAGATGACTGAGCGGCATGGCCAGCACCTGTGCCATGATCATGCGGATCACCCCGGCATGGGCCACTACCAGCGCATGGCGGCCGAGCTGCTGCTCGCTGATCTGCCCCCACGCGGCGGACACGCGCGAGGCGAAACCTTCAAGCTCTTCCGCTCCGGAAGGGCGGTTATTGAGTGGATCGCGGCGGTAGCGCAGCAACAGGTCGGGGTCGTGCGCAGTGAGTTCCTCCGGCGTCTTGCCCTCCCACTCGCCGTAGCCCAATTCGGCCAGGCGCTCGTCTATGCTGACGGGAATATCCAGTATCCTGCCCAGTTCATGAGCGAACCCGGCGCAGCGCAGCAGCGGCGAAGAAACGATCTGCTGCCAGCCGCGATAATCCCCCACCGCTGTCCACATCTGGTTCCAGCCTTTTTCGCTCAGGGGATCGTCGGTGCGGCCGCGGTAGCGCTGGCCGCCTACCGGTTCGCCATGGCGTATCAGGTCAATGATCGTTGTCATAGCAAAAACCTAAGAACAGGATTTATCCACGGATTAACACAGAAAAAAAACAGATAGGGAAATATCTTGCCAGCGCAAAATAAAAACGGGGATAAAACCAATGCAATCAGTGAAAATCCGTGTAATCCGTGGCTAAATTGCTTTAAAAATTAGCCACCCACCCAGCCGGCAAGGGTGAGCAACAAGAGCAATGCCAGCCACAGCACCACCGTGCGCCATACCAGGCTGACGGCGCTATCCAGGTAGTCGGCATCGGCGTCATCACCCAGACCGAGCTCGGGTCTGAACTCGATGTTGCCGCCATAGCTCAGAGGTTCGCCCAGCTTGACACCCAAGGCGCCCGCGCCGCTCGCCAGCACGATGCCGATGCCCTGCTGTACCCAGGCCGACGCCTGGGAACGCCAGCAATACACGGCGTCCTCGAAATCGCCGACCACCGCAAAGCTGATGGCGCTCAAGCGCAACGGCACCCAGTCCATCAGATCGAAAGCCTGCGCGGAGAACTTGCCGAACTCACCAAAATCACGCTGGTCCAGGCCGCCCCATTTCTGACTAAGCAGTTGTGACAGGCGATAGAGCACCGCGCCGGCAGGGCCGAGCACAACAAACCAGGCAATGATACCGAGCAGATTTTTATGCGCGCAGGTCAGCGTTTGCTCGATACCCACGCGGGCGATTTCCACCGCGCCAAGCTCGTCGGCCGGGCGCCCGTGCCACTGGGAAAGCAGGCGGCGCGCTTCGCCCAGATCAGCCACACGCAATGCGGCCGCAACCCTCTCGGCTTGCCCGCCCAACTGCTTCAGGCTTAATAGCGGATACAGCACAACCGCGCTAAACGCCCAAGCCAGCAGAGGGTTGAGGGTGTACAGTCCGCCATAAATACCGCCGACCACTACCACCGGCAGCAATACCGCCAATAGCCACGCCACCACGCCATGCACATTCTGGCCGGCGTTGAAATGACGCTCGAGATAATTCGCGTAGCGGGTAAACAGCAAGCTAACCGGGTTGCTGCCGCCCAGCGGGCGGAAATGTTCGAGCAGCAAGGCGGCGATCAGGGAAAACAGGCTCATGGGCGTTCTCAGATATCCATTTCAACCGTCAAAGTACTATTCTGGTAAATTTCCAGCGTCGGCAGCTTGAGCTTCATGCCGTGTTCATCCAGGTATTTCAGCAGCGCCGCATAGACCTTGCCGGCGGCCAGCCTGGGGTGTGCCCGCAGCTGCACAACGACCACTGGCCGGGCGGGAACATCCGCCAGCTTGAGCGGTTCGCGCACGCTGACGCCGGCCTCCACCAGATAGCCGGTCTGCGCCGTCAGCATGGACTTGGCGGTAGTGCGCGGATCGTTCTGCATCAATGTTATCGCTGCACCGTGGGCGACCCCCTGGGCCTGCAACGCCCGTAGCGCTTCCAGTTGCTTGTCGGGCAGTTTGACGTAATCGCCGCTGTGCTCCAGGTAGGCGTAATGATAAGGGCCGCGCACCAGATTTGTTTCAACTCTGGCGCTGGCAAAGCCTCCCACCCACCAGAAAATCCCCACCAGCGGCGCAGCAAAAGCCAGCACGAAATACAGCCAATTTTTCTTCAAGCGAGATACCCCGTTCAAGCACGTGCAAAGCGCGAAAATACCATAATCCGGCGCGCTTGTCCCGACCTTGCCGGCGGCGTGAAAAGCTTGCGAGCGGAGCGGCTTTGCAAAACCCTGCCGGCATCACCCGCCTCTTGTCGCATTCGCCAAGTACGCCACTTGGCACGTGACATCAATTCGCCAGATATCCCAACCGCTTGCCGGCATTGGAAATGCCTCGCGAAATCATTAAGGGAATATGATAGCATCCCGAGCTGCAAGCCGATAAAATCGCGGCAGCTCCACCGGAAGAACTATGCTGAAACAACCCCTTATTTGTATTGCCCTCGTGCCCATCCTTGCGGGATGTTCGCCGGAACTGCCAGGGGCCATTTCAAGCCCGAGCCCGAGGATCCCGTTCGTTGCGGCACTCGGCGCCGGCGCCTACTTCCTTTACAAGGACAACTGGACGCTGGAAGAAATCCAGGCCGGTGACGACAAATTCCGCATCACCCTGAAAAAGAACATGCTGCGGCACGATGGCGACTCCGAGGCCGGCATGCTTTTCAAGCGCCGTGCGGGAGAAATTGCTGCCGAACTGGGTTACGACGGCTACCGCATCATGGAATACAACGAAGGCATCGAATCGGCCGCACTGGGTCCGCAACGGGTAGCGCATGGTGTGATCCAGTGCTACAAAGGTGCCGCCACCGCAAAATGATGTCCGGCTGGGACGCAGCGTGGCACACGCGTTCACCGATCTACCAGCCGCTGCTGGAAGCAGCGCACAGCCTGGGAGTTACACGCGAAGACTGGCCCGATCTCGACGACTACAACCGCCTGCTGCAATCGGCGCCCGCCCCCGTTCTCACACACGATGACAAGCCGGTACGCTGCGTACCCCAGGCCGACGACCACTACGAGCAAAGGGCCTACCTGACCGGCGAAGTGCAGACCCGCAGCAATAACTGGCATGACCTGTTCAACACCCTGATGTGGCGGGTTTTTCCCCGCACCAAAGCGGCCGTCAACCTGATGCATTACCGCACCAGCCAGGAAACGCCGCAGCCCACAGTCGGCCGCGGTACTGCCCGCGACGTGCTGACCCTTTTCGATGAAAGCGGCGTAGTGATCGCCTGTGCCCAGGAAGAACTGGGCGGAATGCTGAGACAGCATCAATGGAAATCGCTGTTCTGGCAGCGGCGCAGCGAGGTGGACAGGAACATGAGATTTTTTGTCTTTGGCCATTCCCTCTACGAAAAGGCGCTGCGACCATACATCGGCCTGACTGGCAAGGCCCTGATTCTGCCGGTAGCACCCGGCTTCCTCGTGCTGCCCCTTGCCCGCCAGTTGGCCGAGACCGATGCCATGATGGCCGAACATTTCCTCGGCCCAGATTCGCTCCGCGCCACCTTGAGCCTGAGCCCGCTGCCGCTGCTCGGCGTTCCTGGCTGGTGGCCGGACAACAATCACGAAATTTTCTATGAAAACACCGGCTATTTCCGCCCGGCGCCTACCGGGAAAAATAGCGGATAATGCCTTCCGCCCCGCTTTTTCGCTTCCCAACCCCGGGATTTGCGACTAAGCTTTTCAAATAATTCGAAATATCAAAACATTCGAAGGGGAGCTCTTCATGAAAAAAAGTATTTTGCGCACGCTGCTCCTGTCTTTCCTCGGTTTCGGCATCCTGGTCGCGGCAGTTTTTCCTTTTTACGCCAACTTCTTCGTCGCCTGGAAGCCGGGCATGCTGCCATGGTTCGTCGTCGGCTGCCTGATCGCGGGCCTGGGCATCGGCGTGGTAAACTACGTGCTGCTCAACACCATCCTGCTGAACCGGTTGCGGCGCATTTCCGAAGTGGCCAATGCCATCTCGAACAAGGATCTCACGCACAAATGCGAGATACAGAGCGCCGACACCATCGGCGAGATCATTGTCAGCTTCAACAACATGGCGACGAACCTGCGCGAGTTGATTGGCCAGACCGTGACCCTGAGCGGCAGCGTGCGGCACGACAGCGCCCGCATTAATGATTTCATGGCGGGCATTAACGGCAACCTCAACGAGCAAACCGGCCAGGCCGGAGAAATCAGCAACGCCATCGATCGTTTGGCCAAGACCGTCGAGCAGATATCCAACAACTCCGCCGAAGCGGCGGGCAAGGCGCGTGAAGCCACCGACCATGCACGCCAGGGTGGCAACGTGGTGCAGAAAACCATGCAGGGCATCGACAAGATCAGCAAGGCCGTCAACGAAGCGGCCAACGCGGTCGAAGAGCTGGGGCGGAATTCAGACCAGATCGGCGCAATCGTGGCGGTGATCAATGAAATCGCCGGTCAGACCAACCTGCTCGCGCTCAACGCGGCTATCGAGGCTGCGCGTGCCGGCGAACAGGGGCGCGGCTTCGCGGTAGTGGCGGACGAGGTCAGGAAGCTGGCGGAGAAAACCAGCAGCGCCACGGCCGAGATCGGCGGGATGATACAAGAAATCCAGCAAAAAACCGGCGAAGCGGTCAGAACCATGAATGCCGGCACGGCGGATGTGAAGGAAGGTGTCGAGAATGCCCGCGAAGCCGGCAACTCGTTGCGCAAGATCGTCGAAAGCGCCGAACAGCTTACCGCCATGGTACAGGAGATCGCCAGCGCCACCCAGATGCAGAACCAGGACGCCCACATGATCCGGCGGAACATCGCCGGGATCGGCGGCCTGATCGAAAGCACTCTGGAAAACACCCGCGAAGGCACCGCCAAAGCCAAAAATTTGACCGCCCTGGCGGAAAGCCTGGACAACACCGTCACCGCCTTCAAGCTCAATTAGGCGCCCAAGAACCTGTCAACATGAAATGTCACAATCGTAGGTCGGGTTTTAACCCGACATGTCGGACATTCAACATGACAGGCTCCTAGCATGGCGCGCAGCCTGGCGGCCGGTGTCAGCGGACGCGAAGTATGGGCGTGGGCGATGTACGATTTCGCCAACTCCGGCTACACCACCGTCGTCATCACCGCCATCTTCAACGCCTATTTCGTTGCCGTCGTGGCCGGCAATCAGCCATGGGGCACTTTTGCCTGGACCGCCGCACTCGCCCTGTCCTATGCCCTGATCATGCTGATGGCGCCGCTGGTGGGCGCCTATGCCGACCTGCACGCCGCCAAAAAGAAACTGCTGCTGATCAGCACGGTCGGCTGCGTGGTTTTCACCGCCGCACTCGCCCTGGTCGGGCCGGGCCAGATCTGGCTCGCCATCCCGCTGATCGCGCTGTCCAATTTCTTTTACGGCAGCGGCGAAAACCTGATCGCCGCCTTCCTTCCCGAACTGGCACGCGGCCGAGCGCTTGGCAAGGTTTCCGGCTGGGGCTGGAGCCTCGGTTACCTCGGCGGACTGGTCAGCCTCGGCGCCTGCCTGGTCTATGTCGACTGGGCGGAAGCGCATGGCCGGCAGGCGGCGGATTTCGTCCCGGTCATCATGCTGATCACGGCTGCGCTATTCGCTCTGGCGAGCCTGCCTACCTTCCTGTTTCTCAAGGAAAGGGCCATACCGCAAACGCATGCCCGACACCACCTGGTTCGGGAAGCCTACACCCGGCTCGGACAGACACTGCACCATGCCGCCCGCTACCGCGACCTGCGCCGCTTTCTGGTCTGCACCCTGTTCTACCAGGCGGGCATCCAGGCGGTCATCAGCCTCGCCGCGATCTATGCCCAGCAGGCCATGCACTTTTCCACCCGCGACACTATCCTGCTGATTTTCGTGGTCAACATCACAGCGGCGATAGGCGCCTTTGCCTTCGGTTACCTGCAAGACCGGATCGGCCACATCCAGACCATCGCACTGACACTGGTGCTGTGGATCGTCATGGTGCTGCTCGCCTGGGGCGCGCAAGGGCCGCCGATGTTCTGGCTTGCCGCCAACCTCGCCGGCATCGCCATGGGCGCAAGCCAGTCGGCAGGGCGGGCCTTGGTCGGGCTGCTGAGCCCGGCAAAACGGCGCGCCGAATTCTTCGGGCTGTGGGGGCTGGCGGTGAAGTTTTCCTCCATACTCGGCCCGATCACCTACGGCCTGGCAAGCTGGTTGTCCAGGGGCGATCACCGCTTGGCGATCCTGGTCACCGGCAGCTATTTCGTCGTGGGGCTGATGCTGCTGGGTGGGGTGGATGTGTTGCGGGGAAGACGCGCGGCGCTGCGCAGCCAAAGAGATAGTACATTAACACTACGCGAGGCTTAGAACTTCTCGCTATCCAGCAGATAGCGCCACTGCCCCACCGGCAGATCGCCCAGTTTGACCCGCCCGATGCGGACGCGCTTGAGGCCGACCACCTTGAGCCCGACCAGCTCGCACATGCGGCGGATCTGGCGCTTCTTGCCTTCCTTCAGGATGAAGCGCAACTGGTCCTGGTTCTGCCAGGATACCTCGGCCGGCTTGAGCGCCTCGCCGTCGAGGCTGAGGCCGTGGTTGAGCCGTTTCAGGTTGGCCTCGTTCAGCCGGCCCTCCACCCGCACCAGGTATTCCTTTTCGATTTCGGAATCGGCACCGATCAGCTGCTTGGCGATGCGGCCATCCTGCGTCAGCACCAGCAGCCCGGTGGAATCGATGTCGAGCCGTCCCGCCGGGGCCAGCCCGTGCAGGTGCTCGGGGGAGTAGGGCTGCGGCGCGCGGTCTTCCTTGTAGCGGGTATCCTTGCCGATCAGCGTTACCGCCGCCTTGTAGCCCTTCTCCGGCTGCGAGGAAACGTAACCCACCGGCTTGTTGAGCAGGATGGTGACGCGTTGCGATTGCTGCCTTTCTGCTCGCTTATCCAGGGTGACGGTCTGGCTGGGGTCGACTTTGGTGCCCAGCAGAGTGACCCGTTCGCCGTCGACCAGTACCAGGCCTCGTTCGATCAGGGCATCCGCTTCACGGCGCGAGCACAGCCCGCGTTCGGACATCAGCTTGGAAAGACGGATTTTTCCGGAATCCGCTTCCGTGTCCGCTGCACCCGTTTTCGGTTTTGGCGCATCAGGTCGTGCAAGCTTGACCCGCGTTGCCGCAGGCGTCGCGCCGGCACCCGCCGCGCTATCCGGCCTGCGCCGTCCGGCTGGACCCACCCTGCCTTTCGGCGGCCTGCGTATGGTCATCAAATTCGTATTTAAAGAATTTTCAGCAATTCGACTTCGAACACCAGCGTGGCGTTCGGGGGGATGACGCCACCTGCGCCGCGCGCACCGTAGCCCAACTCAGACGGGATAGTGAGCTTGCGCACGCCGCCCACCTTCATGCCCTGCACGCCCTCGTCCCAGCCACGAATGACGTGTCCGGCGCCGAGCGGAAAATCGAATGGATCGTTGCGATCCTTGCTGGAATCGAACTTGGTGCCGTCAGTCAGCCAGCCGGTGTAATGCACGGAAACCCGCTGTCCGGCCTGGGCGGCTTCGCCCTCCCCCTCACTGATGTCATCGTAAACCAGTCCGGATGGGGTGGTGATTTCTGCCATGCTGTGCTCCTGAGTGAATTGAATGAGGTATTTTACCCAACTTCCGCGGAACTCGCTTAATCGCTTTCGGATATGTCGGCCATGACGCAGTTGCGGCCGCCCTGCTTCGCCCGGTAAAGCGCCTGGTCGGCACGCGCCATCATTTGCTGCGCCAGCGCCCCCGCATTCTGGGCACGGTTGCAGTCGTGCAAGGTGGCCACGCCTATGGAGAGCGTGGCCGCGAGAGTTTCGTCCCCCTCGCCCTTGAATCGCTGTTCGGCGATGCTGTGGCGAATGCGCTCGGCGATGGTGAGCGCGCTGCCCATGTCCGTCTGCACCAACAGGACGGCGAACTCTTCCCCGCCATAGCGGCCCATTACATCGATGGAACGCAGCTGGCCCTTGATTCGCCAAGCCACCTCGCGCAGCACGCAATCGCCGGTCTGGTGGCCATACTGGTCGTTGACATGCTTGAAATGGTCGACGTCCAGAAATAAACAGGAAAGAGGAAATCTCTGGCGCTGGGCGCGACTGACCTCCTCCTGCAGGCGCTGATCGAAATAACGCCGGTTGTGCACTCCGGTAAGCGGATCGGTCAACCCCAGATGCTTGAGGCGCTCGCTATTGGTGACATTCTCCAGACAAACCCCGATGATCGCTGCAAGGCGGCCGATAAAATCGGTCGCCATGCCGGGTGCAAAGCGCCCCTCGTTGCGGCTTCCGAGATTGAGGCTGCCGATCAGTTTTTTCTGCCGCACCATCGGCAGGATGGCGATGCTGGCAGGAGAGGTGTCGCAAGGAAAAAAGGGGGCACGACTGGCGACATTATACTGGCCCAGCACAGGCGCCAGGGAAGTGCCGCAAAGGCGGTGAAAATGGGATGGGTTATCGAGGCACATCAGGCCGGGAAATTCGGTGGCGGGGATACCGAGGTCGACCAGCATGCGCCGTACTTCATATTCCGGATCGATCAGCGCCATCGTCACCACGTCCAGATCGAAGGTCTCCTTCATTTCCTGCAGGACATACTGGAGCAGTTCCTTGACACTGCTGACGCTGAGCATGCGCAGCTCCGCATCCTGGAAGCGGCGCATCACCTGCTCGTTCAGCCGCGCCTGGGCCACCAGCGTTTCCAGCTGTTGCCGTAGCTCCCGGTTCTCTGTGGGCAAACGTTTGTTGAGCAAATCGCCGGACATCTGGTTTATGCGCCCACCACCTCCGCCTTGACGATTTCCAGCGAGTCACGCATGGTTTCCTCGGGCGCGGCATTAAGGCATTCAGCCAGCATTTCCGCGGCCTCCAACGTGTTTTTTGGCAGCACCCCGGCATCCAGTTCCGCGACAAAGGTGGCTGCCGCCCCGGCAATACGCAGCAGCGACTGGCGCTCGCCCATCAGCATTTCAAGCTCGGTGCGCAGCATGGCGATTTCCTGGTCTTTCAACACATGGGGCATTGTCGTTATCCGTTTCGTAAAATCAATTTATCAGCGTACCACACCCGTGATGAGTTGCGCACCCGGCAGACCATGCTCAAGCAACCATTTCCTTGCGGCGTCGAGCAGCGACTCAGTGCCGGCCACATAAACATCGAAGCCGCCCAATGCCGGGTAATCATCGGCAATTCGCTGCAACAGGCCACCGACCAAACTTGGCTGCCGACCGGCCGCAGTTTCCAGATCGGCCCCTGCCACCAGCGGCGTGTATTGGAAGTTGTCCAGCGCATCGGCCCAGGCGCGGGGCCAGTTGGGGAGATACAGATTGACCTCGCGCGACACCACCCAGTAGAGGTGCACCGACTCGGCAACATCCAGCGCCATGGCGTGCTCCAGCAGGCTTTTCACCGGCGCAAAACCAGCTCCGAAAGCGATGAAAATCAACGGCCGGATGGAATCCTCATGCAGCACGAAACTGCCCTTCGGACCTTCCACCGTCACCGCCTCTCCATTCGTCAGCTTGGTGGCGACATAATCCGAAAAAGGATTGCCCGGCAGGTTGCGAATATGGAACTGCAGGTTGCGGTCGTCGCACGGACAGCTCGCCACCGGGAATACCGCCGAGAGCGCGTGACCGAGCTGAAGTACCGCATTCTGCCCGGCCAGGAAGCGCAGCCGGTTGTTGCGCGGGGTTTGCAGATTCAGGATCAGCATGTCGTCGCCCGGCTGTTCGATACTTTTGACGTGCGCCGTGATGTGCTGGAGCGGGATATCCGATGCAAACTGTGCCTCACCCGCCTCGATCACCACATCGGTCACGGCGGTATTCGAACACATCAGCGCATAGCCGGAGGATTTCTCGGCTTCGCTCAGAACATAATCGTGGGGCCGCACTTTCATCACCTGGCCTTCAACAACCCGCGCCTTGCACTGGCCGCAATTGCCGTTGCTGCAGCCATAGTTGAGCGCCAGGCCGGCACGCAGCGCCGCTTCGAGCAGGGTGTCGGCGCCTTCGACAAAAAATTCATGTCCGCTGGGCTGGATTTTTACATGCGCCGCCATCACGCGCAGAAAGTTGTCGCGCAGGGTCAAGTTGGGTAACCCGGCCTGGGCATCGCGCGCTGCCAGTTCCTGGTGTATCCACATCCGGAGGGATGCCGCGGCAGCCTGCATCTCTTCCCCGCCACCGTCCCATGCCTTGAGCTGTTTTTCCAGCCCCTCGACAATGGCGCGGTATTGGTTCAACGAAGCCTGGGTCTCTGCCAGCGCCTTGCTCAGACCGGTCAGCCGCGCGGCAAGCACCTCCTTGTCCGGCAGGGAGCGCTCGAATACCCGCTTGCCGAAGGCTTTTTCCTTGATCTGCGCGACCCGCTCGAAGGCGGTATTGTCCTCGAACTGGATATCGGGATAAACGCGCAGCAAATCCTCGGCAGCCACCATACCGTCGAAAGACGCCAGGATACCGTCCTTGATTTTCTTCTGTAGCGCGACCCGCGTTACACCCATCAGGCGCGCCGCTCTGGATAAATTCAGAAGTTGCGGCATATCCTGCTCCCTGAGAACAGCAGCGAAATTCCCGCCCCAGTTTAACTAAGCTGGCTCAACATCTCCGGCTCCATATCGAAGCCGACTTCACAACCGGGGTTGAGCGCGACGCCGTGGCCGGCACCCATCTTTTCCAGAACCCACTTGAATTCGGTCAGCAGCCCCCCGCCGTAGAGAGGGAAATCCTTGAGAAAAGGTTTGGCGCGATCCGGACTGGTGAACACCGCAAGAACCTTGGTTCCATCTTCGGCTTCGAGCACCAGCGGCTGGGCGCGGGTGGAGCGTTGCACACCCGGCATCACCTCGTCGTCCTCGATCGGCATGAAGACCTCCGAAACCAACAGTTCCTGCATGAACTCATCTCCAGTAAGGCTTCCTTCCCACGCCGCCAGGAGCTTTTTTTCCAGTTCGTTCTTCGGTATGAACGCTTCGCTTGCCATCATGGTTTCCCTCAAATTTTGAAAATCTCAAAGCCAGTATAATGAACTTGACTAATGCGCTCAACTAATCTAAATATTAAGAATAAATAAGGCAGAATTCGTAGGGCGCCGCCAGAGCGGCGGCAATATTCCGCATGAAGCGGAGGAGGTGTAAAATGTATGACATCAACCAAATCATCAACCGTGAAGGCAACACCCCGGAGGCCGATCTTCTCGAGCTTGGCGAGTGGTCCGAGGAGATTGCGCAAAAACTGGCCGGGGAAGAAGGCATTACCTTGTCAAAAGAACACTGGGACGTGATCAACTTTCTTCGTGACTATTATCAGCGCTGCGGCCCTTGTCCGAACGGCCGCGCTGTTCTGGGCCTGCTAGAGGACAATTTCGCCCAGCAAGGCGGCAAAAAATACCTCTACCATTTATTCCCCAAGGGTCCGGTCGTACAGGTCTGCAAGATCGCGGGTCTGCCCCTGCCGGCATACAGTACGGATCCCCACTTCGGCAGCGTGATGTAAAGCCGGCATTTATGACTTCAGCGGGATGACGCTGATCACCGCAACCGGCTCGTCCTGATCCAGCCTTTCGGCCAATTCCTCGGCGATACCGTCGATCCCCGCGGTGGTAAACAGGTCGCGAGGTGTTTCCACCGAGGCGGAATAGAATGTGCCCTCGTTGTCCACAAATGCAACGTGATAATGGTTCATGCCTTCATTTTCCAAACAGGTCGCGCAATTTGTCGATGATGTTTTTTTCGCGCTCGTCGAATGAAAACAGCGGATCGACAAACCCGTGCTCCTTGGCTCGCTCTTCCGCCACGGCGAGATGGAGGAATTCCTCGTAGTACTCCTGCTCGGTGCAGGTCACCTGGGTAACGAAGGCATCCGGCTCGTGAAAATCAGTGACGCCCAGCACGTAGACCGTCACGGTGATGACCTTTTCCCTGGGAAATATCACCGATTCGGTTTGCAGCGACACGACGACATCGGCCTCTGTCGCAGAAGTGCTGTCCGGGCCCAGCGCGCCATATGCCGCCCGGAGTCGATCTTCTAACGAATTATTGCTCATTGTTTGCCGCTTTGGACTGTACGCCAAGTTACACCATTCCCACCGTTCAGAGCAATCGAATCGCTAGTCAAATCGCCAACGGCTAGCTTGGCAAGTTCTTTCCGAATAGTAGATTCGTCGAGATTCTCGTCATCCTCGCGAAAGATAAACTCTCAGCGAAGAGTAAAAGTAAAATCGTCGCGCTCCGCCGCCAGGTCGTTGAACAGGATAATCAGTTTGGCGTAATCCACGCCCAGGTTCGCCTGCGCCTGCTCCGACTCTTCCCAGACGATCTCGATCGGCCCTGCGACCTCACCGGTCAACACGTCCCACAAGGCGTCCAGATTGCGCCCGAAATGGGGCGGGAAGGCGAACTGACGCGCCAGCTCGTCGTAGAACTGGGCAAGAGTACGGATATCGCGCAGAACGCAGCGTTTTACCGGCATGGCGGCACCTCGACGAAGGTCTGGTAATGGTCCACAGTCACGCGGCGCAGGCCATCCCGGGAAAACAAAAGGCGCTTGGCACCCCGGTGCCCGCCCTGGTAATCGAGGTCGGCCTCGCGCCAGTCGCCGCGAGGCAACCTGCCTTCCCGATTGCCGAAATGGTCGCCGCCCATGCTCTTGAACCTGAGGGCGGGAACGTTCCACAAGTCCCGGCCGGGCCGCCAGCCGGACTGCTGCGCCTGCCTCTTGGTGACGAATTTGCCCGGCAACTGCGCATTGCGGCTTTCATTCAATGCATCCAGCATGTTCGCCAGCTCCGCTTCATCTATTTTCGGCTGCAGGCGCTGGTTCAGCGCATGCGCCGCTTCGCGGCAGCTTGCGGCAAACGCAGCGGGCTGCCAGACGGCCGCGCAGATCGCCGTGAGAATAAAAAAAGCGCGGATCAGCGATTTTCTCACTTACTCCACCCGTCGCAACAGCAAGCCCTTGAGGTACTCCCCTTCGGGGAAGTTCAGCACCGCCGGATGATCTGCATCGGCGGCAAAGCGCCCCACGATCTGCGCCGTCACGTTCGCATCCAGCGCTGCGCCGGCGAGAATTTTCTGGAACAGGTCGGCAGTGACGCCGCCCGAGCAGGAAAAGGTGGCCAGCAGGCCACCCGGCCGCAGCAGCTTGAGCGCCCACAGGTTGATGTCCTTGTAGGCGCGCGCCGCATTGGCGGCGTGATGGGCGGTGGGGGCAAACTTGGGCGGGTCGAGCACGATCAGGTCGAAACTCTTGCCCTGATCGCGCATCAAACGCAGCGACTTGAACACGTCCGCCTCCAGCCACTCGGCGCGATCCGCCGCCAGATTGTTGAGCTTGACGTTTTCCCGCGCCAGCGCCAGCGCCTCGGCGGAACTGTCCACCGACAGCACCGAGCGAGCGCCGCCCTGGAGCGCGCTCAGGCTGAAGCCGCCGCTGTAGCAGAAGCAGTTGAGCACGTCCTTGTCGTTGGCGAGTTCGCCGACACGACGGCGGTTGTCGCGCTGATCGAGGTAGAAGCCGGTTTTCTGCCCCTTTTCCACATCCACATGAAATTTCAGCCCATGCTCGCGGATGATCAGCGGCGCAGGCAGCTTGCCACGCAGAATGCCGGAGCGCGCCGGCAGACCTTCCAGGTCACGCACCTCGGCATCGGATCGCTCGTAGAGATTAGCGCAGCCGGTCAGCTCCACCAGCAAATCGGCCAGCGCCCCGCGCCAGCGTTCCATCCCCGCCGACAGCACCTGCATCACCAGCGTGTCGCCGTAGCGATCTACCACCAAGCCGGGCAGTCCGTCGGATTCGCCGTGCACCAGCCGCATGCCGTCGGTGGTCTTGGCCAGTTCCTGGCGCAAGCCGATGGCGCGCGCCAGGCGCGCCCGGAGGAAGGCCTCGTCGACCGTCTCGTTTTCCCGATAAGTCCACACCCGCCCCAAAATCTGCGATTTGGGGCTATACGCGGCCAGCGCCAGGAAAGCCCCGTGGGTATCGCGAACAGCTACGGTTTCGCCGGACTGCGGCTCACCCTTGATGCGCTCGACTGCGCCGGTAAAAATCCAGGGGTGGCGGTGCTGCAGGGATTTCTCCCGACCGGGATTAAGAATTAGTGAATTCATGGTGGTTTAACCGAATGAGAAAAAAGAGGATTCTGAACCGCGCATTATAACAGTTGACCTGCGGCTACCTGAGTTTTTCAATCCGGCAATGCTAATATGGAAGCCAGAAACTCCATGTTAGATTAGGTTTTTCGCGTGAATTGGCGAATAAATTAAAGAAAAATTGGGGAACGGGCCATTTGACTGACCGCTTAGGATATTGGCAATTTCCTGCCAGCCTTACTCATTAACTGTGAATTAATTAAGGAATATTATTTATGGAAGACAATGCATCCTCTTCGGTGACTTGGGGAATATTCGAACAAAGGGAAGAGTACCGGCGCTCGCTTTTTTCGAATGTGTGGTCACAGATGGTGCCCAAGGTTTTTCAGGATGTTCCGCGATATTATCGTCCAGGCAACATTGTCGCGAGTTTGGGTTTGTGGGAAATATGGGTCTGGCAGTTCGTGGGAACGGTAAAACTGCATCCGCAATACCAGGTTCTCGATGTCTGCGCAGGAACCAATGATGTGGGGGTAAGGCTCCTGAAAAAAGAGCCCGGCATTTCCGTCACGGCCATTGACCGCAGCAAGGAAATGCAGGAAGAAGGGCAGCGAAGGGCGGAAAGAAACGGTCTACACATAACCAGCATCATTCACGATGTTCACGAACTGCCCTTTCCGGACAACTCATTCGATGTGATCACGCTGCAGGCCGCATCACGCCACCTGCAACTGGACAAGGTACTGCCCGAGATTCTTCGAGTGCTCAAGCCGGGTGGATTCTTTTATCACTGTGACATGCTCAAGCCGACCCACCCCTTTGTCGAATGGTTCTATCTACGCTTCTTGCGTATTTCCGTTTTCATGACATCGCTGATTTTCGGATCGACCGAGGCATCTCGAGGATGCAGCGGATATTTCAGCGATGCAATCCAGCATTTCTATACCCCGGAAGAGTTGTCCGGTGTGCTGCAACTCATCGGATTTTCGAATATAACCTGCAAGAAAAGCATCTGGGGCGGGATGGTGGGGTTTCACGCGGCACAAAAAACCTCAACCTAGCAGCCATTACCCGACGATGGACGCATACTATTCCATTCGTCGGACGGTGCCTGTTGATGGTGCGTACGTGCGTTAAACCTAGTCGCCCGCGTAAGGGTTGGTGAGCCGCTCGTAGCCGAAGGTGGATACCGGGCCGTGGCCAGGAATGAAAGTTACATCGTCGCCCAGGGGAAACAGCCGCTCGCGGATCGAGCAGATCAGCGCCGGGTAATCGCCGCGAGGGAAATCGGTGCGGCCGATCGAGCCCTTGAACAGCACGTCCCCGACGAAGGCGGTTTGGCTGGCGCGATGGAAAAACGCCACGTGGCCGGGAGTATGGCCGGGGCAGTGCAGCACTTCCAGAATCTGGTTGCCGACGCTCACCGTATCGCCCTGCTCCAGCCAGCGATCGGGCGTGAACGCCGGGGTATGCGGAAAGCCGAACTTCTCGCTCTGCTGCGGCAGCGACTCCAGCCAGAAGGCATCCTCGCGCTGCGGCCCTTCGATCGGGATGCCCAGCCTTGCCGCTAGCTCCACGGCTGCCCCGACATGATCTATGTGACCGTGGGTAAGCAACAGTTTGGTCAGACGCAGGCCATTTTCCTGCACAACGGCAAGCAGTACTTCGGCATCGCCGCCAGGATCGACCAGGGCCGCTTCAAGGGTTTGCTCGCACCAGATCAGGGAACAGTTCTGCTCGAACGGGGTGACGGAGATGATGAGGTATTTCATGGATTTAACCTGCGGGAATGATGTCGGTGACTAAAACAGCATGGCCATGGACTTCCCACTTCACGTCGTAATCCAGCAGCTTCATGCCAAAAACCCTCTTTCCTTCACTCTTCCCATAGTAGGCGGGACGCGGGTCCCGGCTCAGAATCTGACGAATCAGCAGCCCCAGTTCCGGCACCGCCGCGCAGCGATCCAGCGCAGGCTGACTAAAATTCACTTCGAACAAGGCGGCGGGGGCTTCCGCCGCGAAACCGCCGGTTGCGCCGGGAATAACATCCGAATACGGCAGGTAGGGTTTGATATCCAGCACCGGCGTGCCATCCAGCAGATCCGCGCCCTTCAAGTGCAGCAGCACCCGCCCCGGCCCGGCTTCGATGCGTTCCAGCTCGACCGCTGACAGGCCGATGGGATTGGGGCGGTGGGTGGAGCGGGTAGCAAAAACGCCCAGGCGGCGATTGCCGCCCAGCCGCGGCGGGCGCACCGTCGGTTTCCACGGCTCGTCCAGGCAGGCGTGAAAAATGAAGCTCACCCAGATGTGCGAAAAGCCCTCCAGCCCGCGCACCGCCTCTGCCCGGTTGTACGGCGGCAGCAGCTCCAGCACCGCCCGCGCCGCCGGCACCAGGCCCGGCTGACGGGGGATGCCGAACTTTTCCTTGAAACAGGAATGGATAACGCCGACCGGCGCAAACGTGAACATGGGGCGGATTATATTCCATGCCCGCAACGGAGGCGATGGAGTAAAATAATTCTAGAAACGTCAGTTGGACGAGGTGGAGTGTGCGTTTTTTGGGGTGCAGGGCAAGGCGCAACGACGCGGAATGGCCGTTCCATTCCAAGGAGTTGCAACGCCGCCATGCGCCGCAAAAAACGTGCAATCCGCCTCGTAGCGGACTCACCAAACGGGTGATCCCATGATTCATGAAGAAATTTATTATAACCATTGAGTTAAAATTCTAGTGGAGCGGTCAACTGCCGTTTCTAGGATGATAACTGTTGCTTGTTTCCTGGAGTTGCATCATGCACATCGAAGTTCACGTACACGGCATCCTCAACCTCTGCAAGGGCGTCGCTCTGACCCAGGTGGAAAACGGCCTGCGCAAGTGGCTAGATTATCTGGATGTGGAAACCATCGCCGAAGCGCGCAGCACGGAACAGGATGAGCCCGGCATCGTCTTTCACCGCCCCGACCGCACTCTGGAAATATGCTGGTCCGGCGAAGTCGGCAGAAACTTCGTGAGCCGGCTGCAGGACGCGCTGTACGAACTCGGCCCGCTGACCGAGAGCGCCTCGCAGATCGAGCTGACCTTCTACTACGAAGACGGCCACGACGAATACCAGCTTCTCTTCGTCGGCCCGAGCGAAGAATCCATACACCTGGCACAACGACAGCGCATGATCGAAGACGTCGCTAGCCTGCTCTCCCGCCACTTCAGCCAGGAAGAGGTCGTGCAGGTCACTGATCTGGTCAATGTCCTGTTCGACCACGACCTGGAAAAACGCAAGAGCGCCGAGTCTGAGCCCGATTTCCAGCCGTCGGGAGGGAGCCTGCTGCATTTCCGCAAGAAACATCTGCACTGAAGCGGCGGGCAAGATTTTGGTGATATGAATCGAGTCCAGGTTTGACGGGAAGGCTATGTCGGTTCTGCTTATGGCGAAGGCGACCTTCTCGGTAGATGGCTAAGCTACGCTGCCCGTGGGCACGGAGGAAATCACCTGCTTCGGCAACGTGGGAGTCCATCCCATTAGTCAGCCGGGACGGCGCAACAGCGGGCTTGAGCCCGCCGTCGGCGCCCGCTAATTCAAATGCTGGGCCATCTCCGGCCACGACCCTTTACGATTGACCCAGCAGCGTGCTCCTGCCCAGCCTGAGGCGAATGTTACGGTCGTTGTTCCAGCAGTAGACATCCGTCAGCGGCAGCATGCCGGAAAGGTAGGCGGCCTGCAGCGGGTCGCTCTCGTAGATCGCCGTCACGCCTTGGCAGACCGCCATGTCGGCCTTGTAACGGGCCAGGCAAAGCGCCTGGTCTGCGCCGTCGGGATAGCGGGCGATGTCGCGGAACACGATGGGGTAGCCGCCGAAGCCGTGGCGCTCCAGCCATTCCGTGGTCGGCGCGCGGCTGTCCAGATGGCGCGAGGTGATGATCAGGGCTTTTTCCGGGTGATGCGGGGGCAAGGCGCTTCTGGGGAAAGACGGCAGCCGGGTGCGGAGATTCAGCGCAGCAGCCGGGTTGATCTCGTACAGGTCATCGGGCAGGTCGGGCAGGAAAATGCCGTCGAGGTCGAGGGCCACCGCCTCGTAGGCGCTGTCCCTGGCGAGTTCCACCGATGACTTCTCCAGGTCGGCGAGGAAGGCCGGGTTCAGGCGGTGGCGCTCCCACGGGAACACCGCCACGGTGCCGCCGAAATCGACCCCGAAATCGGGGATGAGGCGGGTGCGGTCGTCATAGGCCACGGTGAGGGTTTTGACCGCATGGCCCCGCTCCTCCAGCCAGCGTTTCGCGTCCGGCAGGGTGTCGCCCGCGCCTGCGATGTCGTCCACCAGCAGCAGGATGGCACCTTCAGGCGGGGTGGCGCAAGTCCAGCGGCAAATCCGGGACTTCCTCTCATGCTGGAGGGTGTGGAGCAGCGGGATGTCGAGCAGATAGGCCACCACCAGACCGGGAAAGATGCCGCCGCGCTGGATCGCGACTACATCCTCGATCCCCACCTGCCGCAGGGCTTGGGTATACCCGCGGAGGGTGTCCTCGATCCAATTGTAATGACACCAGAAAGGTTTCATGGCTGGGACAGGGGCTATTACGGCGACGCGCTCATCTTGAACATAGCACAGGGAATGGGGAATATGCTTCAGGGCCGGGCGGAAGAGCGGGTTGCGGCCGGATGCTGTTTGGTCAACAATGAGTCATCTCATTGAACTGCGAGCCTGAATTGTCGGCCGAAACGGGTGTCAAGGAAGTGGTCGTCCTGGTGCACGGGCTGTGGATGCGTGGATGGGTGATGAGGCTGCTGGGGCTGCGTCTGCGGCGCTGCGGTTTCCATGTCGCCGTCTTTTCCTATCCCTCCCTGCGCTGTTCGCTGTCGCAAAACGCGCTGCGGCTGTCGCGCTTTGCCGCGGGCATTGCCGCAGCGCGGGTGCACTTTGTCGGCCATAGCCTGGGCGGCCTGGTGGTGCTGCAGATGCTGGCGGATTATCCACAGACGCGCGCCGGCCGCGTTGTACTGATGGGCACGCCTTACCGCGCCAGCCATGTGGCACGCAAGCTCTCTCGCACGGCGCCGGGAAAATGGCTGGTCGGGCGCGGGATGGCGCAGTGGCTGGACCAGTATCCCCCCGGGCGCGCCGCGCAACAGTGCGAGGCGGGAGTGATCTCCGGCTGCAGGAGCCTGGGCAGCGGCAAGCTGCTGGGCGGACTGCCGCGCCCCAATGACGGCGTGGTGGCAGTGGAGGAGACCCTTGTGCCGGGCGCCCGCGACCAGATCATGCTCAAGGTCAGCCATTCCGGCATGCTTGTGTCCACCAAGGTGGCGCGCCAGGTATGCGCGTTTCTGAGGGACGGACATTTTTTGCGAGAACAGTCATGACCCGGCTGCCCTCCCACCCACTCCGGCTTGCCGCAGCGGCGGGGCTTGCCGTCTGGCTCGGCGGCTGCGCCAACCTTGGCTATTACGTCCAGGCGGTGAGCGGCCAGATGGACATCCTGCGCCGGGCACGGCCGATCGAGGAGATCACCGCCGACCCCCAAGCCGATCAGGCGCTCAAGCGCAGACTTGCCGGCGTGGCCCGGTTGCGCGAATTCGCCAGCCGCGAACTGAAGCTTCCCGACAACCGCAGCTACGCGAGCTACGTCGACCTGGAGCGCCCCTATGTGGTGTGGAATGTGTTTGCCACGCCCGAGCTATCCACCCAACCCAGGCAGTGGTGCTTCATCGGGGCCGGCTGCGTCAGCTATCGCGGCTTTTTCTCGAAAGAGGAAGCCGAGCGCTTTGCCGAACAGCTCGGCAGCGAGGGTGATGACGTGTATGTAGCCGGGGTTCCCGCCTATTCCACCTTGGGCTGGTTCAACGATCCGGTGCTCAACACCTTCATCGGCTATCCCGAGACCGAACTCGCCCGGCTCATCTTCCACGAGCTCGCCCATCAGGTGGTATATCTCCCCGATGACAGCATCTTCAATGAATCCTTCGCCACCGCGGTCGAGCTGGAAGGGGTCAGCCGCTGGCTGGATCGCAACGGTACCCCCGGGCAGCGGTCCGCATTCGAAGCGGAGCAGCAAAGAAGAGCCGCGTTCACCGCCCTCGTGCTGAAATGCCGCGAGCGGCTGGAGGAACTGTTTGCCTCGGGCGACAGCGACGCCGGCAAGCGCGCCGCCAAGGCGCGGATATTCGGCGAGTTGAGGCAGGAGTTCGCCCGGATCAAGGCCGCCGACGGAGGCTTCAGCCGCTACGACAGGTGGATCGCCCAGCGAATCAACAACGCGCACCTCGCCTCGGTCGCCACCTACACCCAGCTGGTGCCCGCATTCCGGGCGCTGCTGGCACAGCAGAACGGGGATATGGGCAGGCTCTACGAGGCCGTCAGGGAACTGGGCAGGCAGCCGCAAGCCGAGCGGACATCCCGGCTGCAGTCGGCGGGCCATTCCCGGATGGAATAAAATCCGGCAATGGCGACACCCGGATTCCGCTGCGCCGCATCCTGGCCGTTCGCCGGATTTGGCATTCGAGCCTTCTTGGCCTATAAATCAAATAGGGCGAGAGCCAAAACCAATCCAACCAGGAGATGGCAAAATGACTGAGTTAATCAGAGGCGAGTTGCCTATAGAGCTGTATGAAAAGAAAGTTGGTTTGGTCTGCATCAATCAAAAATCGGCGTCAGGAGAGGAGCAGACCATACTCCTCGAACTGGAGCAAATGGAAAAGCTCTCAAATTGGTTAATACAATATGCCCAAATAATCAGGGAAGGCCAAACAGAGGAATAGGCCACACAATAAGTTGCAACCCGCCCGATTATCTGTTCCGAAACGCGTGCCTAGGCATCGATATCCTTTCTCTTTAGCTCATAGATCGCACTTCTCGACAACCCTCATCAACAGACAGGCCCGTTCGTCCGCTCACCCCTTGCGCAGCTCGCATAAAAATCTTCTATGCTGGAAGATGAAGATAGTTACTGAATGGCGAAGGGGCTCAATTGTGACCGACATAACGAATATCCGGCGGGATCGACTTCGGCGGGGCGGCGGACTCGCATTCTTGCTGGGATTCCTGCGGCGCCCGGGTTTGGTGGGATCTGTCGTCCCAAGTTCCCGGTTCCTGGAGCGGCGAATCGTCAACGTTGCCGCCATCGCCAAAGCCCGGTTGGTTGTTGAGTTCGGCCCCGGCACGGGCGGCACTACGCGGGCGATTCTGGATGCCTTGCCTGAAGATGCGAAGCTCCTTGCCATCGAGATCGATCCAGAATTTGCATCGCATCTTAGAGCCAACCGCGACCCCCGCCTGATCGTCCATCTCGGCAGTGCGGAGCACATCTGGGAGGCTCTCGCGCATTATGGCCTTTCGCGCCCTGATGCGATCGTTTCCGGGATTCCTTTTTCCACCATGCCGCAGGCCCTCGGACGGCGAATCCTGCGTGCGCTTTGGTCATGCATGGCGCCGGGAGGGCGGTTTGTCGCTTATCAATTTCGGGATCAGGTGGCACTCATCGGACGCGAGTTGCTGGGGCAACCGGATATCGAACTGGAACTGCTCAACGTGCCTCCCGTACGGGTGTACTGCTGGCGCAAGCCGGCCGACGAGGAAATGACTGGGCCGCCCGCCTTGCCTGTGTCTTGAAGATTGGAAATCGCAACCTTCGACCCCAAGACCGGACCGGTCACCTTCCCCTTTACCCCCGTAATTCAATTCGCCGAAGCTCGATCGAAGTTCAGGAAAAGGGTAACGATTTAGCTGGAATTGGATGGAACTCGCTTCCTTGCCTTTTGTGGCGATTGATCTAGATTTAATCTTCCGGGCAAGTTTCTTGGGGGAAGCAGATGTTGACGAGGAAAACCCATCGGCTGAACAAGGCAACGCCCCCTTCCGCACAACGGACGCCGCGGCCCGCGGCCAAGCCCGCCAAAGCCCCGCCTGGAGGAGTAAGCGATGAGGATCTGCGCAAAATGACGGCCGCTGTGCTGGAAAAGCTGAAATCGCCCACCATTCCGCCCAGCGTGACGATCCTGGAAGCGCTGAAGCAGGTGCGGGACCGCGCCCTCGCCGCCAAAGCCAAAGTCTAGGCCTGGCGCCATGACAGACCCCCCGGGAAAAGCCCAAATGAAATACCTGATTATTTATGCACATCCCAATGCAAAAAGCTTCAATCATGCCATCAAGGAAAAAATTGAGGCCGCGCTGAAAGCCTCGAACGCTGCCGTTGCAGTGCGCGACCTGTATGAAATCCCCTTCGACCCGGCGCTGAAGGCGGCCGAGCTTGAGATGGTAGAGGGCGTTCCGGTGCCGGAGGACGTAAAACAGGAACAGGAATACATCCGCTCCTCGGATGTGCTGATTTTCATCTACCCGATCTGGTGGTCGGACATGCCGGCCATACTCAAAGGATACGTCGACCGTGTTTTCTCCTACGGTTTCGCCTGGTCCATGGAGCAGAACGTCTTCAATGGTCTGCTCCATGGCAAAAAGGCGGTCATCGTGAATACCTTGGCATCCGGTCGTGACGACCTCGTCAACATGGGCCTGCTGGAATGCATGAGCAAAACGATAGACGCAGGAATTTTCGATTTTTGCGGCATTCAGGTGATCGAGCACAAATACCTGTGTGGGGTGCTCGACGCCACCGCCGAGGAGCGGGCCAGAATGCTCAAGGAAGTCGAAGAGATGATGGGAAGAATCATAGGCAAACAAGCATAATTACTGGAACATTCGATAAAGGACGCAGCCATGGCCACCTTGACGGAAATCGCACCGGATATTTATCGCATCTCGATTTATGTCCAGGAATTCGGACTGCAATTCAACCAGTTCCTCGTCAAGGACGAAGAGCCGCTGCTATGCCACACCGGCATGGCCCACATGTTCACCGAGGTGCGCGATGCCGTGGCGAAGCTTATCGAGCCATCACGGATTCGCTGGATCTTTTCCAGCCACTTCGAGGCGGACGAATGTGGCGCCCTCAATGCCTGGCTCGCCGAGGTTCCGTCGGCTCAGCCAGCATGCAGCGCGGTGGGTGCGATCACCAACTTCAACGATTTTTCAATCCGCGCACCGCGCGCCCTGGAGAAAGGAGACGTGCTGGAAACCGGGCGTTACCGGTTCCGCTTCCTGCGCACCCCTCACCTGCCCCACGGCTGGGATGCTGGCATGCTGTTCGAGGAATCCAACCAAACCCTGTTCTGCTCCGACCTGTTCGTGCATAACGGGGATGTGGAAGCGATTACGGAATCCGATATCGCCGACCGGGCGCGGGGCGCACTGATCGGTTACCAGAACAACGGCCTCATGGCGGACAGCATGCCGTTCACCCCGCAGACCAGGCACCTGCTTCACGAACTAGCCGGCCTTAAACCGAAAACGCTGGCAATCATGCATGGCTCTTCATTTGTAGGTAACGGCGAACTTGCCCTGCAAGACTTGGCGCTAGTTCTGAAAAAGATCTATGGCGGGCGGGAATAATGGTGTCGGCACAAGGGTGTGCCTGCATGGCGATATTTGCTTCTGGATCAATAGGTTTCGAATCTACTCCCTTTGGGTTATCTACCCCTAGCTCATAAAATACTTGATTAATTCCATCTGGTATTACTATACTTTGTTCATCCAGTAGAAATAGTCTATTATCCGTATCCATTCCATGGTTATTACGGGGACTTGAGAGCCGGTTTTTTGTTTCAATTTTTTTCTAGGAGATTACGACCATGGCTAAGAAACAATACGACACTCCAATGCTCGACCAGTTGGAAAGCGGCCCCTGGCCCAGCTTTGTGACCGGCCTCAAGCGCCTGGCCAAAGACAACGACATGATGGTTGACCTGATGGGCCAGCTGGAAACCTCCTACGCGACCAAAAAAGGTTACTGGAAGGGCGGCACCGTCGGCGTGTTCGGCTATGGTGGCGGCGTGATTCCGCGCTTTACCGAACTCAAGGACGAGAACGAGAAGCCGATCTACCCCGATGCGGCCGAGTTCCACACCCTGCGCATCCAGCCGCCTGCCGGCATGCATTACACCTCCGACCTGCTGCGCAAGATGGCGGATGTGTGGGAGAAGCACGGCTCCGGCCTGATTGCCTTCCACGGCCAGTCCGGCGATATCATGTTCCAGGGCATCACCACCGCGAACGTTCAGCCGGCTTTCGACGAACTGAACGAAATGGGCTTCGACCTGGGCGGCGCCGGCCCTGCCGTGCGCACCTCCATGTCCTGCGTCGGCGCCGCGCGCTGCGAGCAGTCCTGCTATGACGAAGCCAGGGCCCTGCGCACCGTGGTCAACAACTTCCTCGACGACATGCACCGCCCGGCCCTGCCGTACAAGTTCAAGTTCAAGTTCTCCGGCTGCCCGAACGACTGCGTCAACTCGATTCAGCGTTCCGACATGGCCACCATCGGCACCTGGCGCGACAACATCCAGACCGACGACGAGCTGGGCAAGAAGTGGTTCGCCAAGCACGGCATGGACGAACTGGTCAACGACGTGATCAGCCGCTGCCCGACCAAGGCGCTGTCCCTGAAGAACACCCAGGACGTTTCCAAGGCCGAAGGCATCTCCAGCGTCGCGATCAACGACACCCAGTCGATGGAAATCGAAAACCACAGCTGCGTGCGCTGCATGCACTGCATCAACGTCATGACCGGCGCGCTGGCTCCGGGCAAGGACAAGGGCGTGACCGTCCTGATCGGCGGCAAGAGCGTGCTGAAGATCGGCGCAACCATGGGGACCGTGATCGTGCCGTTCATGAAGCTGGAATCCGACGAGGACTTCGAGAAGCTGGTCGAGCTCGGCCAGAACACCATCGACTTCTTCGCCGAAAACGCGCTGGAGCACGAGCGTACCGGCGAGATGATCGACCGTATCGGCCTGGTCAACTTCCTCGAAGGGATCGGCGTGGAGATCGACGCGAACATGATCAAAGAGCCGCGTTCCAATCCTTATGTCCGTATGGACGGCTGGGACGAAGAGGTCGAGAAGGCCAACCAACGTAAGGCAAGCGCAGCCTGACGCATCAACCTAAAAACGGCCATTAACCACGAATGACACGAATGTTCACGAATAAACACGAATAGTTAGAGACAATCATCTTGTCGCCTAGAGGCGCCTACTTTTGGCACCAAACAGTGAATTAGACTAGACACTCTAACCAACTGATTATTAGTGAACATTCGTGTTTAATTCGTGTAAATTCGTGGTTAAAAGCTTTTTATAGACCTAAGCTTCCGGAATGGCTCCGCTTGATTCCAACGCCAGCAAGCTTTCCGCCTCCTGCTGGAGGAGAGTGAGTTTGTCGGCGATGTCCGGGGCGCGATTCCGGCACGCCACTTCCAGGCGCAAGGCGGCAATTTCAAGTGCGGAAATGCCACAGTAGAGCGCGCCGCCACGCAGCCTGTGAGCCAGCTCCATCACTTTTTCAAGATCGGTAGCCGAATAGGCTGCCTGCAAGGCATCCAGGCAGGAAGGCAATTCAGCAAGCTGCATTCTCAATGAAGTCAGCCAGCTCTGTCGGCAGCCACCCGCCCGCTCCATGCCAAGCCCGGCATCGATGATCGGCAGATCGGAGTGAGGCGATTCGGGAAAGCCCTCCTCCACATTCCACTCCTCTTTTATTCCGGCACCTTGGGCGCAAACAGGCGTGAGCGGAACCCATTTCTCGATGGTCTTGCGCAGCGCCTCCTCGGCCAGGGGTTTTTCCAGGTAGTCATCCATCCCGGCGGCCAGGTAGCGCTCCCTGTCCCCGCTCAGTGCATTGGCGGTTAGCGCAACGACGGGAGTCGGATTACCCCCCTTCTGCAACATCCGGATGCGCCTCGTCGCCTCGACACCATCCATCGCCGGCATATGCACATCCATCAGGATCAGGTCATACTGCTGCCTGCGACAAGCCTCCACGGCAGCGACGCCATCCGCCGCTTCATCCACGGCAATACCCCACTGGTGCAACAAAATCGTGTTCAATTTGCGGTTGATTTCGTTATCGTCCGCCACCAGTATCCGTAGCTGCGCCGGCAGCGCAGCCGGCGCCTGCTTTTCCTCCTGAACCGTGGAATTTTCCCGCTCCAGGCTCTCGAGCGGTCCTGAAGAGAGCAAAGCCGTATCCCCACCCGCTTCCTTGAGGCACAGCGAAATCGTGAATCTGGATCCTTTGCCCGCCGCGCTCTCGATCGCGATGGTGCCATTCATCATTTCAACCAGACGATGGGAAATTGCCAGCCCCAGCCCGGTACCTCCGTAGCGGCGGGTAATCGAGGCATCCCCCTGGCTGAATGGCTGGAACAGCTGCCCCAGTTGCTCGTCGGTCATGCCGATTCCCGTGTCAGCCACGCAGATTTCGACGTGGGCGGAGCCGTCGCTTCCATCCAGATGCTTCACGGTGACGGTGATTGCGCCGGAGTCGGTAAACTTGATGGCATTACCGAGGAGGTTGGCCAGGATCTGACGGATACGGGACGGATCGCCCATCAGCTTGGCGGGCATGTCTCGATCGATCTCCATGATCAGGCGCAATCCCTTGCTCTGGGCGCTGGGCGTATAGAAGAGGATGCATTGCTCGATCAAATACCCTAGATCGAATACCAGACATTCAATCGACAGTTTGCCCGCCTCGATCTTGGACAAGTCCAGGATGTCGTTGATAATCGCCAGCAAGGTCTGGGAGGAGATTTCGCAAATCTTGAGATAATCCTGCTGGACATTGTCGATGCGGGTTTTACCCATCAAACCGATAAATCCAATCAGGCCATTCAACGGCGTGCGGATTTCATGGCTGACATGGGCGAGGAACTGGCTTTTTGCCTGATTGGCCAATTCCGCGCTGGCTTTGGCTTGCTCGGCCTCTTCCTTGAGCCTTGCCAGATCCCGCGTCCGTTCCTCGATGCGCTCCTGCATGTTGGTGTAGGCCGATTGCAATTCTCCCGCCATATCGTTGAAACCTCGCTCCAGCTCCGCCAGCTCGCCGCCGGAGTCCACCGCAACGCGAGCATCAAGATTGCCACGGGTCATGCGCACGACCGCGTCGAGCAGGCGCGACAGCGGATGGGTGACGTCTCGGCTCATGCGTAGCGCCAGCAACAACGCCCCGAAAAAGCCGAAAAGACCGATGGTTATGCTGATCATGATGAAATGGCTTTTGCGCTGCTGGGTGGCAGCCGTGGACAGTTCCACATAAACCCGCCCGAGCACTTTCTTTTTCTTGCCGTCAGGAGATTCCGCGCGGTCAAACAGGCCATATTCGTCGATATCGTTTGCACTCTGGTAAATCGGCGCTGCAAAAACCAGGGAGTTCTTTCCGGTCGAGTCGACCCGGCCTACGTCGGCAAGCCCGGCTGATTTATAGTCGAACTGGCTGGGTCGGCCACTCACTGCGAGTATCTTGTCGCGGTCATCGGTAATGATGATCGCGTTGACATCTTCTTCCTTCATCACCGCCTGAGTGAGCGCCTGAAGAATTTCTCGGTTGCCGGAAAACGCGCCGTATTCACTGGCCGGCGCTAGCTGGCGGGCGATCAACATGCCCCGCGACCTCAGGGCGCCGTCCATTTCGGTGATACCGCCGATCATCACCAGGATGCTCAGCAGAGAGGCAACGACGACGACTGGGAGCATCGCCAGGAACAGGATCCTGTATTTGATGCTCCAGTGTTTCATGGTTCGCCCTCTGAAGTGCGCTTCAGTTTGCTGTTCAGGCTGGCTTCATCGTCAAGGCCAATACCGAGCGAGCGGGCAACCTGAGCATTGACGCCGACCGAGAAATAGCGAGGTGGCAGGGGCAACGGCAAACGCCGGTCTGCCGCCAGGCGCTGAATTATTTCCGCTGCCTGCTGGCCGATTTGCTCCGGCACGCTGAACACCGCCGCAATCGCACCAGCCTTGACATAGGAAGGTGAAAATCCGAGCAACGGCACTTGATGGCGGTAGGTGGTAAGAAGGATGCTCTGGACAGTATTCCGGTTATAGATAAGCGGATCAGGCACCGCCAGCACCACATCGCTTTCACCCAACAGCCGCTTCAATACCGGCAACAGGTCGGCTTCGCCGTCCACCATTTCGATGATCGCAACAAAGCCGGCAGCCTTGGCCGCCGCACTCAGCGCCGTGGCAAGTTCGGTGGAATTGGGAGGCAGCAGGATGCCGACCTTCGTCCGACCGGGAAGAGCATGGCGAATCAGGGAAAACTGGCGTGCCCACGGCTGATCCAGATAGATCGCGGAGAAATTACGCGGATCGCCCAGGCGCCCGCTCTGCCGGGCAGTTTTCTCGAACGCCGCACGCGGCACCAGCACGCTGAGCACGGGTTGAGGCAGGTTTTTTTTCGCCAACTCCTCCATTGCTCCGGTACCGACCGCCACCAGCAACTGTCCGGGATCGGCACGGAGGGAGTCCCCTTCCTTCAACGGTATCACTTTGACCGGCAGTCTGGCTGTACCGCCGCTTTGGGAAAGGACCGCGCGCAGCTTGTCCGCCACCTGGGTGTAGGCTCCTCCTTCCTCGCTGAGCACCACGGTCACCCCATCCAGCGCTACCGCCGCGCGCGGCAGGCAGAACATGGCCAGGGTAAGGCATAGAGCGGAGAGGATGCGCCAGTAGTGCATCAGGCTCTCAGAGGTCCAGCTTCAGATTGATCCAACAGGCTGGATATTGGAGTAATGCGAAAAAAGAAAGGGGGGCTGCGCAGCCAGGCACTTCCCTTGGTGAGTGGTCGATGCGCCTTGCGCAGGGACGCCATTGCGATTCTTATTATGTGGACGAGCCAACTGATTTTGAGCATAGCCTATAAATTATCAGAAAGTCTCCCCAATTCGTATAGGGGATTCCCTCATACTATGGAGCTATCCATCACAATCAGAGATCGAGCTTCAGATTGAGCCAGGCCGTACGGCCCGGAGGCTCGTTGTCGTGGCGAAATTCGAAGTAATGGGCATCGGCGAGGTTTTGTACCACCAAGGCGAGCTCACCCCTGGTCGTTCCGGCCTGGAAGGCATAAGCCAGGCGGGCATCCCAGCGGCTATATGAATCGACATAATATAATTTATTATCCTGTGGGCCAGTATCTGTCTCTGGAAAATGTACCGCCCCCATCTTGTACCCCATCAGGCTCGTGCTCCAGCGATGGTCGAAGCGGTGGGTGAGCATCATGTTCTGGATGCTGGCGGGCACCGCATCGGTGTAGGTTATCTTGGCCTGGTTAAGACTGGAAACCAGACTGTGAGAAAAACTATAAACCAGCCTGGTGCGAGGCCCGACATTCCATTGCAACTGCGTCTCGAAGCCCTTTACCACAGCTTTGCCGGGATTGAGGTAACCCTGACCTACCGATGTTCCGTTTTCGACGATCAGATCGCTGAATTCATCCCTGAAAACACGGAAATCCACGTTCAAATCGGAAAATTTGCCCAGATAGCCGATTTCGGTGGAATCCACCCGTTCCGGTCGCAATTTTTGTTTGACCACTCCTAGAGCCAGGTAGGGATCGGCGAGGACTTTCTCAAAATTGGTCGGGGTGCGCGTGGCTTTGGAATTGCTGACACGCAGGGTATGGCCGGGCAGGAAATGCCAGTTGGCCGCGACACGAGGAGTGATATCCATTCCGGTAAAGCTGTTTTCCTCCAGCATCGCCCCCAGGTTGAACACCAGATCGGGGTGCGCGCGCCACTCCAGGTTACCGAACAGACGCCCTAGGTGAAACGGCTTCTTGGCAATGCTATTTCCCAAATAGATCGGTGCATATACGTTGTCATAGCGCATACTGCCGCCCCATACTATTCGCGTGCTCTTGCTGAGCGAGAACGTGTGCTGCACTTCCAAATCATGGCGTTGCGCAATGACATCCATGTTGTTGCTAATTGCTTTCACTACTGTCCGGCTAAAACCCCTGCAAAGTCAGTTGGTTACTGATTTGCGGGGGTGTTGATGTGTTACGCATATTGGCAAGTGCCTGTTGTAATGTGATTTTTTCGAAGAGGCTGACCGAAAAAATCTGTAGCAAAGTGTAGAGAGATGCCTCCAGGTTGAGGCGCTTCTTGAGGATGGCGACCAAGACATAAGTCGAGATCGCGATCCACAACTGGGACTTCACTGCATTCTCCGAGGTGCCGAAGAAATGTTTGATGCGCAAATGCTGCTTGATCCATTTGAAGAACAGTTCCACCTGCCAGCGCAGCTTGTAGAGCGCGCAGATCGTGGTGGGCGGAAGGTCGAAGGCATTGGTCAGAAAGACCAGCGTCTTGCCGTCCTCGGGATTCTTGAAGCGAATGCGCCGCAGGTGCTGGGGATAGTCTCGCTTCGTGTAGAAGCCATCCAGGGCGATACTCTGGTCGCACATGATCCCGTTGGGCTTGTCGCAAGCGTGGGAATAGACCCGATGCGCCGCCAGATTCGACTTGGCGCGGGTGACAAAGAAGGCCCCAGCCTGATGCAGCGTATAGAGGCGGGAGAAATCGACATAGCCCCGATCCATGACGTAGAAGGCACCCGGCTCCGGTATCAGCAGATCGAGTGCGTTGACGTCCGCCACCTTGCCGTCGGTGATGTGAATGAAGGCCGGGATGGCGCCGCGCAAATCCAGCAGGGTGTGCAGCTTGACCGCACTCTTGGTGGATCGGAAGCGCGCCCACGGAAACAGCGACAGGCACAGGTCGATGGTCGAGGAATCCAGCGCATAGACCGTGTTGGTCAGTTCCACGCCGAGCGACTCGTCCACATAGAGCGCCCTCGCCTCGGTGATCAGGCGCTGCCCAAGCTCGGCATACACGCGCCAGTCGCGCAACTCGTTGGCGTCCGCCAGCGTCGAGCGTGCCACCGAGGAGCGAATGCCCATATGGTAGAGCCGGTGAGCGTTGGCCGCGAGACAGGTTTCGATGTCGCGCAGACTCTCCCGCCCGGTGAGTTGGGCAAAAGCCATGATGCGCAGTTGATCCGAGCACGGCAGCGTGCGCACCCGCAAGTCCGCCTGATAGCGGCTGACGATGCGATGAAAGGTCTTCCACGGCAGAAAGTCCATGACCTGAGCAAACAGTGTCTTGCCGTCGTACATCGCAACCCCCGGAGTCAAAACCGGAAGTTTGCAGTGAAGTCGGGGACACGTGCAATGTTCTCGAATGGCGCATCAAATATGGCTCACAGCGTTGTGACGTCAAAGTTAACCGGACAGTAGTGAATTGCTTTACCAGTTTTTTTATCGATATAGGCATCAGTCCCATAGCTGCTCTCATAACCATGGTAGTACTGCACCGACAGTTCCCCGCCATCCTCCAGGGCGCGCTGCCAGCGCAACTGTTCGAAATGATTGTCGGCGCGTTTCCAGAATGGGTGAGTCGTCCCGGCATCCCCTTCCTGCCGGTCACCGCCGTTGTAGCCAAACTGAAACTCCAGTTCGTCCGTCGCATTGACCCGATAATCACCACGCAGGGTAAACAGTTGAACTTTCCTGTCGTCGAACTTGTTCTTATCCCACCCATCCTTGGTGGACAGGGCATTCACGATGGTAGGGTCTTCGCCCTTGTCGTTGCGCACGCCCGCCGTGATGCGATAGGTCAGGTCGCCTGCGTCGTTGCGTCCGCCGTAGCGCGCCACGCCTTCTTCTCGGTTGCGGCCGGTGGTGAGAGAAACGAACTTGCCCTGAGTTTCCGAAGGATGGAGAGTAATGATGTTGATCACCCCCATGAAGGAATTGGCGCCATAACTTGCTGCATTGGGGCCGCGAATTACCTCGATGCGTTCGATGTCATCGAGGGCGACAGGAATATCGCCCCACAGCACCCCGCCGAACAGGGGAGAATACACCGAACGTCCATCCACCAGCACCTGCATGGACCGTGCATAGGGATCGGACAGCCCGTGGTAGCTCACCGTGTTGTCCATGGAGTAGGCCCGTGCGGAATGGTAGGACACCACCATGCCCGGCACCAGCCGGAACACCTCTGCCAGATCCCATGCGCCGGATTCCCTGATCATCTGCCGGTCGATCACCGTCACTGCCGCGGGCGCTTCGTCCACCCGCTGGGAAAGACGCGAGACGCTGAGCACGACAGGCATTTCGTCCAGATAGGCGCTTTCCGAAGATGCGCTATTTTCACCCGCCGACGCCATGCCGACAGAGAGCGACAGGGCGCTTCCCAACAAGCCGTGCCCGAATCTAAAGCGAGAAACAAAAAGGGAATTACGCATGTCAGCCTCCCAGGCCACAGTTTTTATTGTTGGCCTAAGTTTTTATTGTTGGATAGGCCAGCTAATTTATTGGAAGTACTGATAAATTACCAGAAAACCCTCACATTCGCATAGGGTTTTCCCTTATTCGACATACCGACTGGAAAGTCGCAAATCTGCGTCTTGAGCCCGCTAATCGAGCCAACGCACCAGATAGAACAGACGAAAACCCTCGGACGAACGCGAGGGGCCGAATACCACAGCGGGCACGAGCCGCTTGGCTGGATCAGCGCCGGTTCGCGCCTCCTCCTCGGAGGCTTTCACCTCCACGCAGTTTTCCGGGAAACGCTTGCGGTTAGGGCTCGGCGCATAAACCAGCGCGTAGCATTCGTGGGCAAGGTCAGTATCGGGATCGATCAGGGAAGATTTCATGGTCGTTGAGTCCAGGGGCTGTTCCGGCAGAAACATCATCAGAATTATTCATTTTACTAGGTTATGCTTGCCCGGTCGCGCGCTTCCCGCCGCATCGCTGGCGTGGTTGTATACTTAAGACTGTTCGTGCGCCCCCAATATATCGCGGAGAAATCATGGCAGACATCGATGCGGCATCCGGCAACCCACGGCCTGCAGAATCGCTCGTAACCCTCACCCATGTGATTTACGCTCTGCACGCGTTCACGGTGGTCACCGGCATCCTGAGCTCGGCATTCATCCTGACCGCGTTCCTCACCGGCTGGCCCTCGATCCTCGCGGTGATCCTCAACTACCTCAAGCGGGATGAGGCGCGCGGCACCTATCTTGAATCCCACTTCCGCTGGCAGATACGCACTTTCTGGTTTGCGCTGCTGTGGGTGGCCATCGCCTGGCTGTTGATTTTCACCCTCTTCGGCATTCCCTTCGCGGCAGCGATCTTCGTCATTGCCGGCCTGTGGGTGCTTTACCGCATCGCGCGGGGCTGGCTGCGCCTTATCGACCGGCAGGAAATGCCAGGTCAGGAGTGAACCATGCGCATCGTGATCGCCCTGGGCGGAAATGCCTTGCTGCGCCGCGGGGAACCCCCGACTACCGCCAACCAGCGCCGCAACGTCAGGATCGCTGCCGGAGCCCTGGCGCCCATCGCCCGCCGGCACGACCTGGTGATTTCCCACGGCAACGGCCCGCAGGTCGGCCTGCTGGCATTGCAGGGCGCGGCCTGCAAACCGGATGAAACCTACCCGCTGGACATCCTCGACGCGGAAACCGAGGGCATGATCGGCTACCTGATTGAGCAGGAACTGGGCAACCTGCTGCCGGATCGCCGCTGCGCCACCCTGCTGACCCAGATCGAGGTCGACCCGAAAGACCCTGCCTTCGGCCATCCCGACAAGCCCATCGGCCCGGTCTACTCTGAAATCGAAGCGCAGAGGCTGGCCAAGGAACGGGGCTGGAGCATGGCGCGCGACGGCGCGCACTTCCGGCGGGTCGTACCCTCGCCCGGACCGCAGCGGATATTCGAACTGAGCGTGATCGAACTGCTGGTGAGCCAGGGCGTGATCGTGATCTGTGCCGGGGGCGGCGGCATTCCTACCGTGCGCCGCGAGGACGGTAGCCTGATCGGCATCGAAGCCGTGATCGACAAGGACCTGGCCAGCGCGCTCCTGGCCCGCGAACTGAAAGCCGACGCCCTCCTGCTGCTGACCGACACCGATGCGGTTTACCAAGGCTGGGGCACACCCGGCGCCCGCGCCATCCGCTGCATCACCTCGCAAGCCCTGCGCGAACTTGATTTTGCACCGGGCTCGATGGGGCCGAAGGTCCGGGCCGCCTGCGAATTCGTCGAGCAGACCGGCGGCATGGCCGGCATCGGGCAGCTCAGTGACGCCCTGGCGATCTTGGACGGCAAGGCCGGCACGGTGATCGCAAGGGATGCCGTATAAGCTGCGCAGCGACAGCGTTCACTCATCATCCCCGATCCGGTTTGCCAGCCCTGTCAGCACTATTGGCGTTGATCCTAGAAACGGCAGTTCACCGCCAAGGACGCAAAGGAACGCAAGGGAAAACAAATGGATAGATGGTTTCTTTTTTCCACCTGCTGGGTGAGCCACCCGTAATCCGTAACATGTTGTTCTACCTAGCGGCCTTTGCGTCCTTTGCGGTTCAATAGCTTTTTTAGGTTGATATAACCTCGTTGGCAAAGGGTGCCGCGACAGTTCGTGACCATGCTTGCACGGTCAACTGTCGCCTTCCCTGGTTTTTTGCATGGACTGCTTCAGGCGGCCGATGGCGCCGGAAACTCCGGCCTTCAGTTCCTTCCACTTTTCGCCGGTGGCGGACTTCAGGTCGGCAAGCTTTTGTTCCGCCGCTTTCAATTCCGGCTCCAGGTTCTGGATCTGCCGGTCAAGCTTGGCCTTAGCCTCCCCGCTAAGCTTCTTCGCCTTCTTTCGAAGTTCCGCCATTTTCTTGTTCAGTTCAGCCATTTCCTTCTGTGCCTTGTCGACGAACTCATCGCGCTCCTGCCTGGCTTTGGTTGTCGCAGCGTCGATGGCCTCCCCGGCCTCTTTCCGCACATCTGTGGAGCCCGTCCCGGGTGGCACGCCCTCTTCCCTTTTTTCTGCTGCGGACACATTTAATGCCAAGCCCAACAACACCGGCAATAGTAAACCTTTCATATCATGATTCCTTTCGCTTGTCGGTCCCGCAGTTGACCGATGATAGCCCCGCAACGGCAACACTCTGCCGCAGTGCCCAGCGGCAGCACTTCCGTGCGGCGCAAAACTTCTGGATTTTTTCTGTATAGGGTAAGCAGCGCTGATGTTCAAGCTGAGCCACAACCTGGCTTGACTTCCTTGCCCCAGAAACTATAAAGAAAATTAAACTCTCAAGGTGGTTTCAGCATTACGGCGATCCGCAACGCTGTCAACGTTTTGTCACAGGAGGATGCAGACCATGAAGACACCGAAAGCGATTGCAATGTCCGGCTTATTGATCCTCGCCGTGATGACCACGTCCTGCGGTACAGTCACAGGCGCTGCGGTGGGTGCTGGAGCAGGGGCCGCCATCGGTGCGGGCACGGGGCACGGCGCCGGCAAGGGTGCGCTGATCGGCACGGGCGTCGGTGCAGCGATTGGCGCCATCTACGATATTTCAAGATAACGGAGGCTTCGATGAAGAACTGGATGCGCTTGATGGCGGGAGTGGCCGGTGGGCTGATGATGTGGAGCGGGGCCGCGCTGAGCCAGGATAAGCCGGCCGACTGCAGCAAGGCCGGCCGGCCGGAAAATATCGAGGGCCAAGTCGTCAAGGTGGACATGGCCCAAGAGAAACTGACCATGCGAGCGACCAATGGGACGGTGCATGAATTTCAGGCCTCGAAGGAAACCCTCCAGGACTACAAGGTCGGGGATAGCATCAAGGCGAAGTTGAGGCCGGACCCGCGCTGCGACAAGTAGCCGACGCACCCGGACTGCGCAGTCGGTGGTCGCCTCGGCCTGATCCCGGCCACACGCCTTAAGACCAACGCAGATTATCCGCGCCTGGCGATTTAAAATCTAAAATCAGGGCAGTTCTTCCGTTTCAGGCTCCGCCTGCTGCGTGGAGTCGACAACCTCATCGCCGTCTTGCCCCGGTTTGAGCGCCGGTTTCTTCGCCTTGCCTTTCTTCGCGGCCACCAGACGCTCTTGCTCCGGCAGGGGGCGGGCCGTATCGATGAGCGGCTTCAGCGTGGGCAGCAGGTGCTTCAGGACTTGCGCCGAGAGCGACGAAGTGAACTCATAGTCGTCGGCGTCAGCACCGGGCACGAAGGCGGTGAGCGTGCCGAAGAAGCGGTCCCCGATGAAGAACACGAACGTGGCGGAGCGGTTCACCGCGCGGGATTCCTTGATCGCACCCGCAGAAGAAAAGGTGACGTAGCGATGGTCGCCGGTCCCGGTCTTGCCGCCGAGCGGGATCTGCGTGCCGTCTTCTCTCACAATGGCATGAGCAAGCCGCGAGGCCGTGCCCCCCTCCACTACATCGATCAGCACGCTGCGCACCGCGGCGGCCAGTTCAGGTGCGAACAGCCGCTCGCCTTTGGTGGGGGCGCGCTCGACAACGGTTTCAAAAGGCGTGCCTGTGCCGAAGCGCAGGCGCTCGATCAGCACCGTGGGAACCCGTACTCCATCGTTGAGTATGATGCCCATGAGTTCGGCAAGCGCGGCAGGACGGTCACCGGAACTGCCGATGGCCGTGGCCAGCGACGGCACCAGTGAGTCAAACGGGTAGCCGAGCCGCTTCCATCTGCGGTGAATTTCGAGGAAGGCCTCCACTTCGAGCAGGCTGCGGATGCGGATGTCCTGCGCATTCCTGTGCACGGTCTTGAGCAGCCAGTCGTAGACGGCAATGCGTTCGGTGGCGCTGGCCTCGATCATATCCTTGTACCGTGCACCGGGATGAGTGGCCAGGTAATGCACGAGCCATAGCTCCAGCGGATGGACGTGTGCAAGGTATCCCTGGTCGGCCAGCGAGTATTTTCCTGGGCCGTAGCCGTCATACATGGCGCGGAGGGTGTGCCCGTCCGAACCTCTGAATCCGGGCAGGCGAGATTCCATGAATTCGGCAAACTGGTCCGGGGTGGCCTGCGGATTGAGGTAGCGGTGGGCGGCCGCGAGCCGTCGCGGGGTGGGCCGAATGCCGGAAAAGAAAATATCGTCAATCTCCAGTGCCGATTTGTCTTTGTATTTATGGTAGAAGCGGATAAGGAACTCCTTGCTTTCCTTATCCGCGAAACGCTTCAGGTATTCCTCGCGCTGCGGATCGTCCATGTCCTTGAGGATATTCGCCCCGGGGGTCTGGAACATGGTGTAGCGCACGATATCCCGCATCAGGCGGATGTAAACCAGGTTGACGGAAAAGCGGGTGGCCTGGCGCACGCTTATGATCCTGCCATCGTCCTCGTGCTTGAAGTTGTGGAAGACGTGTACGCCGCCGCCGGTAAAGAACTGCTCGTGCGGGCTGGCGGAATACTTGCGCTCCAGGGCGGCATCGAGCATGGCTGAGAGGCTTTTGTCGCCGCCTTGCAGCAGATAGCCGATCGCCCAGCGGGTAAGGTTGTCGCTGGGTTCGACTTTCGCTTGCCGCAACGCTTTCGGCGGCAATGACGCATATTGGCTGTGCAGCTTTTCGACGATTTCGAGGTAGGTCACCAGCGTTCTCAGCTTGGCGGTGGAACCCAGGTCGAGCTTGGTGCCCTGGTTGATGTCGAACGGCTGGTCGAAGTTGTCGGCCAGAATCCTAAGCTTGGCGCCCTGGGGCGTAAGTTCGTGGAGCGTAAAACTGTAAATGATCTTGCCCGGATCGGCCTTGCCCAGCATATGGTCGCCGTAGAGCCCTGCGGTGCGCGCGTATGCTCGTTTCCTGAGATCGCGCAAACTATCTGTTATCTTCTTCTGCAGCTCCCCGTTGAGCGTGCTTTGCACGGAGAGGTCCAGGCGGTCCAGTTCATACAGGCGGGGCAACCCCAAGAGGGAAGCCATGTGTACGCGCACGGCACTGGCTGCCTTGCGGGACAGGAAATCCCCGGTTTCTTCAGGAACCGCTGAGGAAAGAAACTGGAGCGGCACCTTCAGGGCGGCGTCCCTGACAGTGGGCGGAATCACGCCGGCCTGCGCCAGCACCCTCAGATGGCTGTTGGTCAACTCCTCAAGGGCCGTGCGCTCTTTCGTCAGGTAAGCCGATGGCCGGCGCTGGGCGATCATTAGACTCAATACGTGCTTGTAGACACTTGCGAATTCGCCGAGGTCAGCTCCGCTCGACGGCAAGGACCGCAACGTCCGGTTGACGTAATCAAAGTTCCACCCGTACCAGGCCCACAGCCCGTCACCGATGCCGTTCACTTCCCCGAATCCGGCAACCGCGGCGAGCGGAACCGTGTTGAGGTAGTTCACCACGATACGCTGACGCGCAGGCAGCGTATCCCTCCCATCCAGGTAGGCGCGCACGGAAGCGGATGCGATCTGCTGCAGCTTGTCGCCGGCAGTGAGGGTCAAGCCATTGGGAGAGTGTCGGTACTTCTCGATTTGCGTGGCCAGCGTGCTGCCTCCCGGCACGTCATGTTCCGGACGGAAGAGCTGGATCGCCTTGTCCTGCACGGCCTTCCCGAGCCGGGTCCACTCCACGGCCGGATTCTTCCTGGTATGGCGGGGATCCAGCAGATCGCGGTTCTCGATATAGAGCAGGCTATTCGCAACTATCGGCGGAACCGCCGCGAAATTCTCATAGACGCGTCCCGGGGAAAGCGCCTTGAAAAATGGCCGTCCGCTGGAATCCGTGACGAGCAGGCCGGCCTGGGCCTTCTCCCGGTAAGGGACGAACAAGCCCAACTCGATCAACTCCTGCATGCGCGGTGACAGCCGTGCCTGGGCGCTAACCTGGAAACCCTGGCCTGCAAGACGCGGAAGCATCGCCGACAACCGGCTGTAACCCAGGCGCTCGTCGTAAGGCCCGGCCTGGGAAATGGACAGATCCGGATTAGGCCCGCTCTTCACTGTCCAGCGAAGATCCTTGGCAAGCCGCGACAGGTAATCCGCCTGGAATGCCGAGGATTCGGTCTCCCTGAAAAAAAGGATGCCCAGTATGACGAGGGCGAGAATAGCCAAGATCAGGACGGCTATGGAAACCAGCCTGAACGTACGCTTGATCACAGAGCTGATGGAATTATTTTTTTCCACGAATTAGTTATTGGAGTTATTGGGTGGAATGGACATGATTCGCCGCAAATTGTACATCATGCATAATTTATAGCACCCGCCATGAAGAAACCCGGCATTTTACGGCGCACGCAGGAAATTGACGGAACCCTCCTGGCAGGTCAATGCACCTTTGGCACGATCTGCACTTCCAGTTCCGTCGCCACTTTATCCTTCACGTTCAGCGTCACATCGTAGGTCTTGTGCGGTATGCCATAAGCCCCATACTCGGCGTACTCGTTAACGGTTTTGAAGCCTTCTACCCCCTTCCTGATGACGCAGGTATCCTCAAGGCAGACGTGCCAGCGTGCATCCTCGGCGACCTTGTAAGTGGCAAACATCTTTTCGGGGGGCGCCCCTTCCAGCTGAACGGTCACCGAGTTGTCGACGGAACTCAGTTCGACAAGCTTTCCATTCAGCTTCTCCGCCTGCGCGGCAGCCGAAAAAATCGGCATCCCCGTGATCACGGCCCCTAACAGGGCCATCTTCATCCAATTGGATCTCATGGCTTACTCCTCGTTGGTTGTTCCGGGCTTCCGGAAATCTTCAGCTTCATGGAATTGATAATAAAAACGTCCCGCCGTGAGGCCTGTTCTTCTAATCTATAGTTAGCAACCAAAATGGTGGGTGTCAAGGGTGGCCCTTTGCCATCGATGCCATAGAGGAAACCAGCGGCACGCTTCCGATGTCTCATTGCTGTCGCAATCTTTCAGAGCGGACGAGGTCCGGGATCATGAACATCTCACGCGCGTTGCTGCTTGTCTGGACATTAGCGATCGGCTGGCCGGCGGCTTGGTGCCAGGATGCGCAGACAGAAATCCAGCGTCATTTGCTCGAACGCCAGCAGCGGCAGCAGGAATTTCAGCTCAAACAACAGCAGTTCATGGACAGCCTGAACCCCCGCATCACGCCGGAGCAAAAACGGCAAATGGAATCACTCTACCTGGAGCAGCGCCAACGCCAGCAAGAACTGCATCAGCGGCAAATCCAGCAGTTCGAACAAGGGCAGCAAACCGTCAAGCCCGAGTCGCCGGATCAGCAACGCTTGCAGCTCGAGATTCAAAATCAGCGCTTCCAGCGCGAGCAGGAGCAGCAGTCACAGCGATTCAAACGGGAACGGCAAAAACGTCCGCAGTAAAACAAAAGGGGGAAATGGACAGGGTGCGCATAACTCACCCTGGATCGGCTTATTGCACTACGGAAACGTCTGATTTGCCGTTTTTCTTTTTGAGGGCATAACTGAAACGGGGCGGATTCACAACGAAAGAAATCAGCAGGAACACGAAGGCCAGCGCGGCCCAGCCGAAGAGTCCCTGGAGAATGACAGCAGTCTGGCCGTCAGAATCCAGCGCGGCATAGTGCTGCCCCTGCAAACCGATAAACAGCATGAGCCTGCCCGGGTCGAACCCAAAGCTCCCAAACGCCAGCCAGAACGAGGCAGCCACAGGACAAAGGAAAATTGCCACAAACATGCGCCACAGGTAATCGGATACGTCTTTCATGCTCCCGTTCTCCTTTATGTGAAGCAACCGTTTTCTGTTTTCTTATTTTCCCGGACCAACCCGAATTTATTTATACGCGGCGAATCTCCGATCCAGCGATCTAAAAATTCCTACAATCTGAAGAATACCAATATCATTCTTAAATGCAAGTGCTTCTATTATTTAGATATTCAGACCAACAAGTCGTCATATGCAATTTGAGCGCGCCAATCGAGCGAGGGCACCAGATAGACTTCCGGCCTGCCTCCCAGAAGCATACCCACAGCATTCCGGATGCACCGACTGGGGGGGGTCGCATGCACCGGACGCTGGGCCGCATTGCGCTATTTTCCGATATCCAGGAAGGGCTTGGTGGAAAAATAGAGTAAGGCAGCAATGGCCGCCAAATAGACGACGAAGCGCAGCGGATTTTCCCTGATCACATCCCCTAGCGTTCGATGCCTTCCCGTCCGTCCGAGTTGCGCATATTCCTCCCTGACCCGGTTCAGCCGCTCTTTCTGGTAATTGCCGATGAGCGCTTTGGCTTTCTCCAGTTGATTCTCATCGTGCAGCCATATGCAAGGCACCGATATGCCCCAGTTTCCCGCGGGAGTCTCGTAGAAGTCGATCGCGTTGCTGCGCAATAATTCACGGACTTCTTCGGCCTCGTCATCGGGCACGTTATGCAGGGAGAACAATTTGACGGGCATGATCGTTCCTTTTTCAGTCCAGGTTTTATTGGGCGCCAGGCCGGATTATCGCCACCCGCTCAGCACGGCCTTGATCGCCTCGTCTGATACCGGCGTCGGCAGTACCGCATCAATACGCATGCGCTCGCGCACCCTGACCAGCGCAGGCTCATCCTGCGGCTCATAAAGCACCAGTATCCGGGTTTCCTTGAGCGGCTGCGCCGCCGCAAGCAGCGATTCGAGATTGCTCAAACGATCGCGAAAATCCGACTGGAAATAAAAATCCGCCACAATCACGTCGGGCTTCAGCTTGCGCACCAGCGAGACGGCCTTGCGTATCCGCCACTCGGGTGTCACGTCAAAACCGAGCTGCTTGTAGAGCTCGGGCAATCTGCCGTGGGAGATGAATTCGATCACGGCGAGGAGGGTTTTGGGTTGGGGGATTCTGTTTTCCATTATTTTGTGGCTTTGTAGTTTTGTAGGGTGCGCCATGCGCACCGTTTGTTTAGGTGCCGGGGGCAGCCCGGCGGGCTGGTTGCTTTCTTTAAACGGCTAAAGAAAGTAACCAAAGAAAGCCGCCCCTATCCACCGCCCCTTCGGGGTTCCCTGCGCTGCTCGCCGAACCGGGCGGCTGCGGAACTCGCGCTTTGCGCTCAGACAGTCCTCGCCGAAATCCCCCGGCCCGGCTATGCTGCTCGACGGTGGACCAAGGGGACCAAACAGCAAAACCGAACCTCCCCACCCAGCCCTCCCCAACGGGAGGGCACCTAAAAAACGGGCTACGCCCACAAAACCCAAATCCCCTTCTGCACCGCCTCGGTTTTCCTAAGAATCCGGGGGCCGTCGGCGAGGACTGTCTGAGCGCAAAGCGCGAGTTCCGCAGCCGCCCGGATTTTTAGGAAAACCGAGGGAAGCCCGAAGGGCCGGCGCGGCAGGGTGCCTTTTTGTTTGGTTACTTGTATTTTGGGCAAGCAAAATAAAGTAACCTGCTGCCGGGCAGCCCCCGGCATCTAAACATTTGTGCGCATAGCGCACTCCCAAAACATCCGGCGCAATGCGCTTCGCTTATTGACGCCCTACTGGGATTGCGCCTTACACGTATTATTTAGTTTGGGTTATTCTTGAATCAATTCCAGCTCCTTCAACCGAATTGCCATCGTTTTAACGGAAACGCGGAATTGCTTCGCAAGGGAGTTGAAATGTCTACCGCCATAGGATTTGGCGGCGGCGAGCGACAAAGCGCAATCGAGAGATCCAACATCGGCTCTCAATAGGGAATCTGGATCGTGTGGACATAGCCAAAATGCGGCATTGTCGTCAAGAACAAATGGAGCATTAACTAAAAAAGTGGTCTCCAAAGCCATTTTTACGAGCTTACGGGGCATAAGGAAACATGCGGCAAAGTAATCAGCTTCTTTTTCTTGAGGCATACGGCTTAAGGTCTCACCAAGCCCTTTGATCGGCAAGTCCCGATGCATTACTTGACCAGGATGAAGTAACCAATGGCCAATTTCATGCGCCCCGGTGAAGCGCACGATCTCGTCGGGAAATTGATCTGAGACCGCAATCTTGCGCGCTTGCCTGTCAAGTAGGCCGGCTATCAGAACACGCTTTCCTTGCTTTGCGAGTGGCGTTAGTTCTTCCCAATGTTCATACTGAATACCAAGCACATGTGCAGCGATTTCTGGATCGAGCATTCCCAACGGGCTTGGTACTTGATCGGGCCAGATCGCTGTACGTTGTTCCCAAATTCGCCGTTGTAGGCTCAGAGCTATGTTTTCAATTTCTAACTTGTCCATGTCACCACTCCGCGAAAAATCGTGCTTAATCCCAGCTCAACGCCCCCCCAGATTGATACTCCGTCACCCTAGTCTCAAAGAAGTTCTTCTCCTTCTTGAGATCCATCATCTCGCTCATCCACGGGAACGGGTTGCTCGCCCCCGGATAAAGCTGATCCAGCCCGATCTGCTGGCAACGGCGGTTGGCGATGAAGCGCAGGTATTCCTTGAACATCGAGGCATTCATGCCAAGCACGCCGCGCGGCATGGTGTCTTCGGCGTAGGCGTATTCCAACTCCACCGCCTTCTTGATCAGGCCGGCGATCTCGACGCGAAATTCCGGCGTCCACAGGTGCGGGTTTTCCATCTTGATCTGGTTGATCAGGTCGACACCGAAGTTGAGGTGCATGGACTCGTCGCGCAAGATGTACTGGTACTGCTCGGCGGCACCCACCATCTTGTTCATCCGGCCCAGGGCGAGGATCTGCACGAAACCGACATAAAAGAAGATGCCTTCCATGATGCAGGCAAAGACGATGATCGAGCGCAGCAGCTTCTGGTCGTCTTCCGGCGTGCCGGTCTTGAAGTTCGGGTTGCACAGGGTGTCGATGAACGGGATCAGGAATTCGTCCTTGTCGCGGATCGAGGGAATCTCGTGGTACATGTTGAAGATTTCGCCCTCGTCCAGGCCCAGGCTTTCGACGATGTACTGGTAGGCGTGGGTGTGGATGGCCTCTTCGAACGCCTGGCGCAGCAGGTATTGGCGGCATTCCGGCGCGGTGATGTGGCGGTAGGTGCCGAGCACGATGTTGTTGGCGGCGAGGCTGTCGGCGGTAACGAAGAAACCGAGGTTGCGCAGGACGATGCGGCGCTCGTCCTCGGTCAGGCCGTTGGGATCTTTCCACAGCGCGATGTCGCGGTTCATGTTCACTTCCTGCGGCATCCAGTGGTTGGCGCAGGCGTTCAGGTATTTTTCCCAGGCCCACTTGTACTTGAACGGCACCAGCTGGTTGACGTCGGCGCCGCCATTGATGATGCGCTTGTCCTCGGCGCGAATGCGGCGGGTGTCGCGGATGCCGGTAAGGGCAGCGGAAACGGGCTCGTCGACAAGGGGTAGCTCTGCTTGTGGCGTAGTGGGTGGCATAGGCATGGCGGCTCTGGTGGGGGTGGTGTCTTCAAAACTTAGCATATTATTGTCTCCTTATTTTTTCGTTTCACCGCAGAGGCGCGGAGGCGCTGAGAAATGCAAAAAAGGGTTTCTCTGCGCCTCCGCGCCTCTGCGGTTAAATTAGTCTGCTACTGGCATGCCTCGCACTCGGGGTTGTGGCTACGGCGTAACATTGCGCCTGCGGCGAAATGTGAGCCTGCGCCGCAATCAGGAATGCTCGTCATTGACATGCCTCGCATTCCGGATTGTCAATGCTGCAGAACTTTGTCTCCGCCGCGACGCCCCCGTCCACCGGCACGGCGTTCAACGCGCCGGCCTTGGAGGTGGATTTCTCGGCGTGGGATGCACCCAGGCTGCGCAGGTAGTAGGTGGTTTTGAGGCCGCGCAGCCAGGCAAGGCGGTAGGTTTCGTCGAGTTTTTTGCCGGAGGGTTGGCCGATGTAGATGTTCAGGCTCTGCGCCTGGTCGATCCACTTCTGACGGCGGGCGGCGGCTTCGATCAGCCAGCTCGGATCGACTTCGAAGGCGGTGGCGTAAAGGCTGCGCAGTTCGGCCGGGATACGGTCGATCTTGGAGAGCGTGCCGTCGAAATACTTGAGATCGGAGATCATCACTTCGTCCCACAGCCCGGCCGCTTTCAGGTCTTCCACCAGGTAATCGTTGACCACGGTGAATTCGCCCGACAAGTTGGATTTGACGTAGAGGTTCTGGTAGGTCGGCTCGATGCTGGCGGATACTCCGACGATGTTGGCGATGGTCGCGGTCGGTGCGATCGCCAGACAGTTGGAGTTGCGCATGCCGAACTGCTTGATGCGGGCGCGCAGGGCTTCCCAGTCCAGGGTGACGGACTCGTCCAGCTCCAGGAAACCGCCGCGCGCCTCTTTCACCAGGGCGTTGGACTCGTGCGGCAGGATGCCGCGATCCCACAGGCTGCCGGTGAAGGTAGCATAGCGGCCGCGCTCTTCGGCCAACTCAGTGGAGGCCATGTAGGCGTAGTAGGCCACCGCTTCCATGCTGCGGTCGGCGAATTCGACTGCGCTCTGGCTGGCGTAAGGCACGCGCAAGGCGTGCAGACAGTCCTGGAAGCCCATGATGCCCATGCCCACCGGGCGGTGCTTGAGGTTGGCGTTGCGCGCCTTGGCCACCGCGTAGTAGTTGATGTCGATGACGTTGTCGAGCATGCGCATCGCGGTGCGCACGGTACGCTGCAGCTTGACTGTGTCGAGCACGCCGTCTTTCAGGTGCGCGACCAAGTTGACCGAGCCGAGGTTGCACACCGCGATTTCGTGCTCGTTGGTGTTGAGCGTGATCTCGGTGCACAGGTTGGAGCTGTGCACCGTGCCCACGTGCTGCTGCGGACTGCGGATGTTGCACGGGTCCTTGAAGGTGATCCAGGGATGACCGGTTTCGAACAGCATGGTGAGCATCTTGCGCCACAGTTGCAGGGCGGGAATTTTCTTGTGCAGCTTGATCTCGCCGCGCGCGGCCTTGTCTTCGTAGCCGACGTAGGCCTCCTCGAACGCCTTGCCGAACTTGTCGTGCAGGTCGGGCACGTCGTTCGGGCTGAACAGGGTCCAGTCGCCGGCTTCCATCACGCGCTTCATGAACAGGTCGGGAATCCAGTTGCAGGTATTCATGTCGTGAGTGCGGCGGCGGTCGTCGCCGGTATTCTTGCGCAGCTCCATGAATTCCTCGATGTCGAGGTGCCAGGTTTCCAGGTAGGCGCACACCGCGCCCTTGCGCTTGCCGCCCTGGTTCACCGCCACAGCGGTGTCGTTGACCACTTTCAGGAACGGCACCACGCCCTGGGATTTGCCATTGGTGCCCTTGATATGGCTGCCCAGCGCGCGCACCCGGCTCCAGTCGTTGCCGAGACCGCCGGCGAACTTGGACAAGAGCGCGTTTTCCTTGATCGCTTCGTAGATGCCGTCGAGGTCGTCGCTCACCGTGGTCAGGTAGCAGGAAGAAAGCTGCGAGCGGCGCGTGCCCGAATTGAACAGGGTCGGCGTCGAACTCATGAAGTCAAAGCTGGAAAGCACGTTGTAGAACTCGATGGCGCGGGTTTCGCGGTCGATCTCGTTGAGGGAGAGGCCCATCGCCACGCGCATGAAGAAGGCTTGCGGCAGCTCGATGCGGCGCTCGTCGATGTGCAGAAAATAGCGGTCGTACAGGGTTTGCAGGCTGAGGTAACCGAACTGCAGGTCACGCGATGAGTCCAGGGCGGCGCCCAGGCGCTTCAGGTCGAACTGCGCCAGGCGCTCGTCGAGGCGCTCGGCTGCGATGCCCTGCTTGATGAAGTCGGGGAAATACTCGGCGTAACGCGTCGCCATGTCAGCCTGGCTGGCGACCTCGCCCAGCACTTCCTTGCGGATGGTGTCGAGCAGCAGGCGCGCGGTGACGAAGCTGTAGGCCGGCTCTTTCTCGATCAGGGTACGGGCGGAGAGGATGGCCGACTTGCCCACTTCCTCGAACGGCACGCCGTCGTACAGATTCTTCAGGGTATGTTCGAGGATAGGCTGCGGAGAAACGGCTGCACCCAGTCCATCGCAGGCCGATTGCAGCAGACCGTTGAGACGCGCCATGTCGAGCGGGTGAGTCTGGCCGTTTTCGATGACGTTGATGACATGCGGTGCGGCGGCGGGCTGCTCCTGCTTGTGCCGGGCGCGCTCCTGGGTGCGCTGCTCGCGGTACAGCACGTAGGAACGGGCGACATCGTGCTCGCCGGAGCGCATCAGCGCCAGCTCGACCTGGTCCTGGATATCTTCTATATGGAAAGTCCCGCCGTTGGGCTGGCGGCGCATCAGGGCGGCCACCACGCTCTCGGTCAGCGCGGCGACGACCTCGCGAACACGCGCGGAAGCCGCACCCTGGCCGCCGTTGACGGCGATGAACGCCTTGGTCAGTGCAATCGATATCTTGGCGGGTTCGAAGCCGACCACCGAGCCGTTGCGGCGGATGATCTTGTACTGGGCATAAACGGATTCTTGGCCCGTTGCGGTTTCGCCGGAACCGAAATTCGAGGCGGCAAAAGGGGAAGGTGAAACGGAATCGGTAGAAAGCTGCATGGTGGTTATCCTCCTGTTTTATTATTGCGTTTCGTCGGTGGGGTTTGGCTCTTGTCCACAACATATCCACGACATATCCACAACATCTTGTGTCTGAACTATCAAGTTACCACTAATTCTAGTATCGCAGTTGACAAAACGCAACCAGAATTTCCAATCAATTTTCATCTGCCGCGAAAGCCGCTCTGGGCGCCAAAGTTGTAAAAGGACCATTTGTTGGATAGTCTGGAATGGAGAGGGTTTCATCACATGCAGCCATCAGCGCTAACCGTATTTGTCGCACGCGGCCTGACCAAAACTTACCACATGGGTGAAGTGGAGGTACCGGCGCTGCGCGCGCTGGATATCGAGATCTACCAGGGCGAGTTCGTCGTGCTGCTGGGGCCTTCGGGCAGCGGAAAATCGACCCTGCTCAACATCCTCGGCGGCCTGGACACGCCCACCAGCGGCGAGGCTTTCTGGCGCGACCACAACCTGGCCACCTCCGGCGAGCGCGAACTGACCGAATACCGGCGCGATCATGTCGGCTTTGTATTCCAGTTCTACAACCTGATTTCCAGCCTCACCGTGCGCGAGAACGTCGCCCTGGTGACCGATATCGCGCCCCAGCCGATGACGCCGGAAGAAGCCCTGAAACTGGTCGGACTGGAACACCGCATGGACCACTTTCCCTCCCAGCTTTCCGGCGGCGAGCAGCAGCGCGTCGCCATCGCCCGCGCCATCGCCAAGCGGCCGGACGTGCTGCTGTGCGACGAACCGACCGGGGCACTCGACTACCAAACCGGCAAGGTGGTGCTGGAAGTGATCGCCAGGATCAATCAGGAACTCGGCACCACGGCGGTAGTGATCACCCACAACGCCTCCATTGCCGGCATGGCCGACCGGGTGATGCACATGGCCGACGGGCATATCGCCGCAGTGGAGACTAACCCGCACAAGCTGACTCCGTCGGAGCTGTCATGGTAAATACCGGTAATGGGGAATGGGTGATGAGTAATGAGGGAAACCTCACCCATCGCCCATTACCCATCACCCATCACCCAGAATGAAAGCCCTCGACCGCAAGCTGTTGCGCGATCTCTGGCAGATGCGCAGCCAGGCGTTCACCATCGCCCTGGTGGTAGCCTCGGGCATCGGCTCCTTCATCGCCCTCCTCTCCACTTACGACTCGCTGCAATGGTCGCGTCATTCCTATTATGAGAGCGCACGCTTCGCCCAGGTGTTCGCCGACGTCAAGCGCGCACCCCGGCCGGTGGAGCAGCAGATTGTCGAGCTGCCGGGGGTGGCTGCGGTGGAAACCACCGTGGTGCAGGATGTGACCCTGGACATCCCGGACGTGGCCGAGCCGGTGATCGGTCGCATGATCGGCCTGGAAAGCAGCCGCCAGCCCCGTCTGAACCGCCTGTTTCTGCGCCAGGGCCGCCTGCCTGAAGCGGGAAAAAGGAACGAAGCCCTGGTCTCGGAGGGCTTCTCCAAGGCCCGTGGGCTTAAACTCGGCGACCACATTGCCGCTCTGCTCAACGGCAAGCGCGAATCACTTTCGATCGTCGGCATCGTGCTGTCGCCGGAATACATCTTCGCCTCGCGCGGCGGAGAGATCCCCGACGACAAGGGCTTCGGCGTGTTCTGGATGGAACGCGAGCGCCTGGCGAGTGCCTTCGACATGGAGGGCGCATTCAACCGCGTGTCGCTGAGCCTGACGCCGGGTGCCAGCGAGGCGGCGGTGATCGACGCCCTCGACCACCTGCTCGAACCCTACGGCAGCCTCAGTGCTTACGGCCGCAAAGACCAGAACTCGCACCGCATCCTGAGCCAGGAGATCAACCAGCAAAAAACCATGGCCACGGTTTTTCCCACCATTTTCCTCAGTGTGGGGCATTCCTGCTGAACGTGGTGCTGGCCCGCCAAGTGGCCACCCAGCGGGATCAGATCGCGGCCCTGAAAGCGCTCGGCTACGCCGACTTCGCCATCGCCGCCCATTACCTCAAGCTGGTGCTGGCGATCGTGCTGGCCGGCATCGTGCTCGGCTTCGGCATCGGCGCCTGGATGGGCTATGAGATGACGGCGATGTACACCGTGTTTTTCCACTTTCCGCGCCTGACCTACCGCATCCAGCCATGGATTGCCCTGGTGGCCTCAGGCATCAGCCTGGCCGCCGCCGTGGGCGCTGCGCTCGGCACCGTGCGCAGCATCCTGTCCCTGGCACCGGCGGAAGCGATGCGCCCACCCACCCCGACCCGTTACCGGCGCATGCTGCTGGAACGGCTCGGCCTGGCGCATCTGCTCTCACCCCAGGCGCGGATGGTGATCCGCACCCTGGAACGCCGCCTGCTGCGCACCCTGCTGACCACCTTCGGCATCGCCTGTTCGGTCGCCATCCTCGTGTCCGGGACCTTCTGGCGGGATTCGGTGAACTACTTGATCGATGTCCAGTTCTCCATGGCTGACCGGGGCGATGTGAACGTAGTGTTCGTCAATCCGGTCGCCCGCAGCGCCCTGCATGAAATCGGCCGCCTGCCCGGCGTGCTGCGCACCGAGGAGGTGCGCTCCGTGCCGGTGCGCCTGCGTGCCGGCCATCACACCTACCGCACCGCCGTGTCCGGCTTCCCCCCGGATGCGAAACTGCGTCAGTTGCTGGATACCGATTTACACCGCGTGCCCCTGCCCCCCGACGGCATCCTGCTCTCCCAGCGACTGGCGGAACGGCTGGTGGTCAAACCCGGCGACCGGCTGATGCTGGAATCCCTCGAAGCCACCCGCGCCAAGCGCGAAGCCGTGGTTGCCGGGGTCGTCAACGACCTGGTCGGCCTCTCCGCCTACATGGACATCACTGCCCTGAACCGGCTGATGGGCGAGGGAGAATCCATCTCTGCCGTGGCTTTGACGCTGGATCCGGCACAGGCAAAAGCGTTTTATGCGCGCCTCAAGGAAATGCCCCAGGTCGCCACCGTCTCCATCAAGGGAGAACTGCTGCGCAGCTTCCGCGAAACCAACGCCCGCTTTCTGCTTTTTTTCACCGCCATCGTGACCGCTTTTGCCGCCGCGATCGCGGTGGGCGTGGTCTACAACAGCGCCCGCATCGCCTTGGCGGAAAGGGCCTGGGAACTGGCCAGCCTGCGCGTGCTGGGTTTCACCCGTAACGAGGTTTCGGGGCTGCTGCTGGGCGAGCTCGCGATTGAAATCGCGCTGGCGATCCCGCTCGGCCTGTGGCTGGGCTATCTGTTGTCGGTGCTGATCGTCTCCATGATACAGGCCGAGACCATCACCTTCCCGGTCATCATCACCTCCGGCACCTATGCCTACGCCGCCCTCACCATCCTGGCCGCCGGCGTGGCAAGTTCGATGATCGTGCGACACCGGGTGGATCATCTGGATCTGGTGGCAGTATTGAAGACGAGGGAATGAGAGGTCAATCCCTGTCAACATCCCCAGCGGACACCAGATAACAAGGTGAAAAAACGTGGGAATTCATCGCACCCACGGCGATCAGATTGGGTTGGTTCCTCAAGCCGGCCGTAAGGCCGACAGGCCACCAGAAGTGAACTATATTTATATCAACTTCATAAACAAGAGGAACCGCATGGCCACCTACCGGCTCGGCTCCAGCGGAGAAGAAGTCAAGCAGATCCAGGTAAGGCTGCAAGCACTGGGGCTTTACCGCGGCCCGATCGACGGCGCCTTCGGCGGCGGCACCGAAGCGGCGGTCAAAGCTTTCCAGCAGAATACCGGTCTCGTAGTGGATGGCGCGGTCGGCTCCATTACCTGGAACGCACTGTTCAATACCGAAATTCCGGTCCCCTCTCTGTTCGCCAAACCCCTCGACTATCGCTGCCTGGCGCTGACCGGTGCGTTCGAAACCGATTCCGGCTTCCCCGACTGTTTTGCGGGCTTGAGCGGGGATTTCGACGGCCAGGGGATCAGCTTCGGCGTATGCCAGTGGAATTTCGGCCAGGATTCGCTCCAGCCCTTGCTCAGGGACATGATCAGGCAGCACCCCGACATCGTTCAGTCTATTTTCCGGGAACGCTACGGCGTGCTGACGGCGGCTCTCGATGCCGACAAACGCGAGCTGATGAGTTTCGCAACCAGCATCCAGCACCCGGTCAAACACTTCATTACCGAACCGTGGCGCGGCATGTTAAAAAGCTTGGGAAGAACCGGGGAATTCCAAGCGATTGAGCAAAAATACGCCGGCGCGCTGTACCGGGCGGCGGTCGAGCTTTGCGCCGATTACGGGCTGTGGTCGCAACGCGCGACGGCGCTGATGTTCGACATCAAGGTGCAGAACGGCAGCATCGGCAGCCTCGTGAAAGCGCAGATTCTCGCGGATTTCGACGGTTTGGCGCCGGATCTGCCGCGCGAGGCGCTGGAGGTGGAAAAGATGAAAATCATCGCCCGCCGCCGCGCCGAGGCCGCCAACCCGCGCTGGGTCGAGGACGTGCGCGCGCGCAAGCTGTGCATCGCCAAGGGCGAAGGCATGGTGCACAGCGTCCGCTACAACCTGGAAGAACAGTTTGGCATCCAGCTCAAATGACCAAAGGAGCTTGACGATCATGGCAAAAAGCAAAACAAAGCGGGCCGTACAGCGGGTTTATAACGTCCGGCCGGACACGATGGATTTTCGCGACAAGATGTACGAGGCGACGCTGATCGAAGTGCCGAAGCGGATCGCCATCGAAGACTATGCGAAAGTGAAAGTGCCCATTCTCGACCAAGGCCAGGAAGGCGCCTGTACCGGCTTCGGGCTGGCGACCGTGGCCAATTACCTGCTGCGCAAGCGCAAGGAAGTAAAGGGCGATGACTCGGTCAGCCCGCGCATGCTGTATGAAATGGCCAAGCGCTACGACGAATGGCCGGGTGAGAAGTACGACGGTTCCAGCGCGCGCGGCGCGATGAAGGGCTGGCACAAGCACGGAGTCTGCGCTGCACCGGTGTGGCCCTACGATCCAAAAAAACCCGATCCGCGACTGACCGAGGCGCGCGTCACAGATGCAGCAGGGCGTCCGCTGGGAGCCTACTTCCGTGTCAACCACCAGGATCTGGTGGCGATGCACGCGGCTCTGGCCGAAGTCGGCATCCTGTACTCCACCTCCGCCGTGCATTCGGGCTGGGAAGCGGTGGGTGAAAACGGCGTGATCCCGCTGCAGGACAATATACTGGGTGGCCATGCGTTCGCCATCGTCGCCTTTGACGAGCGCGGCTTCTGGATCCAGAATTCGTGGGGCTCGGGCTGGGGGCAGCAAGGCTACGCGCTGGTCACCTACAAGGATTGGCTCGCCAACGGCACCGACGTGTGGGTGGCCCGGCTGGGCGCGCCGGTGGTGCTGGAAGGCGCCGTGAAGGGCGTCGCGCCGCGCCATGCCGGCATCGCGCGCGCCAAGACCTTTTCCTATCCCGACCTGCGGCCGCACATCATCAGCATCGGCAATGACGGAAAACTGCGCACCAGCGGCACCTTCGGCACATCCGCTGCGGACGTGGAAGAGATCATCAGTCAGGATTTCCCGCGCATCACCAAAAGCTGGAAAAAGAAACGCCTGCTGATCTACGCCCATGGCGGGCTGGTGAACGAGGAATCAGCCATCCAGCGCGTTGCCGACTACCGCAAAACGCTGCTGGAGGCGGAAGTGTACCCGTTGGCCTTTAGCTGGAAGACCGATGCCTGGACCACGATCAAGAATATCCTGGAAGACGCCCACAGACGGCGCCGCCCGGAAGGGTTGCTCGATGCGGCCAAGGACTTCATGCTCGATCGGCTGGACGACGCCCTCGAACCGCTGGCCCGGATGCTGGGCGGCAAGGCGATGTGGAGCGAGATGAAGGAAAACGGCCTGTTCGCCATGAAGAACGAAAATGGCGGGGCACGCATCGCGCTCGGCCACCTGAACGAGCTGCTGGCGCAGGATCCATCAATCGAAATCCACTTTGCCGGACACAGCGCGGGCAGCATTTTCAATGCGCCGATCATCCAGCTGCTCACTGCCAAAGGAAAGATCGCCGCCGGCCCGATGAGCGGTGCGACCGGCCTGGGCCGCAAGGTCGAAACCTGCACCCTGTGGGCGCCTGCCTGCACCGTCGATCTGTTCAAGCAGGCCTACCTGCCGGCAGTCAACAGCGGCGGCATCAAGCGCTTCGCCCTTTTCACGCTCACCGACCAGGTGGAGCAGGACGACCATTGCGCCAACATCTACCACAAATCGCTGCTGTATCTGGTGTCCAACGCCTTCGAGGAGCGCGAGCGCATCCCACTGTTCCAGAAAGACGGCGAGCCGATCCTGGGGATGGAGAAATTCATCCACACCGACGCCGAACTCGCCGCGCTGTTTAAGAACGGCAAAGCCGACTGGGTACGGTCACCGAACACTGCCGAGGACGGCTCACCCATCCATTCCACGTCACGCCACCACGGCGATTTCGACGACGACAAGCCGACAGTGCTCGCTACCCTGGCACGTATCCTCGGCCAGGGCATGTCGCAAGCGCCATTTGAATTTGCCCGCACCCCCGCATCGCTGCGGGCGCGCAGGCTGCAATTGAGCTAAAGGAAAACAGCATGAACGCCTCATCCCGGAGTTTTGCCGTCGTCACCATGCTGGCCTGCATGGCGCCCTTGCCGTCGGTGGGGGCGGAACTGCGGCCTTACTCGCTTCCGTCCCAGCAGGCCGCGCCCAAGATCGAGCAGCGCCAGATGGAGCAGCGAGCAGTGCGCCCCCGGGTCAGCGAAGCCTACTACCAGAACTTCGAGAAGAAGGCTAAAGGCCTTAAACCGGCGCAACGCGACAAACTCGCCCGCTCCTTCGAGCGCAGCCGCGATCAAGCCATCGAATCCGGCCGCGTGGACGAGGAACAGCACTATCTGCGGCTGTTGCAGATAGTGCGAGAAGCGAAATGAACCTGAAATATCTGTTGAAGCGCGGGTTGTTAAGGCTAGTGGAGCCATCATGAAACAAGCTTGGGCTGTGATCTGGCTGGGACTATTTCTGCTGTTTTCGGCAAGCGCGGTCTGCCGCGCCGCAGACAACAACGTCAAGCAACTCGAAGCCATGAGCGACTATGAGGCGGCGCTCGGCACTAGCGTAGCTCAGTCGCCGGCTCCCGTCATCGACACGTACTCACAGGCTGACAAGCTTGCCCATGAGTTCAGGATGCGCCAGGAGGACGACAAGCTGTACGAGGTCATCATCCTGAGCGCGCTGGCGCTGGTTTCACTGTTTATCGTGCTGCGCTTCATCACCGCCAAAGCCGCCTATTCGGCATCCCACATTGTGAGCGCGACCGGTTTGATTTTCATCATTTTCGGCACCATCCTGCTCGTGATCATGGCGGACACCGAGCAGCAGTTGACCGCTGCGATCGGCATTCTGGGCGCGGTAGCCGGCTATCTGTTCGGCTCCATCAACCGGGGAAAACCCAGCACCTAAACGGGTGAGAAAAAACAGAGGCATTCATGTCGGCGCCGTTTCCTGCCGGCAGGCAGACGGAATCTGGTGGCGCTGGCGAGGAGGCAATCCCCCGGCATTCACAGTGACCCCTGATAACAGAAGAATAAAACCCATGAAAATCCGCAGCAACTCCCTGGCAATCCGGTTTATTGCTTCCTTAAACCGACAGGCTGTTAGAATTCAAACATGACGTGGACAAAAAAAACACTGCTCGTCCTGCTCGCTGTCGCCTTGGTCGGTGCGCTGGTCATGGCATTCCGTCCGCAACCGGTGCTGGTGGAAGTCGCTGAAGTCACGCGCGGCCACTTCGAGCAGGTCATCGAGGATGATGGCAAAACCCGGGTGCGCGAACGCTACGTGGTTTCCGCCCCGCTCGCCGGCAAGCTCCAGCGGATCACTCTCAAGGCCGGGGACGCAGTCACGGCCGGCATGGTGCTGGCGGCTATCGACCCCAGCTCGCCCGCCCTGCTGGACGTGCGCACCGAACGAGAACTCACCGAACGCGTGGGCGCGGCTGAAGCCACCCGACTGCGCGCCGCGGCCACCGTCGAACGTGCGCGGGCGGCGCTGGACAAATCCCGCGCCGATCTGGAGCGTACCCGCAAGCTGGCTGCGCAAGGTTTCGTTTCGGCCGCTCAGCTGGAACAGGTTGAACTTGAGACCAAAATCAACTTGCGCGAACTGGAGGCCGCCCGCTACGCCGATCATGCCGCCGCACACGACGTGGCAGTCGCCCGCGCTGCCCTGCTACAGGTTCGCGAGGGAACAGCCGGAAAACCCTCGGGGAGGCGCTGGGAAGTGCGCACTCCGGTTGCCGGCCAAGTTCTCAAGGTGGTGCAGGAAAGCGAGGCCACCGTCGCGGTGGGTGCGCCGCTGCTGGAAGTCGGCCAACCCGCCGAGCTCGAAGTGGTGGTGGATGTACTCAGCACCGACGCGGTACAGATCAAACCGGGCTCCCCGGTGAGGCTCCTGCGCTGGGGCAGGGCGGAGCCGCTCGAAGGCCGTGTCAGGCGGGTGGAGCCGGCGGCCTTTACCAAGGTTTCCGCCTTGGGGGTTGAGGAGCAGCGCGTCAACGTGGTGATCGACCTCACCTCTCCCGCCGAAAAATGGCAATCGCTCGGCGATGGTTACAAGGTGGACGCGAGCATCATCGTGGCGAGCCTCGATAATGTGATCAAAGTGCCGGTCAGTGCACTGTTTCGCGACGGGGGGCAATGGGCGGTGTTCACCGTCGTCAATGGCAAGGCCGCCAGGCGCGTGGTGCAACTGGGCCGGCGTGGCGGGCTGGAGGCAGTGGTGGAAAAGGGCCTGCAACCCGGCGAAAAAGTCATCGTGCATCCCGGCGACTCAGTCAGGGACGGCCTCCGCATAAAGGTTACTGCTGGTGTATGATTAATTTTTTCGGCAATTTTCTGTAACAATAATGACTAAAAACACCGCCATCCTGCTGATTTCCTGTCCCGACCGCAAAGGCCTGGTCGCGGGCATCGCCGATTTCCTCTACCGCCACAACGCCAATATTCTGCACGCCGACCAGCATCAGGACAGCGAGTTGGGCCTGTTCCTGATGCGCGTGGAATGGGATCTGCACGATTTCGATCTGGCAATCGGCCAGTTCGAGCAGCACTTCGCGCCGATCGCCGAGAAATTCCAGATGCAGTGGCATCTGGCGCAATCAGCCTCCCGCCCGCGGGTGGCGATCTTCGTGTCGCGCTATGACCACTGCCTGGTCGATCTGCTCTACCGCCATCAGGCCGGCGAACTGCACTGCGACATCCCGCTGATCATCGGCAACCACGACGACACCCGATGGATCGCCGATTCCTATGGCATCCCGTTCCAGCACATCCCGGTACACAAGGACAGCAAGGCGGAAGCGGAAAAGACCCAACTCGCCCTGCTGCGCCACCACCATATCGACCTGATCGTGCTGGCGCGCTACATGCAGGTGCTGTCGGCGGACTTCATCCGGCACTACCCGAACCGCATCATCAACATCCACCATTCCTTCCTGCCCGCTTTTCTCGGCGCCAAGCCCTATCACCGCGCCTTCGAGCGCGGCGTCAAGCTGATCGGCGCAACCAGCCACTACGTCACCGAAGTGCTCGACGACGGCCCGATCATCGAGCAGGACGTCGCCCGCATCTCGCACCGCGACGCGATCGACGACCTGATCCAGAAAGGCCGCGACCTGGAGAAGATGGTGCTGTCGCGCGGGGTCCGCTGGCACATCGAAAATCGCATCCTGCTGTATGCCAACAAGACGGTGATTTTCGACTAATCCAACGGCTTTATTTTCAGACAAAAAAACCGCCTGTCAGGGGGTGACAGGCGGGAAAAGAACCGCTCGCGGCGGTTCGGAGGAGGACAACCCAACAAAGGGTCTGGCGCGCCGCCTTGGGAGCGAACGCGATAGGGTTATGCTAGCCGAGAAGGGAAAGCGCCGTCATTGACAATTCTCAATCGGCGGCAATCTTGTTGAGTGCGGCAGTATCACATTTGAGCGAAACGCCGCCGGGAATTTCCTGCAAGGCGCTGCTGCGCTTGAATTCGGCGATGATGCGGCTGGCCGTTTCGGTGGTAATGCCGAGCATCGAGCCCATGTCCTCGCGCCCGAACAGCTCGCAGGCGCCGTCCTCCCTGCCGCTGGCCAGACGCTGCAGCAGACGAGCCATGCGCGCCCTGGCGCTGCCGGTGGCGAGCTGGGTCAGCCAGGCATCCGCCTCGTCCAGCGCGCGCTGCCAGCGCACCATCAATTCCTTGCGCAGCTTGGGATTATCCCGGTCCAGCCGCTGGATCACTTCCAGCGGAATGCGGCAAACCTCCGACTGCTGCAAAACAATGGCGTCATGCTGGTAGGGCTGGCCAAGCAACGATTCCAGGCCGGTGACATCGGTGGCGCGGAGCAGGCGGACGATGCGCTGGCGCCCGTCCGGCAGATACTGAACCAGCTTGAGCAAGCCGCTGCGAATGGTGAACACCGCCTGCGCCGGATCGCCTGCCCGGTAAAGCACTTGATGCGGGGCAAGCGCGATGTCGTCGATCGGGCGGTGTATGCTCTCGCAATCACTGATTTCCAGTCCGGCGAACAGGACCGACTGGCGGATGCTGCAGCTGACGCAGTCGGAACCGCCGGGCAATAAAGTTTTGCTCATGCGCAATAATGGTTCAAGTTGGACTCCGAGGGAAATAAACTCATTAATTTGACCCTGCGACGGCGATCAGGTTCCGGTATTTTTGCCAGTCGAAGCACGGCCCCGGATCGGTCTTGCGCACCGGGGCGATGTCCGAATGGCCGACGATCTCCTTGATCGGGTAAGCCTCCTGAATTGCACGCGTCAGTTCCGCCAGCTTCTCGTACTGGATATCGGTAAACGGGTCGCTGTCACTGCCTTCCAGCTCGATGCCGATTGAAAAGTCGTTGCAGCGAATACGGTCGTGCCAGCTCGACACGCCTGCATGCCAGGCACGCTTGTTGCACGACACGAACTGGATCACCTCGCCTTCGCGGCGGATGAAAAAATGGGTGGAAACCTTGAGATCGGCGATCATTTCGTAATAAGGATGCTGCCAGATATCGAGCTGGTTGGTGAAAAAGTCGATCACGCCGCTGCCGCCATAGCTGCGCGGCGGCAGGCTGATGTTGTGGATCACCAGCAGCGGAATGTCGAATTCCACTTCAGGCGGCCGGTCGTCGCAGTTGGGCGAGGCAATGAAGCGCGCGCCCTGCAGGAATCCTGACTTGTCTATCTTCACGGTGCCTCCTCGGCAGGTAATGTTAAGGCCTTCTCCACTGCCTGCTGCAGTTTTTCAGGCAGTAGCGGGCTATGTATCCCGGCATGAAAATGGCCGTCCACGAACAGCAGCAGCGCAGGCAAATGGAATATCTCGTACTCGCGCGCCAGGGCGATGCTTTTTTCCACATCCACCTTGAACAAATGCGCCACCGTGCCTGCCAGTGCCTGTGGCAATACGGCCTCGGCCTTGCGGCATGTGCCGCAGTGCGGACCTGAAAACAGCACCAGGCTGACGCCCGGGCTTTGCGCCAGTCGCGGGTAGAAATCGAATTCGGTCAAGTTTGTAAATCGCACAATGCTATAATCGCGCCACGTTTTTTCAGGGAAGCCACCCATGAACACTTTTGCCACTCTGTTCCTGATGTTGATCGTCATTTTAATTGCCGCCGAGGTATTTACCAACGCATTAGAGCATTTGGGCGAAAAGCTGAAGATCTCGGAAGGCGTCACCGGTTCGCTGTTTGCCGCCATAGGCACCGCCCTGCCGGAAACCATGGTGCCTCTCCTGGCCCTGATGGCGGGTACCGCCGACACCCGCCTCAACGAGGAAATCGGCGTCGGCGCGATCCTCGGCGCACCGCTGATGCTGTCCACCCTGTCGATCTCCCTGATGGCGCTGGCGGTGCTGAAAAAACGTGGCGTCCACGGTCATTTCACGCCGGAGCGGACCGGCCTGACCCGCGACCTGAATTTTTTCCTGGCGGCTTTTGCCTTTTCCGCCATCGCCCTGTTCGTGCCGCACCAGCAGGCAGCGATCCGCGCTGCCATCGGCTTCACCCTGGTGCTGACCTACTTCGTCTACATCATGCTCACCCTGCGCGCTTCCGCCCATCTGGTCAAGGAAGGCCATGGCACCGAGGCACAGGAAAAGATGTTCCTGTGCCGTCTGGGACTGCCGGAAGGCATGCCGATGATCCTATTCCAGCTTGCCCTTGGCCTGGCCTTGCTGGTGGCCGGCGCCAAAGGCTTTATCCATGGTGTGGAGAATGCCTCCAGCCTGCTCGGCATCTCTCCCCTGCTGCTGTCGCTGCTGATCATCCCGATCGCCACCGAACTGCCGGAAAAGGTCAACAGCATCCTGTGGATCCGCAAGCGCAAGGACACCTTGGCCTTCGGCAATATCACCGGCGCAATGGTATTCCAGGGCACCCTGCTGCCGGCCATCGGTATCATGCTCACCCCATGGGAACCGCGCCAGGAAGTGCTCGCGGGCATCGTAATCACCCTGCTCGCCGCACTATGGATACGCATCATGATCAGCCGCGGGCAGATCAAGGTCTGGCATCTGGCCATTAACGGCGCGATGTACATCACCTACCTGGTAATTGTTCTAGCTTAAGCTTTACCCCCATCCTGGTTAGCGGTAATCTGCCCGTACACACGGGAGTTACCGCAATGGACAGGAAACCGGCAGCCTCAGACCCACCCCCTCAAATAGCGAAAAACAAGGACGCGGCGCCTTTCTGCCACGCGCTCGCCAACCACCTCACCTATTCCGTCGGCAAGGACCATTTCACCGCTACCCCCCGCGACTGGTTCTTCGCGCTTGCCCATGTCACCCGCGACCAGCTGACCGGGCGCTGGATGGAGACCATGCGGCGCTACTATCGTGCCGACGCCAAGCGGATTTATTACCTGTCGATGGAATTCCTGATCGGCCGGTCTCTGACCAACAGTCTGCTCAACATCGGGCATCTGGATCGCTGCCACCAAGCCGCGCTTGACGCTGGCCTGGACCTGGACATGGCGCGCGAAATGGAACCCGATGCCGCCCTCGGCAACGGCGGTCTGGGGCGCCTGGCTGCCTGCTTCCTGGATTCCATGGCTACCCTCGACCTGCCAAGCTACGGCTACGGCATCCGTTACGAATACGGCATGTTCAACCAGCGCATCGAAAACGGCTGGCAGGTGGAGCACCCGGACAACTGGCTGCGCTACGGCAATCCCTGGGAATTTCCGCGCCCGGAAGTGCTTTATCCGGTCAAGTTTTACGGCCGGGCGCTGGAATACGTCGGCGAGGATGGCAGCCCGCACCACCACTGGGTGGATACCGAGGATGTCATGGCGATGGCCTATGACACGCCGGTACCGGGTTATGGCGGCAAATCGGTGAACAATATGCGGCTATGGTCGGCCAAGGCATCACGGGATTTCGATCTGCAATATTTCAACGAGGGCAACTACATCAAGGCGGTGGAGGACAAGAACCAGTCCGAAAACCTGTCCAAGGTGCTGTATCCCGACGACACTACGGCGATGGGCAGAGAACTGCGCCTGAAGCAGCAATATTTTTTCGTCAGCGCCTCGTTGCAGGACATGTTCTACCGCTTCAATAAATTCCACAAAAATTTCGATGAATTGCCCGACAAGGTGGCGATCCAGCTCAACGACACCCACCCCTCGATCGCGATTCCCGAACTGATGCGCATCCTGCTGGATATGTACCACCTCGACTGGGACCGTGCCTGGAACATCGTCACCCGCACCTTCTCCTACACCAACCACACGCTCATGCCGGAAGCCCTGGAAACCTGGCCGACCGTCCTGTTCGAGACGATCCTGCCGCGCCACCTGCAAATCATCTACGAAATCAACCAGCGCTTCCTGAACGATGTCCGCCACCGCCATCCCGGCGACGTGGAACTGCTGAAGCGCATGTCCATCATCGATGAAGACAACGGGCGGCGCGTCCGCATGGCGCACCTGGCTATCGTCGGCAGCCATCAGGTAAACGGCGTGGCGCAAATCCACACCGAGCTGATGCGCCAGACCATCTTCCGGGACTTCGACCGCTTCTATCCAGGCAAGATCATCAACATCACCAACGGAATTACACCGCGGCGCTGGCTCAATCAGATCAATCCCGGGCTTGCCGGGCTAATCACGGAGCACATCGGCGACGACTGGGTCACCCATCTGGATCAGCTCAACAAGCTCAAGAAGTTTGCCGCCGACAAGGCCTTCCAGGAGAAATTCCGCCAAGTCAAACAGGCCAACAAGGAGGCGCTGGCCAAAATAATCGAGAAAAAACTGGGCATCAAGGTCAACCCCGCCTCCCTGTTCGACGTACAGATCAAGCGCATCCACGAATACAAGCGGCAACTGCTCAACCTGCTCCATGTGGTCACGCTGTACAACCGCATCCGTGCCAATCCGACGGCCGACCGGGTGCCACGCACCGTGATCTTCAGCGGCAAGGCAGCCCCAGGTTATACGCGGGCCAAGCTGATCATCAAGCTGATCAATGACGTGGCGGATATCGTCAACAATGACCCGGCCGCAAGGGATCTGCTCAAGGTGGTGTACATTCCCAATTACGATGTGACCACCGCCTCGGAAATCATTCCTGCCGCCGACGTTTCCGAACAGATTTCCACCGCCGGCACCGAAGCATCCGGTACCGGCAACATGAAGCTCGCCTTGAACGGCGCACTGACGATCGGCACCCTGGACGGCGCCAACATCGAGATCCGCGACGAAGTCGGCGCGGACAACATTTTCATTTTCGGGCTGAATGCGGCGGAAGTCGCCGAACTGCGGAACAAGGGCTATAACCCCTGGGATTACTACTATCGCAACGAGGAACTACGACAGGTGCTGGAGATGATCGGCTCAGGCTTTTTTTCGCCGGATAAACCCGACCGCTTCCTCCCGATCATCGACGCGCTTACTGACGGTGGCGACCATTACATGCTGCTCGCCGACTACGCCGCTTACGCCGAATGCCATGAAAAAATCGAAGCGCTCTACCGCAACCCCGCGGAGTGGGCACGCAAGGCAATCCTCAACGTGGCTGGTATGGGCAAGTTCTCCAGCGACCGCACCATCAGGGAATATGCGGAGAAAATCTGGGGGGTTAAATCAGAGCTGAGCGAGCTTGGTGAGGGGTGAGGGGTGAGGGGTGAGGCAGGAAGTTTATCCCCTTACTCATTCCCCATCACTAATCCATCCCCAGCCGCTCCAGGCGATATCGCAACGCTCGAAAAGAGATCCCAAGCAGCTTGGCTGCAGCGGTCTTGTTGAAACGGGTTTTTTCCAGCGCTTCCAGAATCACCTCTTTTTCCACGGCATCGAGGTATTCCTGCAGCGGCAAGCCCTTCATCTGCGCCCTGTCTTTCGGCTGCTTCACCGCAAGCTGTAAATCCTCGCGACAGATCTCGCCGCCAGCAGTCAGCGCCATCGCCCGCTCGAGGATATTTTCCAGCTCACGCACGTTGCCCGGAAAATCGTATTCCCGCAGTTCCTTCAACGCCGTCAGGCTTAATTTCGGCGGTACGGTGTTCAGACACGCCACTTTCTTGAGTATCTCCCCGGCAAGCAACGGGATGTCCTCCGGGACCTCGCGCAGAGCCGGCATCTTCAACACGATTACGTTGAGCCGGTAAAACAGATCCTGGCGAAATTTCCCGCTCTCCACGCATTGCACCAGATCCTGGTGAGTGGCGCTGATGATG
>NZ_DATKTK010000041.1:0-52827 GCF_035531155.1 Sulfuricella sp. | reverse complement strand
CGGCGATTTTCGCCAGCTCATCGCGGTATTCCCCGAGCCGGGACAAGCGGCTGTCGGCATCGAGATCGCCTTCGTCGGCGATGTCGTCGGCGCTGCGGGCGAAGGCGTAGATGGCGGCAACAGGTTCGCGCAGCCGGTGCGGCAGCAGCCAGGAGGCGACGGGGAAATTCTCGTAGTGGTCGACCGGCATCGGGATAGGCGAGGCGCGCGTAGAGCGGCGCGGCCGCCAGTATAGAAGCGAATCCATTAGAATAGCAGCTGCGCGAGGGTGGCGGAATTGGTAGACGCACTGGATTTAGGTTCCAGCGCCGCAAGGCGTGGGGGTTCGAGTCCCCCCTTTCGCACCAGACATGCAACAGTCTTTAATTTAGAGGGATAGGAATGGAAACGACTACGGAAAACTCCGGCTCGCTGCAACGCACACTTAATCTGGCGGTATCTCTCGCCAGCATGGAAGCTGAAGTGGGAAACAGGCTAAAACGGCTGGCGCGCACGGTCAAGATGGATGGTTTCCGTCCCGGCAAGGTGCCGATGAAGATTGTGGAGCAGCAATACAGCGGCCAGGTCCGCCAGGAAGTGCTGGGCGAAACTGTACAGAAGAATTTTTCCGAAGCGGTGCGGGCGCAAAACCTGAAGGTGGCTGGTTATCCCCGGATCGAGGCCAAGCCAGCCGAGGGCGAGTCCAAAGATCTGCAGTTCGCTGCGACTTTCGAGGTTTATCCCGATGTCGTGGTGGGCGATATCAGCGGGGTAGCGATCGATCGTCCGAAGGTGGTGGTTGGCGATGCCGAGATTGATAAAACTATCGAAATCCTGCGCAAGCAGCGTGTGACCTATGCGCCGGCCAAGCGTAAAGCAGCAGCCGGCGACCAGGTCGAGATTGACTACCGCGGTACCCTGAATGGAGAGGAATTCCAGGGTGGCAAGGCACAGGGCTATAAGCTGGTGCTGGGCGAAGGTCATACGCTGAAGGATTTTGAAGGGGCTATCCTTGGTATGAAGGTAGGGGAGAGCAAATCGTTTGAATTAACCTTTCCCGAAGATTATCATGCCAAGGAACTGGCCGGAAAAACCGTGACTTTCGCGGTGACGCTGAATCAGGTGGCGGAGCCGCAACTACCGGAAGTCGATGCAGATTTCGCCAAGTCGCTGGGCGTATCGGACGGCAACCTGGAAACCATGCGCAGCGAAATCAAGGCCAACCTGGAGCGCGAAGTGAAGAAGCGCATCGATGGTCGGGTCAAGGAGCGTGTGATGCAGGCTCTGCTCGACGCGACGCCGTTCGAGCAGCCCAGGTCATTGATCGAGATGGAGATTGACCATCTTCGCCAGCAGGCCGGCGAAGATTTGCGTGCTCGTGGCTTGAGCGCCAGCGGCGATATTTCGCTGCCGGCCAATTTATTCGAGGATCAGGCGCGCCGCCGCGTCAGCCTTGGTTTGATCATGTCGGAACTGGTTAATGCGCATCAGTTGCAGGCCAAGCCTGAGCAGGTGCGTGAACTGGTGAATGAGCTGGCGCAGAGCTATGAGGAGCCGGAGCAGGTGCTGGCTTGGTATTATGGTGAACCGAATCGCCTGGCCGCAGTCGAATCGTTGGTCATAGAAGACAATGTAGTCAAGTGGGCGCTGGAACGCGCCAAAGTGGTGGAAGTTTCTTCCGCCTTTGATGAACTGATGGGGAATAATTAATGATTCATAGTCAGAACTGGGAGCCGCAAAACCTGGGTTTGGTCCCGATGGTGATCGAGCAGAGTGGGCGTGGCGAACGCGCGTTTGACATTTATTCTCGCCTGCTCAAGGAGCGGGTGATTTTCCTGGTTGGGCCGGTCAACGATTTGACGGCCAACCTGATTGTGGCGCAGATGCTGTTCCTGGAATCGGACAATCCGGACAAGGATATTTTTTTCTACATCAACTCGCCGGGTGGCTCAGTCAGCGCTGGTATGGCGATTTACGACACCATGCAGTTTATCAAGCCGGACGTCAGCACACTCTGCCTGGGCCAAGCCGCCAGCATGGGTTCATTTTTGCTTGCCGCCGGCGCCAAGGGCAAACGTTTCTGCCTGCCGAACTCCCGTGTGATGATTCATCAACCGTCGGGCGGCTTCCAGGGTCAGGCCTCCGACATTGAAATCCATGCCAAGGAAATCCTATACTTGAGACAGCGTCTGAATACGATGCTGGCTCACCACACCGGCCAGTCCGTTGAAACCATTGAAAAGGACAGCGACCGCGATAATTTCATGAGCGGCGAGGAAGCGGTAAAATATGGGCTGGTGGATAAAGTACTGGCGAATCGAACCGATTTTGCTGGTTGATGCCCAAAATATTTGAGGAAAACTGAAAATGTCTGATAAAACCGGCGGCGAAAAACTGCTTTACTGCTCGTTCTGCGGCAAAAGCCAACATGAAGTGCGTAAATTGATTGCCGGCCCGTCCGTGTTTGTCTGCGATGAGTGCGTCGAGCTGTGCAACGACATTATTCGCGAGGAGGCGCAGGGCGATCAGTCGTCAAAGGCTGGTGCTTCCGACCTGCCGGTGCCGCAGGAAATTTGCCAGATGCTCGACGAATATGTGATCGATCAGCCGAAGGCGAAGAAAATCCTCTCTGTCGCCGTTTACAATCACTACAAGCGGCTCAAGAACAGTTCGAAGACCGACGAGGTCGAGCTGGCCAAGAGCAATATCCTGCTGATTGGCCCAACCGGCTCCGGCAAGACCCTGCTGGCCCAGACTCTGGCGCGCATGCTCAATGTGCCTTTCGTTATCGCCGATGCCACCACCCTGACTGAAGCCGGTTATGTCGGCGAGGACGTCGAAAACATCATCCAGAAACTGCTACAGAAATGTGATTACGATGTGGAGAAGGCGCAACGTGGCATTGTCTACATTGATGAAATCGACAAGATTTCTCGCAAATCCGACAACCCGTCGATTACCCGCGATGTGTCCGGTGAAGGTGTACAGCAGGCACTGCTCAAGCTGATTGAGGGCACCACTGCCTCGGTGCCGCCGCAGGGCGGACGCAAACACCCTAATCAGGAATTCGTTCAGATTGATACCACCAACATTCTGTTCATCTGCGGTGGTGCGTTCAGCGGCCTGGACAAGGTGATTCGCATGCGCTCCGAGAAGGGTGGCATCGGCTTTGGCGCTGAAGTGAAGAGCAAGGACGACCGCAAGGAAATCGGTGCCGTGCTGCGTGATGTCCAGCCGGAAGACCTGATCAAGTTCGGCCTGATCCCTGAATTTGTCGGTCGCCTGCCCGTTGTCGCGACTCTCGAGGATCTCGACGAGCACGCCCTGATGCGCATCCTGACCGAGCCTAAGAATGCCCTGATCAAGCAGTATCAAAAACTCTTCGCGATGGAAGGGGTCGAATTGGAGTTCAGGGAAAATTCTCTGCTCGCCATTGCCAAGAAAGCACTAGCGAGAAAGACCGGTGCCCGAGGCTTGCGTTCGATTCTGGAACATACGCTGCTGGATATCATGTTCGACTTGCCCTCCATGAGTAATGTCGCCAAGGCAGTGATTGACGACGGGGTGGTCAGGGGAGAGAGCCAACCGCTCCTGATTTACGCCGATCAGCCGAAGGTGGCCGGCACTGCCTGATGTTTTGCCGCCGCTTCCCCAGCGGCGGCTGGTTTCGCTTTCTGTGGGCGGCGTTCGAATTTTTTAAGATGCTCTTGAATTGCCGCAAGTCGTCCCTACCTTTGTAGCTGTAAGTTAAATTTCAGGTGGAGCCCATGACTGTACACAATGACTCGTTAGATCAATCCGTGACACTGCCGCTGCTGCCGCTGCGCGACGTGGTGGTGTTCCCGCACATGGTGATCCCACTGTTCGTAGGTCGGCCCAAGTCCATCAAGGCGCTGGAAACTGCCATGGAGTCCGGGAAACACATCATGTTGGTGGCGCAGAAGTCCGCGGCCAAGGACGAGCCCGTGCCGGAGGACCTGTATGAAGTCGGCTGCATGGCCAGCATCCTGCAGATGCTGAAACTGCCCGATGGCACCGTCAAGGTGCTGGTGGAAGGCAGTCAGCGCGCTCAGGTTACCAAATTTTCCGATGCCAAGACCCACTTCGTCGCGGAAGCCGATCTGATCGCGCAGGAAGAAGGCGACGAAAACGAGATCGAGGCCTTGCGTCGCGGCCTTTTCGCGCAGTTCGACCAGTACGTCAAGCTCAACAAGAAGATTCCGCCGGAGATCCTCACCTCGCTGGCCAGCATAGATGAGGCGGGGCGCCTGGCTGATACCATCGCCGCTCACCTGCCGCTCAAGATCGAGCAGAAGCAGGAAATCCTGGAAATGGTGAGCGTGCAAAAACGCTTGGAGCACATGCTCGGCATTCTGGATGCGGAAATCGATATCCTCCAGGTGGAAAAGCGCATCCGAGGCCGTGTCAAACGCCAGATGGAGAAGAGCCAGCGCGAGTATTACCTGAATGAGCAGGTCAAGGCGATCCAGAAAGAGCTGGGCGATTTGGAGGAAGGCTCGGATCTGGACGAGTTGGAAAAGAAAATCAAGGCGGCTTCCATGCCCAAGGAGGCACTTGCCAAGGCTGAATCCGAATTGAAGAAGCTACGCCTGATGTCGCCGATGTCTGCGGAAGCAACGGTGGTGCGCAACTTCATTGATGTGCTGACCGGGTTGCCGTGGAAGAAGAAAACCAAGATCAGCAAGGATCTGAAAGCGGCCGAAGCGGTGCTGGAGAAGGATCACTACGGCTTGGAGAAGGTTAAGGAACGTATTGTCGAATATCTGGCAGTGCAGCAGCGCGTGGATAAATTCAAGGCGCCAATTCTGTGTCTAGTCGGCCCGCCCGGAGTAGGCAAGACCTCCCTGGGTCAGTCCATCGCCCGCGCAACCAATCGCAAATTTATCCGCATGGCTCTGGGCGGGGTGCGCGATGAAGCCGAGATTCGTGGACATCGCCGCACCTACATCGGTTCCATGCCGGGCAAGGTGTTGCAGAGTATGGCCAAGGTCGGCGTGCGTAATCCGCTGTTCCTGCTGGATGAAGTGGACAAGATGGGAATGGATTTCCGCGGCGACCCATCCTCGGCGTTGCTGGAGGTGCTCGACCCGGAGCAGAACCATACCTTCGTCGACCACTATGTCGAGGTGGAGTATGACCTGTCCGACGTGATGTTCGTGGCCACTTCCAACTCCCTGAATATCCCCGGTCCGCTACTTGACCGGATGGAGGTGATTCGCCTGTCCGGCTATACCGAGGACGAGAAGATCAACATCGCGATGCGCTACCTGCTGCCGAAGCAGTTGAAGCTGCACGGACTTAAAGATGAAGAGGCCAGTATCGCCGAAAGCGCCGTGCGCGACATCGTCCGCTATTACACCCGTGAGGCGGGGGTGCGTAGCCTGGAGCGGGAAATCGCCAAAATTTGCCGCAAGGTGGTGAAAGCGCTGCTGCTCAAGAAGGGCAAAGGCAAGATCGCGGTGACCGCGCGCAGCCTTGATAAGTACTTGGGTGTGCGCCGTTACAGCTACGGTATGGCCGAGCAGAATAACCAGGTTGGCCAGGTGACGGGGCTTGCCTGGACCGAAGTGGGCGGCGAGTTGCTGACCATCGAGGCGGTGGCGCTGCCCGGCAAGGGTAAGATGATCACCACGGGCAAGCTCGGCGAGGTGATGCAGGAATCGATTCAGGCGGCACTTTCCGTGGTGCGCAGCCGCTCGCGCGCGCTAGGCATCCCCGAGGATTTTTATCAGAAGAACGATGTCCACATTCACCTGCCGGAAGGAGCCACGCCCAAGGATGGGCCTAGCGCTGGTATTGCCATCACCACCGCGATGGTATCCATCCTGACCGGAATTAAGGTGCGGGCAGATGTCGCGATGACCGGCGAGATCACGCTGCGTGGTGAGGTTTTGCCGATCGGCGGATTGAAAGAGAAGCTGCTGGCTGCTCACCGTGGCGGGATTAAAACTGTCTTGATTCCTCTTGAGAACGTCAAGGATCTGGTCGAGATCCCGGATAACATCAAAAACCGGCTGGATATCCACCCGGTTAAGTGGATAGACGAAGTGCTCGGTTATGCGCTCGAGCGCAAGCCGGAGCCGCTGCCAGAGGTGGCTCCGACAACACCCATGCCGCCGGTTGAAGAGAAAACAGAGGACGCCGTCATCAAGCATTAACTCGCATCTCGCTTCGCTCAAAGCCAACCCGGCAACTCGCCGCTCGGGTTGGCTTTTTTATTTTCATTGTATCCGTCATATTTGTGGCACAAAATTTGCTCTCTGCCCGAGCCCCTTATATGACGCCCTTAAATTAGATTAATTTTGCTGAAACCGCTTGACACATGGTTTTGCGGCTTGTTATAAGGTGAGTGCAGGACTAAACTTGTTTCTCAACCGAATAGAAAGGGGACTACACGTGAACAAATCCGAGTTGATTGATGCAATCGCTAAATCCGCCGATATGTCCAAGGCTGCTGCTGGCCGTGCTCTGGATGCCGCTATTGGTGCCGTTAAAGTCGCGCTGAAAAAGGGTGATATGGTTACCCTGGTTGGTTTTGGTACGTTCTACGTGGGCAAACGCGCCGCTCGCAATGGCCGCAATCCTCGCACCGGCGAAACCATCAAGATCAAGGCAGCTAAAGTGCCGAAGTTCCGTTCTGGCAAAGCGCTGAAGGATGCTGTAAACTAGCAAACTTCGGGTGCTTAGCTCAGTTGGTAGAGCGTCGCCCTTACAAGGCGAATGTCGGCGGTTCGACCCCGTCAGCACCCACCATTAAGTTTTGAATTTTTTAGGTATTATGGAGTGGTAGTTCAGTCGGTTAGAATACCGGCCTGTCACGCCGGGGGTCGCGGGTTCGAGTCCCGTCCACTCCGCCATACATGGGCGAACGCTGTTTCGCCCATTTTTTTTGTGCTTCCCACTATGGGGCCGAGGTGTTCGTAATATGCTGGAAATCATTCGAGAACGCGCTCAGGGTTTAATCGTCAAAATTATCCTGGGCCTGATTACCATTCCCTTCGCATTATGGGGAGTGGACTCCTACATTCGCGGTGGTGACAAGGTCGATATCATTGCCAAGGTGGATGGCCAGAACATCACCAGGCAGGAATTCAGCCGGACTTTAAAGGAACAACAGGACCGGATGCGTGGCGCGATGGGAGAGCGCTTTGATCCGACCATACTGGATCGTCCTGAAGTTCGCCAGTCCGTCCTGGATGGACTGGTTCAGCAGCACTTGCTGGTCCTGGAGGCTAACCGCGTCGGGATTAATCTGCCCGATACACTGCTCGCCTCGATTATTGCCGAGATCCCGGAATTCCAACAGGACGGCAGGTTTTCCCAGGCTCGGTATGAATCCATGATACGCGCACAGGACATGACCCCTGCGGTTTTCGAGAATCGTTTGCGCCAGAATCTGGTGATTCAGCAGTTGTTCGAAGGGTTGTCCCATGGCGTTGCCGTGCCGCGCTCATCAGAGGAAATGGTTGCACGACTGGCCGAGCAGCAGCGTGAAATCAGCCAGGCGATGCTGACGCCCGAGCAATACATGATTCAGCTGAAAGTGGACCCCGCCGACGTCAAGGCCTACTATGACAAACACCGCGAGGAATTCCTTGTTCCCGAGCAGGCTCGGCTTGACTATGTGGTATTGTCGGCGGATGAGTTGCAGCAGCAGATGGTTGTCAGCGATGAAGAAGTGAAAAAATATTATGATGAGCATAGCGCCCAATACAATGAACCGGAGCAACGCAGAGCGAGTCATATCCTGATTGCCGAACGCGCTCAGGCCGAGCAGGTTCTGAAAGAAATCAAACAGAACCCGGCAAAGTTCGAGGATCTCGCCAAACAGTACTCCAAGGACCCAGGTTCCGCGACCAAAGGAGGAGATCTAGGTTTTTTCGCACGCGGTGCGATGGTCAAGCCGTTTGAGGATGCCGTGTTTGGCATGAAGGGTGGAGAAATCTCCGGCCTGGTTCAATCCGATTTCGGTTTCCATATCATCAAATTGACAGCGATCCGGCAAGGTGGCGCTCGCAGCCTTGATGTGGTCAGGGGAGAAATCGCGCAGGAACTGAAGAAACAGAAGGCGGTCAAGAAATTCGCCGAGTTGGCTGAAACTTTCAGTAACACGGTTTACGAGCAGCCGGACAGCCTCAATCCAGTGGCTGAAGCGCTGAAATTAAAAATTCAGTCTAGCCCGTGGATCAGCAAAAAAGGGGCGGACATGGCCCTGCTGAATCATCCCAAGCTGTTGCAGGCGGTGTTTTCAGAGGACGCGCTCAAGCTCAAACGCAACACTGAAGCGGTCGAGGTTGCGCCGAATACGCTAGTGGCCGCGCACGTAGCAGAATACAAGGCTGCCAGCTATAAGCCGTTCGAGGAGCTGAGCACGGAACTGTCCAAGCGTTTGCTGCGTGAGCAGGGCAATGCCATGGCAGTGAAGCAAGGCAAGGATGCGTTAGCCAGCCTGCAGAAAGGTGGTGCAGTTGCCGATTTGAAATGGGGCGCGCCGATCCTGATCAACCGTGAAAATGCCTCCAGTATGGGCAAGGATGCGTTGAACCAGATTTTCCGGGCGGATGCGGGCAAACTGCCGGCCTACACGGGTATCGAGAACCCCAAGGGCGGGTATACCCTGATCAAGGTTAGCAAGGTTGTCGAGCCCGGTGCAATCGACCCGGCGAAAAAGAAAGCCTACGCCAACCAGTTGCGGCAGGCACTTGCACAAGAATATTCCTCGGCCTACCTGGCGAGCCTGAAGCAGAAGGCGGATATCAGCATCAAGAAAGAAAAGCTGGAAAAGGTCGAGCACTAAGCGGCTTGGCCTTTTCCTTGGTGCGCCCGGCAAGCGGGAATCAAACAGGCCCCTTTCGAAATTGACCATCAGTTCGCCGCCATGGTTGGCGGAAAAGCCGATTACCCCGGCGTCGCCGAGTGAGAGCGGCATTCGATGGCGTTAGCCGGCAGTCCATTTGGCACCATGCCAGGCAGCACTCTCCCAAGCATCTTCATCGTATCCCCAAGGGTTTGTGTCTGCGCCGATGAAATTTTATAAAATTGATGCCGCCCTGCTCGGTAAAATCGTGCTCGCCCGCTTTCTGGAATTGCCGCTGCGGGCTATCGACCGTCTTGTGACTCAGGTGGAATCCTCCGCCGGGTTTTCCACCCTGCGCCCCTGGGTGACCGTGGGTCGATTGGAAGGCGCGCGGGTGGCGCATGATGCGGCCGCCATCCCAAAAAACCAGGCATCCCCGTTCCTGGGAGAGGTTCGCGAGGCGGGCCGGGGCCTGATGTTCCTCTACCACCGCGACAGCTACGCGCGGGAGTACCGGTTCGATGAGGAGGGGGTGAACCACCTGATGTCCCGCCCGGACTTCCCGGCGGAACTGGCGGGCGTATTGCGCAGGTTGCGCCTCATCAATACCAGAAACCGGCTCACCCACGCGCTGATGCAGGCGGTGCTGATATCGCAAGCGGCGTATCTGCGTTCCGGGCAGGCCTTGGCGCTCCTACCCCTGACCCAAGCGGAGATTTCCGCCCGGCTGCGGTCGGAGTCGAATCTTTCCGTGGTGGCGGATCCGGGCCGGATCTCCCGCTTGGTGCGCGGATTGTCGATCGCGCTGCCGAACGGCAAAGCGGTGCCGTTGGGCGGACTTTTCCCGAAGCCGCGGCAGGTTCATTGCCATTTCGTGGATCATGTGATAAAAGAGGAAAAAGCTTGGATGCTCCAAGGGGTATTGCGGGAGCCGCTGACGGACGGGGCCATCGCTGCCATCCTCGAGCGGGAATACGGCATCCGGTTGTCGCGGCGCACTGTGGCCAACATCCGGCACGACTTGGCGATTCCCGATTACAAGAGCCGCAGCCAGCGCACGGATTACTTGGTGGCCACAGAGGGATTTTCCACGCTGGTGCCGCTGACCTCGCAAGCCCTGCGCATCGTGGTTCCGACCCATCCCGGCGTGTACGAGATCCGGGCGGGTATTGCTTCCTGTCCTGGTGGAGAAGAGGCAGAGTGGTCGGAGAAAAACGTACCGCTTGGGTCGCATCGCGTGGTGTACATCGGTTCGGCCGGGGATTTGCGCAAGCGCCTGGGCGACCACCTGCGCGGTAGCAGCGGCAACGCGTTGCTTTATCGGCACATCGCCGACGGCGCCGCGCGGGTGCGGTTTCGTCTGATCAGCGACGGATGGCGCTTGGTGGAGCGGGATCTGTACCGGGTGTTTTGCGAAACCTTCGGCGCACCGCCGCCGTGCAATCGCATGAGTCCTTGAGAAAAAGAAAAGCCTGTGGCAGCGGGGTTCCCATATGCCAAAGTCGGACGCAAAGAACGAACAAGACCAATAAAGGTTAGGTGACCTAGTATGGAAGAAATCTTGCGCAAGCAAGCAAGCAAGCAAGCTTGACGGCGGTTTCATCTCCCTTTCCTGGCTTACGGTGAGATCCGGGAACATGAAGCCCCTGGAGAAGGCTGTCGAGGCCGTGGTGCGGGTGCTCGGCATCGACGATGTCGCTGTCGCCCGGCGCAAGGCCTTTCTGGAATTCACCGACGACGACGTCGCGCGGTTGCGAACGCTGCACGAAGCCCTGCAAACCCAGGCGCCGGATTTCGTCAACGCCTTTTACACCCATCTCCTGGTCTTCGAGGAAACACGGGCGCTGTTGCCCGACGCGCAAACGCTCGAGCGTTTGAAGTGCAGCCAGGCGGCGTATTTTAGCGGCCTTACCGCCGGCGACTACGGCCGGGAGTATATCCACCACCGCCTGCGCGTGGGGGTGGCCCACCAGCGCGTCGGGCTTGCTCCGGAATGGTATCTGGGCGCCTACAGTAAGTACCTGTCGGGGTTACTCCCCGAACTCTGGCCGCGGCTTGGGGGCGACCCCGAGGCCTTTGTTGCCACCTGCCAGGCGCTGATCAAGATCGTCCTGCTGGACATGGGGCTTGCCATCGACACCTATATCCAGGCCGACCGGCAATCCATGATGACGCTGAAAGAGTATGCCGACATCGTGTTCGCCAGCATCCCCGACGGCCTGCTGGTGCTCTCGTCCGATCTCACCGTTTTGTCCGCCAACCGGGCTCTCTTGGATCGCTTCGGATTCACGGAGGAGGCCGTGCGCGGTCGCTATCTGATGGAGGTGCTCGCAGCTGATGGGCTGCGGGGGCGTGCCCTTGAAGTCCTGGCCACCGGGGGCGTCCAGCATGACGTGCTCTTCAGCATGGGGCCGGCGGATTGCTCCGAGCGCAAACCGGTACGCGTGACGCTGACTGGAATCCGCCTTGCAGAAGAAGAAGAAGAAGAAGAAGAAGCCCGGCTTCTTTTGATCGTGGAGGACTTGACCGAAGAGCAGGCATTGCGCGCTGCCGCGCTGGAATCCGAGCGCCGTTTCCGGGACCTGGCGGAAACTGCCCACGATGGGATCATCATGACCGATCCCCAGGGAAAAATCGCCTATTTCAACCGGGCGGCGGAGCGCATGTTCGGCTATCGCCGCCACCAGATGCTGGGACAGATGATCGGCAGGGTATTGCCGGAGCCCCTGTTCTGCCAACCGGATGAAGGATTGCAGCGCACGTCGGTGTGGGAAGGCCAAGGTCGCCGCCGGGACGGCGCCATTTTTATGGTGGAGGGATCCAGCAGCGTTTTCGAAGGATCCACGGGGCGTTTTATTACCTACGTACTACGCGACCTGACCGAGCGCAAACAGTTCGAGCGCCAGTTGATGCACTTGGCCAATCACGATCCGCTGACCAATCTCCCCAACCGCAAGTTCTTCCGGGAGCGCCTCGGCATCAGCCTGGATGAAGCGGCGTTGAACGGGGAGCAGTTGGCGCTGCTGTTTCTCGACCTGGACCGGTTCAAACTGATCAACGACACCCTGGGCCATGCGCTGGGCGACAAGCTGCTGCTTATAGTGGCCGAGCGGCTCGCCGGCTGCTTTCGCAAGGGCGACGTTCTGGCCCGCCAGGGGGGCGACGAGTTCGTGGTGGCGCTACAGGGGCTTTCCGGGAGGCAGGATACCGTCCTCGTCGCCCAGAAAATCCTGGATGCCCTCGCTCACCCCTTCCAGCTGGAAGACCACGAAGTCTTCGTCTCCGCAAGTATCGGCATCGCCTTCCATCCCTTGGACGCCATCGATGCGGACAACCTCATCCGGTGCGCCGACAGCGCCATGTACCAAGCCAAGGAACAAGGCTTGGGGTATCAGTTCTACCGGCCCGAGCTGGAAAAACTGTCGTCGGAGCGGCTTACCCTGGAAAACAGCCTGCGCAAGGCCTTGGAACGCGGCGAGTTGCGGCTTCACTACCAGCCCAAGGTGAACCTCGCGACCGGGGCCGTGATCGGGCTGGAGGCGCTGCTGCGCTGGGCGCATCCGGCTAGGGGCATGATCCCGCCCGACCAGTTTATTCCCCTGGCGGAGGAAACCGGACTGATCGTTCCGATCGGCGAATGGGTCTTGCGGACAGCGTGTTTGCAGATCAAGGCCTGGCAAGGGGAAGGGATGCCCCTTCTCCCAGTGGCGGTGAACCTGTCGGCGCGCCAATTCAGGCATTTATCGGCCAGCGGTGAAACAGAGGGGAGCCCGTCCTCGGGTGAAGCGGCCAGAGTTCACGACCTGGTTGAAACCATCGAGCGGGTGCTGCGGGAAACGGGGGTGGATCCATCCTGCCTGGAATTGGAGATTACCGAAAGCATTCTGATGCAAAACCTCTCGACGGCGGCAGTGACCCTGCAAGCGCTGAACGCAAAGGGAATGCGCATCTCCATCGACGATTTCGGAACCGGCTATTCTTCGCTGAGCTATCTCAAGCGCCTGCCCATCGACACCATCAAGATCGATAAATCCTTCGTAGGGGATATTACGACTGACCCGGATGACGCGGCGATCGTGGCCGCCATCATCGCCATGGCCCACAGTCTGCGCCTCAGGGTGGTGGCCGAAGGGGTGGAAACGCAGGAACAGTTCGACTTCCTTCTCGAACGGGGCTGCGACGCCATGCAAGGCTATTTTTTCAGCAAACCGCTGCCAGCGGAGGGAATTCTCCCTCTGCTGCAGAATGCACAGAATTCGGTAGTGTCCGGCAATTTGCCGGTTATTGCCATATAAGATTTTGATCGGATTTATAAAAACATGTGTTTAAGGGTATCACCGATTTGAACGTGAGTCTGGGAAACTTGGAAATTTCCTTTCCCAGGGTTTTCCGTTATGCACTCCGGCAAATCGGTGTTTGCGCAACTCATGGAGCATTTGCCCCTGCACACATTCCGTCGTTGTGTCCAACGCTATCCTTCATGCGCAAATCCGGATTGCCATTACCGTCTATGTCCTGGCGGCGATTGTAAAGAAGAGCCTCAAAAGCGAGGCGTCGCTCAACGCCAGGTTGGAGACGAAGTCTATGTATCCCGTCATTGCCCTTCGAATTTGAATCCGCGTTATTCCATTTCTCAATCAAATCGGTGTTTTTGTAGGAGCGCCTTCAGGCGCGATATGCCTTGTTTCGCGCCTGAAGGCGCTCTTCCATTCCGCACAATGTCACTTTTGATTGCGAAACGGAATTAAAACTTCCTTCCGCAACACGGGCAGACGTTCGCTGCCCGTGCCACCTTGTTCACGGCCGTTGATACGGCCTGCCGGCTCACCCCAAGCCGGCGTGCAACCTCGGCTTGAGCAATTCCCTCAACCAATACCATTCTCGCTGCGTCTCGCATTTTTTCATTAAGCCTTGTGAGCTGGATGGCTTGATCGAAGTTTTTTTGGTTCATATATGTTGACAAAGTATTGACGTTTGTTAATAATGAAATCAGTGGTATCCGGAAGTTTTGCTTAAAGCTGTTATGAAACGATTTGATTGAGGATAAGAATGCTCGTGCTCATGAGTGTTACCTGGTTAATGGCCTATGCTTTCGACGCCACGCCACGCCGCAAGCTTTCCGTGGGGTCGCGCACCAAGCAAAGCCCTACTTGCTCGATCTGCGGGGCAACATTCCGGCGTAACGAGCATCAGCGAGGGTGAAGATGTACGAGGCTAACGTCCTCGACGAAACTTCCTCCCGAAGCGGGACTACTAAATTATGGATTCGGGGTTTCTGGGTTTCTCTCCCGTTTGTGTCGCCTGCATTGTCTTCGCGCCAAGCCATATAGGGTTTGTCGCCGTGCCTATTCCCATCCCGTCGACAAATCCACCGGTTTGCGCTGCGACCAGACGATCTTTCTGACGAAGGATAATTCCAGCAAGAATTACTCGCAGCACCTGCGCTGGCGTTCGCTTCTTCGATGCCGAACACAGCAGGCATCTGGTCTTAATTGACCAACAACTTCGAACTTGCCCGCGTTGACTCTACGTCTCTATCACCGCCGCTGACAGGTCGAGCAAGTGGATCAAGAGCATCTCCGAAAATGAAGGAGACCATCCCGTTGGGGCTTTTAGTATAAGTGGTAGATGAACTCCATATTTTAGATATTTACCAAAAATGGCGACTATCCCATTAAGGATTTTGGGGTATCAAGGGCAGGCGATCAAGGACATTCGCGTGGATGAAGCTGCCGGACAGGGATATTGGAACATTGGCCGGAATACTGGCCGACCTGACCGACGGTTCGTGCCGTACTAACTAAAGAACTCATATAAAGCTGAAAAGATGCAAGTGAAGAAATATAAGCATTTCGCAAATTGGGGGGGGTATCCGCTGGTTCCCGCTGTGCTCGGTGCGGTGTCATTGCCGCTCGCGGGTGGGATGGGGGTGGCCAATCTGGTCGCGGCGGCGGGGCTGGTCGCCGTCGGGGTGGTTTCGGGTGCGCTCCTGGCCAAACGCCACGCCACTGCGCTGGAAAGCGCAATGGCCGAGCGCGAAGGCACTTGCCAGGAACAATACCGGGCCGATGTGGAAACCTTCCTCGCCGGGCTGGGCGGGCTGGAAAGCGAAGTCACCTCGCTGTGGGTCAAGCAGATCGAAACCGGCAGGAGCGAAAGCGAGCAAGCCATGATCGAGCTCACCGCGCGTTTTTCCGGCATCGTCGACAAACTCGACGAAGCCGTAAAGGCATCCAGCCTCTCAGCCGAATCCGTAGACAACGCCCAGGGCCTGGTAGCCGTATTTGCCCAAAGCGAAATCCAATTGCAATCGGTGATCGAGTCCCTCAGAGCCGCACTGGGCCACAGCGACGACCTGTTGGGCGGAGTAGGCAACCTGGTGCAGTTCATCGAGCAATTAAAGGAAATGGCCGTAGCGGTCGCCAGCATCGCCGACCAGACCAACCTGCTCGCACTCAACGCAGCGATCGAAGCCGCGCGTGCCGGCGAAGCCGGGCGCGGGTTTGCCGTCGTCGCGGACGAAGTAAGGAAGCTCTCCAACAAATCGGGCGAAACCGGCCGGCGCATCACCGAAAAGGTCAGGGTGATCAGCGAGGCCATCTCCAGTGCTTTCGAAACTGCCGAAAGTTCCGCTGAACAGGACAATGCTTCGGTCGCCAATTCCGAAGCGGTCATCCGCGGCGTGCTGGACGACTTCAGGCAAGTAACCGGCGGGCTGGTGGAAGCGGCGGCGATCCTGCGCACCACCGGCGCCGGGATCAAGAACGAAGTTGCCGAATCGCTGGTGCAGTTCCAGTTCCAGGATCGGGTCAGCCAGATACTGTGTCACGTGCGCGACAACATCAACACCTTCCCTGTCTACCTCCAGCAGAACGAACAGAAATACCGCGAACAGGGCCGCCTGATGGCGATCGACTGGTCCGGCCTGCTGCACGAACTGGAGCGCTCCTACGCGACCACCGAAGAGCACAGCAACCACGGCGGCAAGCAGGCTGCCGCAGCGGATGACGAAATCACATTTTTTTAGGAGACAAACGCCATGGCTAAAACAATCCTGATCGTGGACGACTCTGCCACCCTGCGCCAGGTCGTTTCCATCGCCCTCAAGGGCGCCGGTTACGACGTCATCGAAGGATCGGACGGCAAGGACGCGCTCGCCAGGCTCACCGGACAGAAAGTGCACCTCATCATCAGCGACGTCAACATGCCCAACATGGACGGCATCACCTTCGTCCAGGAAGTGAAGAAACTCGCCGATTACAAGTTCACGCCGGTCATCATGCTCACCACCGAAGCCGGCGAGGACAAAAAATCCGCCGGCCAGGCGGCGGGTGCCAAGGCCTGGGTGGTCAAGCCGTTCAAGCCGGAACAGATGCTCACCGCCGTCTCGAAGCTGATTCTGCCCTGATCCTGCAAAAAGGCGAAAAACGCATACCGCAAGAAGGCTGATTCTGGTTGCGAACCTTCACCGCATTCGGAGCAAAAAGCCGGACCGGCTGTCAGGAGAAAAGAAACATGGTAGCCATCGAGAAACAGGGGAAATGCAACAAACTGCTGATCGGAGTGGATGTGACCGCTTCCACGGCAGGCACGCTGTGGAACGTCTTTCTCGCGAATCTTGATGATTGCGAGGAAATGGAAATCAACCTCTCGCAGGTGAACATGGTGGATACCGAAGGCTTGCGCTGGGTGCGGAAAGCCATGATTGAAGCATCAAGGAACGGAAAGAGCTTGCGGTTTGTTTCCGGCAGGCCTGAGACGCCGGAGGTGTTGAGCCTATATCGCATTTTTTGCGAATTCGTCGAGCCGGCGGCCCGTTAACCTGTTTTGGAAAGGAAGGAGAAAGCTATGACGATAAGCATCGAAAAGCGCGACGGGACTTGCACACTGCGCCCCGAAGGCGAAATGACCATCTACACCGCAGCCGAATACAAGACCCGGCTGGGGGCCGCACTGGAACAGTGCCGCGAACTGGAAATCGACCTGTCCCAGGTGAGCGAGATCGACACTGCCGGCCTGCAGCTGCTGATCCTCGCCAAGCGCGAATGCATGGCACGCACTTGCAGTCTTCACCTGGTCGGGCACAGTCAGGCGGTGATGGAAGTGCTCGACCTGTGCAACATGACCGCATTCTTTGGCGACCCGGTCGTCATCCCCTCCGACGCACATTAAGAACCGGCCGCAACAGGAGCGAAACAGCATGAACATGGACCAGGCACTGCAAACCTTCATCGTCGAAAGCCGCGAATTGCTACAGGAAATGGAAGACGGACTGCTCGGCATCGAGCACGAAGCGAACCGGACCGAATCGATCAACGCCATATTCCGCGCCGCGCACACCATCAAGGGCTCGGCCGGCCTGTTCGGCCTGGACGACATCGTCGCCTTCACCCACGTCGCCGAAAGCGTACTGGACAAGGTGCGCGCCGGAAAGCTCGAACTGGGCGCCGACCTGGTCGCCCTGTTCCTGTCCTGCGGCGACCATATCGCAACCCTGGTGGACTGCATCGCCGCAGGTGAAAACGAACTGGGCGAAGACGACCGGGTCAAGGGTGCCGGCTTGATGGAAAAGCTCTCGGTATACCTGGGTGCCCCCAAACAGGCTGAGGCCAAAAACCAGGCCGGCATGCCGCAACAAACCGAAGCCAAGGTCGAAGCATCGGGCGGCGGGATGGTGGACAACGACAACTGGCACATCTCCCTGCGCTTCGGACGCGACGTCTTGCGCAACGGCATGGACCCCCTGTCGTTCTTCCGCTATCTGGGAACGCTCGGCGAAATCGTCGCCATCTCATCGCTGTGCGATGCCATGCCGCCGGCCGCCGAAATGGACCCGGAATCCTGCTACATGGGGTACGAAATCAACTTCAAGAGCGCCGCCGACAAGGCCGCCATCGAAGGCGTATTCGAGTTCGTGCGCGACGACTGCCGCATCCACATCCTGCCCCCGAAGAGCCGGATTGCCGATTTCGTCGCAATGATCAAGGCGCTGCCCGAGGAAGATATGCGCATTGGCGAAATCCTGGCGCGCTGCGGCACGCTGACGGCGCGCGAACTGGATGAGGTTCTGGCGATCCAGGACCAGGAAAACACGGGTGCTGAAACGCCGTCGGAAGAATCCAGGAAGCCCTTGGGCGAGATCGCCGTGGAACAAGGCCTGGTTCAACCCGCCGTGGTGGATGCCGCCCTGGAAAAGCAGAAGCAGGTCAAGGAGAGCAAGGCCAAGGAAAACAACGTGGTTCGGGTGGACGCGGAACGGCTCGACCATCTGATCAACCTGGTGGGCGAACTGGTGATCGCCGGCGCCTCCGCCTCGCTGCTCGCCCATCGCGGGGGCGACACGCTGCTGCAGGAAGCCGCCTCCAACGTCTCCCGGTTGGTGGAAGAAATCCGCGACGGGGCCCTGCAGTTGCGGATGGTGCAGATCGGCGAAACCTTCAAGCGCTTCAACCGGGTGGTGCGCGACGTCAGCCGCGAGCTGGGCAAGGACATCGAACTGGCGATCAGCGGCGCCGAAACCGAGCTCGACAAAACCGTCGTCGACAAGATCGGCGACCCGCTGATGCACCTGGTGCGCAATTCCATGGATCACGGCATCGAATCGGCCGAAGTGCGGCTCGCACGCGGCAAATCCGCCAAGGGGAAGGTGAAGCTCAACGCCTATCACGAATCCGGCAGCATCGTGATCGAAGTGGGCGACGACGGCGGCGGCCTCAACCGGGAAAGAATCCTGCGCAAGGCCGTGGAAAAAGGCCTCGTCGGCGCAGACCAGAACCTCAGCGACCAGGAAGTCTACAACCTCATCTTCGAAGCCGGCTTCTCCACCGCCGATCAGGTGTCCAACCTTTCCGGGCGCGGCGTCGGGATGGACGTGGTGCGCCGCAACATCGAAGCGCTGCGCGGCACCATCGAACTGGAATCCGGAGAGGGGGTCGGTTCCACCACCCGCATCCGGCTGCCGCTGACGCTTGCCATCATCGACGGCTTCCTGATGGGGGTGGGCAGCGCCGCCTACGTCGTACCGCTCGAGATGGTGGTGGAGTGCATGGAGCTGAGCGAAGCCGAGCGCCAGGAAGCCTACGGGCGCAACTTCATCAACCTGCGCGGCCAGGCGCTGCCCTTCGTCCGGTTGCGCGAGCAGTTCCGCGAGCCGGGCAAGCCCGGCCGCCGGGAAAACATCGTCGTGGTGCAGTACGGCAACCAGAAGGCGGGGTTCGTAGTGGACGAACTGATGGGCGAATTCCAGACGGTGATCAAGCCGCTGGGCAAGCTGTTCGGCAACCTTAAGGGCATCAGCGGCTCCACCATTCTGGGCACTGGGGAAGTGGCGCTGATCCTGGATGTGCCAGCGCTGATCCAGCATGCGGTGCAAGTGGAAACGGTGTCAGCGGTTTAAGCAGTCATTCGATAAATTCAGGGTGTTAACGTTAAGGAGAATCCAATGTTTAAGAATATGAGAATCGGAGCACGGTTGGGAATGGGCTTTGGCCTGGTGGTTATATTGATGGCGGCGATCGCCTTCATCGGCATTACTCGCCTGGCCAGCCTGAACGACGGCACGGATAAAATGGCCAACGACCGTTATCCGAAAACGGTGCTTGCGAACTCCATCCTGATGAACGTCAACCGGATTGCCCGTTCGATGCGGAACGTCCTGCTGATGGACAAGCCGGAAGAGGTGAAGAAGGAGCTGGAGCGCATCGGCGAATCAAAGACGGTGATCAAGGAAAAACTGGAAAAACTGGAAGGTTCCATCAAAAGCGACAAGGGCAAGGAGATGCTGAAGGGGGTCGCCGAGGCACGCGGCAAGTACATTGGGGGGCAGGATCAATTCATGAAACTCGCTGCCGAGGGCAAGAAGGACGAAGCGAAAGCCTTGCTATTGGGTGAAATCCGCCCGGTGCAGTTGGCCTATTTCGATGCCTTGAACAAGCTGATCGACTATCAGGGCGAACTGATGGATAAAGCCGCCAAGGAGGCCGCCGATGAGTACCATACCGCTCGTACCTTGATGCTGGCGCTGAGTGGGGTGGCGGTCTTGCTGGCGGTGGGTATCGCCTTCTGGGTCACGCGCAGTATCACCAGGCCGATTAACCAGGCCGTAACCGTGGCCAACCAATTGGCCGAAGGCGACCTGACCGCGAAGATCGAAGTGAACTCCACGGACGAAACCGGCATGCTGCTGGCCGCGATGCAGAACATGGTGGGCAAGCTGTCGCAGATTATCGAAGATGTACGGAGTGCGGCGGACAACCTTTCGAGTGCCTCCGAAGAGGTCAGCGCCACCGCGCAGTCCTTGTCCCAAGGCTCCAGCGAACAGGCAGCGGGCGTGGAAGAAACCAGCGCCTCGGTCGAACAGATGTCGGCCTCGATCAGCCAGAACACCGAGAATGCCAAAGTCACCGACGGCATGGCGGCCAAGGCAGCGAAGGAAGCCACCGAAGGCGGCGAAGCGGTGAAGGCCACCGTCAGTGCGATGAAGCAGATTGCCAACAAGATCGGCATCATCGACGATATCGCCTACCAGACCAATTTGCTGGCGCTCAATGCCGCCATCGAAGCGGCCCGTGCCGGCGAGCACGGCAAGGGCTTCGCGGTGGTGGCGGCGGAAGTGCGCAAGCTGGCCGAGCGCAGCCAGGTCGCGGCGCAGGAGATCGGCGAAGTGGCCGGCAGCAGCGTCGAACTGGCGGAGAAAGCCGGCAAGCTGCTGGATGAAATCGTGCCTTCGATCAATAAAACTTCCGACCTGGTGCAGGAAATCACCGCTTCTTCCGAAGAGCAATCGGCCGGCGTGGGGCAGATCAACTCTGCGATGAGCCAGCTCAGCCAAACCACCCAGCAGAACGCCTCCGCCTCGGAAGAACTGGCGGCCACTGCCGAGGAAATGAGCGGCCAGGCCGAGCAGTTGCAGCAGACCATGAGCTTCTTCAAGGTGGGCTCCGGGGAAATCCAGAAGGTGAACAAGGCTGCGGCCCACAAGAGAAACGTGGCACACCTGGCGCAACCTGCGGCCAAATCGGCGGCCAAGCAAGCGGCGGCAGCCCCGTCCGAAGCCGAATTCGTCAAATTCTGAAGGAGGCCGACATGGGCGAGCTAGTCAAGATCGAACAGCAGGATGCAGGGACGCAGGGTCAATACCTGACCTTCCTGCTGGGTGGGGAAATGTTTGCCATCGAAATCCTGAACATCAAGGAGATCATCGAATACGGGAGCCTTACCACCGTACCGATGATGCCCGAGTTCATCCGCGGCGTGATCAACCTGAGGGGGCGGGTGGTGCCGGTCATCGACCTCTTGTCGAGGTTTGGCCGGAAAAGCATGGAGGTCAACAAACGGACGTGCAACGTCATCATCGAAGTGGAAGCGGACGGGGAAAAGGTCGATGTCGGGATCGTCGTGGATGCGGTGTCGGAAGTGCTGGAGATACCGGCCAGCGAGATCGAGCCGGCACCCTCGTTCGGGGCGAAGATCCGGGCGGACTTCATCAGCGGCATGGGTAAGGTGAACGGCAAGTTCGTGATCATCCTGAATGTGAGCAAGGTGCTGTCGGTGGATGAAATGGCCATGATCTCCGGCATGGGTGGCGGCGCCGGAAATGCAGCGCTGCTTGAGGCGGGCGCCGTAACGAACTGAGCTTTATTGCGAGTGTGTTGAAGTCGTTTATCTGGCATGTGCGCAGGTTCCGCGACTTCGGTCTGATGTTACCGGTTAGGTGGTGTGGCGAAAAAGTGCTTATTCTCCATGCGGGTGAGAAGCTGCCGCGGGCGAAATAGGGAATGAAGAGGATTTGAATTATGGAAGCAGCCACGCTTACCGACAGTGAATTTTTCCAGTTTAAGGAACTGATTTACCGCATTGCTGGCATCAGTCTGTCGCCGGCCAAAAAACCCTTGGTCAGCGGCCGGTTGGCGAAGCGAGTGAAGGCACACCAGCTGTCCAGTTATGGGGACTATTTCCGACTGCTGGGGAATCACCCGGATGAAATGCAGATCGCCGTGGATCTGCTTACCACCAACGAAACCTATTTCTTTCGTGAACCCAAGCACTTCGATTTCCTGCGCGACAGGATTCTGCCGCAACACCTGCCTGGACGGCCGTTCCGGGTTTGGAGCGCAGCCAGCTCTTCCGGGCAGGAGCCTTACAGCATCGCCATGACCCTGGCGGACAGACTGGGCAGCCAGCCGTGGGAGATGGTGGCCTCCGACATCAGCACGCAAGTCCTGGAGAAGGCACGATCCGGCCATTACCCCTTGGAACAGGCGAAACACATCCCGAAGAACTATCTCTCCAGATACTGCCTCAAGGGTGTCGGCTCCCAGGATGGCACATTCATGATTGAGCGCGGCTTGCGCAGCCGGATCAACTTCATTCAGGTCAACCTGAATGCGTCGCTGCCGAAACTGGGGGAATTCGATCTGGTTTTTCTGCGCAACGTGATGATCTATTTCGACACGGAAACCAAGCGCCAGGTGGTGAGCCGCATCCTGGGGCTGCTCAAGCCGGGCGGATACCTGCTGATTGGCCATTCGGAAAGTCTGAATGGAATTGTCGACGGATTGCAGACTGTGATGCCCGCGGTCTACCGCAAACCCTGATCGCCGGTCATGAAAAAACCCGACCACATTATCGAAATCTTCCTCCAGCCCGGGGAATTCTATTTTGGCGACCGCGATACCCGCATCCGCACAGTGCTGGGTTCGTGCGTTTCGATCACTGCCTGGCATCCAAAGCTGCTGATCGGCGGGATGTGCCATTACATGCTGCCGACGCGGGGCACGGCTAAGCCCGCTGAACCGGACGGGCGCTATGCGGACGAGGCGATGGTGTTGTTCCTGCGCGAAATCCGCGCGGTGGGAACCCGTCCGGCCGAGTACCAGGTCAAGCTGTTCGGCGGCGGCAACATGTTTCCCGGCGCCAGGCAAAATAAACATTGCGTCGGCCAGAATTGCCTCAGCGAGGAGAACAGCGCGTGCCGCTCCGTGTCCTGCCGCAACAGCAAAATTGCCCGGCACCTAGTGGAGATCAATGGGTTTACCGTGACCGCCGAACATCTGGGCGGCGACGGACACAGGCAGGTTTTTTTCGACATCTGGACCGGCCATGTCTGGGCCAGGCAGAATCCGGTTACATCGCCCATGATCGTGATCGAGTCCGCCCGGATTGAGCAGGATTAGGGAATGGGCAAGATCAATGTATTGATCGTGGACGATTCGGCGGTGGTGCGCCAAGTGCTGACCGCCTTGCTGGAGGATGACCCGGCGATCCATGTGCTGGGCGCCGCCGCCGACCCGATTTTTGCCATGGAGCGCATGCGCCGCCAGTGGCCCGACGTGATCGTGCTGGACGTGGAAATGCCGCGCATGGACGGCATCAGCTTCCTGAAGAAAATTATGGCCGAGCGGCCGACGCCGGTGGTGATCTGCTCCACCCTGACGGAAGCTGGGGCGGAAACCACCATGCAGGCGCTTTCAGCGGGTGCGGTGAGCATTGTGACCAAGCCGAAAATCGGCCTCAAGCGGTTTCTGGAAGACTCTACCTCCGACATCGTCGGTGCGGTGAAGGCGGCGTCCCACGCCAACGTCAGGCGGCTGGCTGCACCCGTGCCCCAGGTGAAGGTAACGCCCAAGCTGAGCGCGGATGCCATTTTGCCTGCCGGCGATAGCCACGCCCTGGCCCAGACCACGGAACGCATCGTTGCCATCGGCACCTCGACGGGTGGCACCCAGGCGCTGGAAGTGGTGCTGACCGCGTTGCCGCGTGTTTGCCCCGGCATCGTCATCGTTCAGCACATGCCGGAGAAATTCACCGCGGCCTTTGCCGCACGCCTCGACAGCCTGTGCCGGATCGAGGTCAGGGAGGCGCAAAACAACGACCGGGTGATACCGGGGCGCGCCCTGATCGCGCCGGGCGGGAAACACATGCTGCTCAAGCGCAGCGGCGCCCAGTATTTCGTCGAGGTGGTGGACGGCCCGCTGGTCAATCGCCACCGCCCCTCGGTGGACGTGCTGTTCCGCTCGGTCGCCAAGGCGGCGGGCAAAAACGCAGTCGGCATCATCATGACCGGCATGGGCGACGACGGGGCGGCGGGGTTGCTGGAAATGCGTAATGCCAATGCCTATACCATCGCCCAGGACGAGGCTTCGTGCGTGGTGTTCGGTATGCCGAAGGAGGCGATCAAGCGTGGCGCCGTAGAGAAAGCCATGCCGCTTTCGGCAATTCCGGGTGAAATCGTGAACGGTTAGAGGGAGGTTGCATGAGAAGAGAAGGGAAGTTATTGCCAAGGGGGGTCGGAACCCAACGGCTTCTACCCGCTTTAAGCAGCGGGAAATTCGATCCAACACTTAATTTTGCAACAGGCTCAATATGAAAAGGTTGACGATGTTTTCGAAAACTCCTGCGGGGATAGCGGTCGCGGTGGGTTTGATCGTTCTGGTGAGCGAGTTGTCGATCATGCTGCTGATCTCAGGCTTCGCCATCCCCACCCATGGGAGATGGTTTCCGGGAGTCCGGGATTTCGTCGATCCCATCCTGCTCACCGCGCTCGTTTCCCCCGCCCTCTATATCCTGGTCTACAGGCCGATGCGCAACCAGCAAGTCGAACTCGAATGGCAAATCGGCGAGTTGCGCCTCAATGAGCAATTGACGGCGTTAATTGAAGCCATCCCCGATGCGGTTTTCCTCAAGGATGTGGTTGGACGCTGGCTGATCGCCAACGAACCGGCCAAGCAGCTTTTCCAATTGCACAACATTCCCTGGCAGGGTAAATCCGAGATGGAGTTGGCGGATCTGCATCCGGCATTCCGTGCAGCTCACGAGGGATGCCTGGCGAGCGATGAAAAGGCCTGGCAGGCCGGACAGTTGCTGTTTGGCGAAGAAAGCGTGGGAGGGGAAGACGGTCGATGCACGATTATAGAGACGCGCAAGATACCGGTATTCAGCAAAGAGGGTCAACGCAAGGGATTGGTGGTCATTGGACGCGACATTACCGAGCGCAATCGAGCCGAGCAGGAACTGCGCATCGCCGCCACAACTTTCGAGACGCAGGAAAGCATCGTAGTTGCCGATCGGGATACCCGCATCCTCAGGGTCAACCGCGCCTTCACTCGTTTGACCGGCTACAGCGCCGAGGAAGTGATAGGCAGGACTCCCGCCATGCTCAAGTCCGGGCGACAGGAGGCAGAGTTTTACCGTAGCCTGTGGGAAACCCTCACCCGCGACAAATACTGGCAGGGAGAACTCTGGAACCGGCGCAAGGATGGCGTGGTTTTCCCGGCATGGCTTGCCATCACCGCCGTTACCGATGCAGATGGACAGGTGACGCATTATGTCGCGGTGTCTTCCGACCTCACGCTACGCAAAGAGGCGGATGAAAAAATACACCAGCTTGCTTTCTATGATCCGCTCACCCAGCTGCCCAACCGGAACCTGTTGCGGTACCGTTTGCAGCTGGCGCTGGGCTACAGCACACGCCACAAGAGCCATGGTGCAATCCTGTTCATCGATCTGGACAACTTCAAGATACTCAACAATACCAAGGGTCACAACATCGGTGACCTGCTGCTGATCGAGGTCGCCAAACGTCTCCAGGATTGCGTGCGCAGCGGCGATACGGTCGCCCGACTGGGCGGCGACGAGTTCGTCGTCATGATCGAGGAGCTGAGCGAAGACGCTCAGCAAGCGGCAGCCCAAGCCCAAGATATTGGAGAGATGGTTCTTGCCTCCATCAACCAGCCTTTCAACCTCCAGGGGTTTGAACACCACAGCTCTTCCAGCATCGGCATCCGCCTGTTCCGTGGCGACGAGATCAGCATGGATGACCTGCTCAAGCACGCTGATACCGCGATGTATCAAGCCAAGCATGCCGGTCGCGACACCATCCGCTTCTTCGATGCCCCCATGCAGGCTGTGTTGGAAATCCGTGCCGCCCTGGAAGCCGACCTGCGCCAGGCATTACCACATCAGCAACTCAGGCTCTACTATCAGATACAGGTCAATGAGCCTGGTGTTGTTGTGGGTGCTGAAGCTCTGCTGCGCTGGCAGCATCCCGAGCGGGGACTGGTTTCGCCGATGGAATTTATCCCGCTCGCCGAGGAAACCGGCCTCATCGTGCCGATCGGAAAATGGGTGCTGCAAATGGCTTGTGCCCAACTCAAGGTGTGGCAAGCCGATCCACTCACCTGTCAATTACAGATTGCCGTCAACGTCAGCGCGCGGCAGTTCCGTCATCCGGACTTCGTCGATCAGGTGCTTGAAATGCTGGAAAAAACTGGCGTCGATCCGCTCAAGCTCAAGCTCGAACTCACCGAGAGCCTGATGCTGGACAACATTACCGATAGTATCGACAAAATGCAGGCGCTACGCATCGCTGGCGTACGCTTCTCGCTGGATGACTTCGGCACCGGGCAATCCTCACTGACCTATCTCAAGCGCTTGCCGCTGGACCAGATCAAGATCGACCAGAGTTTCGTGCGCGACATTGTCACCGACCCAAACGATGCGGCGATCGTTCGGACCATAATTGGGATGGCCAAGAACCTTGGGCTGGGCATCATTGCTGAAGGTGTGGAGACGGAACAGCAGCGCGACTTCCTCAAACATAACGGCTGCCACGCGTACCAGGGTTACTTGTTTGGCAAACCCGTGCCGATTGAGGAGTTTCAGAACCTGGTGTCCCGACCGCAGTTTTGAAAACCAGCGTTTCTGCGCCGGCATCGGATTTGTGGGTGATGCCGGGACGCGCCCTGATTGCCTCCAGCGGGAAGCACTTGCTACCCAAGCGCAGCGGCGCCTACTACTTTGTCGGGGTGGTGGACGGGCCGCTGGGCTGCTCTCCACCGTGCTGGCGCTGACCTACCGCCGCTTCAGGTTCACCGATCTGGCATATTGCCTGATCGCGCTGCATGCCGTAATCCTGATGGTCGGCGGCCACTACACCTATGCCGAGATGCCGCTGTTCAGCTGGCTGCGCGATGCCTTCGACCTCGGCCGCAATCATTATGACCGGGTCGGGCATGTCGCCCAGGGCTTTGTTCCCGCCATCGTCGCCCGCGAAATCCTGCTGCGGAACTTGCCGCTGCGGCCGGGTGCATGGCTGTTTTTTATCGTGACCTGCGTCGTTCTGGCGATCAGCGCGTTTTACGAACTGGTCGAGTGGTGGGTGGCAGTTGCCTCGGGCAGCGCCGCCGTGGCTTTCCTCGCCACACAGGGCGATGTCTGGGATACGCAATGGGACATGTTTCTGGCGCTGTTCGGGGCGATAGCTGCGCAACTTTTGTTCAGCCGGATTCATGACCGGGAGCTGCGGAAAATCGCTGCGCGCCGCGCCAGCCAATTCCCTTGACCGCCTTGATTGACGCACTTCGCCAAATCGGTTACGGTACGCTTCGCTATGGCTGACAAACTCGCAATAATGCTGCTGACGATCGACCCGGACTTTCCGCATGTGTGCGGCACGCCATTTTTTCAGGCGGCAGCCGCGGCGGCGATGGACGTGGGCGTGGAGATCTATTTTGCCAGTCATTCTGTGCGCCTGCTGATCAAGGGCGTGGCCGAGAATATTTTCCCCAGCGACAACCGGACCAAATCCGTCTACGGCTTCATGAAGGATGCTTCCGATCTTGGCGTCAAGTTCTTTGCCTGTGGCGGGGCGATGGAGCCTTGCGATGTGACCCAGGAGGAGCTGGTGCCGGAATGCACGGGCATTGCCGGTGCAGCGACCTTTATCACCCGGGTCATGGATGACGATTGGAAGACGATTACCTATTGAGGAATGGCTCCTGGTGGGCAAAAGCCAGAACGCGGATGAACGCCGTTTCCATCTGTTCCATAGATTCTCCGGCTTGCTCCCAGGCCCCATTCTTGATTGCCTGTTCTGCTTCACGCGCCAGATCGGCCATTTTCTGTGCAGCGATGTAAGCTGATGCTCCCTTGAGTTCGTGGGCGGCCTTGGCGCCTGCGACATCCTTCAGTTCGATTGCGGCCTTAAGTTGCTCCAGGAGCGACGGCGTGGTGTCGAGATAAAGCGCCAGTAATTCCTCAACGATTTTACGGTCCTGATTGAATATGCCGTATAGGTGTTCAAGATCGATAGGCGGCGCTTCCGGGGTCGTGTAGGGCGCGTTGTCGTCCAACTGCGGTAGCCATATTTTAAGCGCGGACTCCAGATCTCCAAGTTCCAGCGGTTTCGTCAGGTAATCATCCATGCCTGCCACCAGGCATTTTTCCCGATCGCCGTGCATGGCGCTGGCGGTCATGGCGATAATCGGCATCCTTTTTGCGTGCGCGGCTCGTTCGCGGCGACGGATCGCGGCAGTGGCCTCGAAGCCATCCAGTTCCGGCATCTGACAGTCCATCAGTACCAGGTCGTAGCGGCTTTTCGCTAGTGCTTCCAGGGCTTCCCGTCCGTTGCTGGCGCTCTCGGTCTGAAGCGCGAGTTTTTGCAGCATGTAGAGCACCACCTTGCGGTTGACCGGGTTGTCTTCTACGATCAGGACGCGCGCCGTAGGCGAAATTCTCCCGGCGGGACGAAGCGTCGAGTCGGCAAGATGGTCGCGTACTGGTTGCACCGTACCAGCCAGGGCGGCTTCAAGCTTATTCAGGCGCACCGGTTTGGTGAGCATGATGTCCATGCCGGCTGCGATCAGCTCTTCCTGGTGGGCACGCAGCGCGACAGGGGCCAGCAGCACCAAGCGCGGCGGTGCCTGCCCGGTGTCTTTCTTGATCAGGCGTGACAGGGTGATGATGTTGTGGTCGGGCAGTGTGGTGTCGAGGACCACCAGGTTGAACACGGCATCTTCATCCTGGGCGGCATGCAGCCGCATTAAGGCCTCTTCGCCGGTAGCGGCGGTGGCGCAGGGGACTTGCCAGAATTCGAGTTGATGTTCCAGGATGGCGCGGCAATCGGCGTTGCCGCTGGCGATGAGTACACGCAACCCGTGCAGGGCAATACCGGGCATGACCGGAACTGGGCGCTCCGTCTGTCTGTCCAGGCGCAGCCGGAACCAGAAGGTGCTGCCCTGTCCGGGGCTGCTGTCCACACCGATTTCACCGCCCATCAGCACAGTGAGTTGTTTGGAGATGACCAGGCCGAGCCCAGTGCCGCCGTGCCTGCGGGTGGCCGATCCGTCGCCCTGGGAGAAGGACCGGAACAGGCGCCGGTGGCCTTCCTCGCTGATACCGATGCCGGTATCGCTGACCTCGAAACGCAGCGTTACGGCGCCGGTTTCTTCCAGTTCAGGGATTACCCTCAGCAGCACTTCGCCGACGTCGGTAAATTTAACCGCATTGGCGGTCAGATTGGTGAGAATCTGGCGCAGGCGCCCGGCTGCACCGCGCAAGCGGAAATCGTGTCCGGGCGGAATGTCGTAGAGCAACTCAAGGCCTTTGCTTTGCGCCTGCCCCGCCAGGAGTTCCGCCACTTCCGCAACGATCTCGCGCAGGTCGAAGTCCTCGGTTTCCATATCCAGTTTGCCGGCCTCGATCTTGGAAAAGTCGAGGATGTCATTGATGATGGCGAGCAGAGATTCCGCCGAGGTGCGCACCGTCTCGGCGTAATCCCGCTGCTCCGGAGTGAGCCGGGTGTCGAGCAGCAACGCGACCATGCCGAGGATGCCGTTCATTGGGGTGCGGATCTCATGACTGACGTTGGCGACGAATTCGGACTTGATGTTGGCGGCGTGCTCAATTTCCTGGGTATGCTGCGCTGCACGGCGGGTGACCAGAACGGCGATGCCGATGCCGAGAAGCAAAGCCGACGCGCCCAGCAAGAGCATCAGCATTCGGGTTTCGCGGTAGGCCTGGGCCGCCTCCTTCGCCGCTTCTTTCGTTGCCTCGCGCTGCAGCTTAAGCAGGTCGTCCAGCTCGCTTAACAGTCGCTTCTGTGCCGGGATGGTTTCATGCTGCAGCACGTCGAAGGTCAATGGATCGTGTGCCATGGCGAGTTCAATGGCTTTGATGACAAGGGGCTGGGTGGTCTGGGTGAGATTGCTGATTTCGGCCATGACCAGTTTTTCTTCCATGCTGGATACCATCTGATCCAACTTCTGCCGGGCGACGGCAAAATTTTCTCCATAACTGTAAAAGCGCAGGCGCTCGCTATCCTGCTCGAACGCATCCTTGAGCACTACGATGGTATGCATGCTGATCGCCCGTTCCCGCAACGAATCACGCATGACGGTGGCAAGCTCGGTCTTGACGTTATTTTCTTCGACAATGCGTTCCAGCCGCACGTTGATGGCGTCCATCTGCTGCAGGCCCACCAGCGTAAGGGCGAACATCAGCAATAGCACCAGTGTGAAGCCGGCACCCAGACTGAATTGCGTGTTTTTGGCGAACATACTTTTTTAGCCCTGAGCCCCAAGTCCTGAGTACTGGTCTTTTCTGAACGTTACCACATGATCCACAGCCAGCCGGATGCCGATTTTTTCGCCGATAGCGTGGTTGTGGTGGCTCGGCACCAGCGACAGCACTTTCCGCTCGCTGGGGAGCCGCAGGGTGTACAGGATGTCTGCGCCGCGGAAAGCCTTTTTGGCAACTTCCGCCTGCAATGTGCTGGCATCGTCGTGAAGGATGTCGTCGGGGCGTAGCAGAACATCTACCTGGCAACCGGCTCCACATGCGAGTGGAATCTCGCCGACGATTGTGCCCAGTTCAGTTTCCACTTGTCTCTCGTCCAGCACCACACCCGGCATCAGTACCCCCTCGCCGACGAAGTCGGCGACGAAACGGTTGGCGGGGCGGTGGTAAAGGTTGTAGGCACTATCCCATTGCTGAATTTCGCCCTCGTTCATTACCCCGATTTCATCAGCGATGGCGAAGGCCTCGAATTGATCATGGGTGACCAGCAGTGCGGTGGTGCCCTGGATCTTGAGGATTTCACGCACTTCCTGGCCGATCCGCTCGCGCAGGTCCACGTCCAGGCTGGAAAACGGTTCGTCCAGCAGGAGCAGCGACGGGCAGGGGGCCAAAGCTCTGGCCAGTGCCACCCGTTGCTGCTGGCCGCCGGAGAGCTCGTGGGGATACTTGCTGCCGGTATTGGGTAAGCCCACCATTTTCAGCAGGGTTTCAACTCTTTCCTCACGCTCGGCCTTGCCCCAGTCCTTGAGCCCGAATGCGATGTTGTACGCCACGCTGAGATGGGGAAATAGCGCGTGGTCCTGGAATACCATGCCGACCCGGCGTTTTTCCGGCGACAGGGTGTAGCCTTCGCGGCTTACTGTTTCGCCTGCCAACACGATGCTTCCCTCCGCGAGTTTCTCGAAACCGGCGATGACGCGCAATACCGTGGTCTTGCCGCAGCCGGAAGGCCCAAGCAGGCAGCCGATGTCGCCCTGCTTCAGGCGCAACGACAGGTTGCGCACCACGGACTGGCTATTGTAGGCGTAGGAAATGCCCTTCAGTTCAAGCTGAGTTGCGCCATGAACGGGAAGCGGGCATTGCGGGGTGGTCATCATTCAGCTTTCGGTTTTGAGTTGTCAGTATGAAGCAAAAAGCCGCACAGTTTTATCCGAGGGCTGACCAGTGACAGTTTTTTTATCTAGAGGTTTCCGTATGCCTGACCAGCAGTGCGATCGGCAGCAGTCCCGCGAACACCAGCGCTACGGCGGGCAGCGCGGCGCGCTCCCATTCCCCTTCCGAGGTCATTTCGAAAATGCGCACCGCCAGGGTGTCCCAACCGAAGGGACGGGTCATCAGGGTGATCGGCATTTCCTTCATCACGTCGACGAATACCAGCGCCGCAGCCGAGAACAACCCGCCGCGCAGGATCGGCAGATGGACCCGGCGCAACATTTGCAGGCCGGTAACACCGAAAGTGCGGGCGGCCTCGTCGAGATTGCGCGTGATGCGCTGCATGGCGCTTTCCACGGGATTGTAGCCGACCGCGAGGAAACGGGTAAGGTAGGCGGGGAGCATCACCAGCAGCGTGCCTTGCAGCAACAGGCCGGGGTCGTGGCCGAACCAGGTCTTGCTCAGGTGAATCAGATGGTTGTCCAGCCAGGCCAGCGGAATGAAAATGCCCACTGCCAGCACTGGGCCAGGCACGGCGTAGCCGAGTGTAGCGATGCGCACTGCGATTCGGGTCCAAGGGTCGGTGTGGCGGCGCTGGGCATAGACCAGGACCAGCGCACACGCCACGGTAAGACCGGCAGCGATGGCGCCGAGATACAGGGAATGCCAGAGAAAGCTCAGATAGCGCTCGTCGAAATCCTGGGCAAATACGCTGGCCGACCACAGCACCAGCTGTGCCACCGGCAGAACGAATGCGGTCAGCAGCACCGTCGCGGCGAAACCGGATGTGAGTCCGCCGCGCCATCCGGCCAGGCGGATGCGTTCGCTCTGGGTGTGCCTGCCCGCTTGGGTGTAGCGCAGCCGCGAGCGGGAAAACTGCTCCAGCAAGATCAGGGCGAACACCAGCAGCACCAGCACCGAAGCGAGCTGGGAGGCTCCGCTCAGGGAAAACAGGCCGAACCAGGTTTTGTAGATAGCGGTGGTGAAGGTGTCGTAGTTGAACACCGCCACCGTGCCGAAATCCGCCAGGGTTTCCATCAGGGCCAGCATCAGCCCACCCATGATCCACGGCCTGGCCATCGGCAGGGCGACGCGGAAGAAACCCTCGGCGCGGCTGCATCCCAGGGACTGTGCGGCTTCCAGGGCGCTGCGTCCCTGGGTGAGAAAGGCGTTGCGGGCGAGCAGGTAGACGTAGGGGTAGAGCGCAAGCGTCATCACCAGCACGACGCCGCCGCCCGAGCGGATTCCGGGAAACCAGGCGCTGCTGCCGAAGGTCGCGCGCAGCAAGGTCTGCACCGGGCCGGTGAAATCCAGCCAGGCGACGAAGACGAAGGCAGTGACATAGGCGGGGACGGCCAGCGGCAGCAGCAGCGCCCAGGAGAAGAATTTCCTGCCGGGGAATTCGCACGCCGCCGTCAGCCAGGCCAGCGAAACGCCCAGCAGCGTCACGCCGACTCCCACCCCGAGTGCCAGCCGGAAAGTATTCGCGAGCAGGCCCGGCAGTACGTTCTTCGCGAGATGATTCCAGATCTCGCGCTCCGGCGAGAGAAACGAGGACAGCACCACCGCCAGCGGAATAACGATCAGCAGCGCGATGGCAAACGCGGCCAGGCGCCAGCGGTCAAGTTTCGCAGCAAACAAAAAGGCAAAAGCGCCTTGGCTTGGCGCTTTTGCCTGAACTGTCGGGATGGGTGAGGTCATTCAGTCGCTCTATTTATATCCTGCCCTGTCCATCAACTTCACCGCGGCTGCCTGCAATTCGCCCGCCTTGGCGACGTTGACCGGGTTCTGCTTGAAGGTACCCCATGCAGCCACTACAGGATCGGGCTTTACCGCCGGATTGGCCGGGTATTCCAGGTTGACGTCGGCGAACAGGTTCTGTGCCTTCTCGGAGGAAAGCCATTCCAGCAGCCTGACCGCTTCTTTCTCATGCTTGGCGTGTTTGGTAATGCCGGCACCGGAAACATTCACATGGACACCATTTTGTTTCTGGTTCGGCCAGAAAATGCCCAGCGGCAGACCGGGTTTCTTCTCGACCAGGCGGCCGAAGTAATAAGTGTTGGCGATGCCGACATCGCACTGCCCGGCGGCAATGGCTTCCAGCGTCTTGGTGTCATCGGGGAAGGGGTCGGCGGCAAGGTTGGAGATCCAGGACTTGATGACTTGCTCGGCCTTGGCCTCGCCGTGCTCGGCGATCATCATCGCCACCAGTGACTGATTGTAGACCTTCTTGGAGGTGCGCAGGCACAACCGGCCTTTCCACTTCGGGCTGCCGAGATCCTCGTAGGTGGACAGATCGGCCGGTTTCACCTTTTGGTTATTGAAGAAAATGGTACGGGCGCGCACCGACAGGCCGAACCACTGGTTGCCGGGGTCGCGCAGGTGGGCCGGGATGTTGGCGGCCAGCACCTTCGACTGCACCGGCTTGAGCGAGCCTTCCCGGGCGGCTTCCCACAGGTTGCCCGCATCCACCGTGATCAGCATGTCCGCCGGGGTGTTATCACCCTCGGCCTTGAGGCGCTGCAGCAGTGCACCTTCCTTGTCGGTGATGAACTTGATCCTGACGCCGGTCTCCTTGGTGTAGGCATCGAATATCGGCTTGATCAGCTGCTCGTTGCGGGCGGAATAGACCACCACTTCATCCTCGGCCGACGCCGGTGCGGCAAAAGCGAAAACAGCGGCACCGAGCAGGGCGCCAAAGCTGGTCATCTTCATTTGCGGTCTCCATCGATTGATTGGCGAAAATAGCAATGTAACGCAAATGCGAACTATTATCAATAGCTATTTTATTATTGGTTAAGATCGCTGACCTTGGGTTCCTGCACCAAGCAGAATGCGGTGTACAGGTTCAGCGCGAGCAGGGAAGAAAAGCGCAGCGCCTTCCGCTTCAAAGTGGATGAGTAGACGCACCGATCATGACCATCTCAGAGGAATCAGTGCAGATCGCCCGCCAGGGAATCGCGAACCTGTGGCGGCATTTTCACTTCCTCGCGGTAGCCCGGGTGGTCGATACCTGCGCGCACGGACGCGCCCTGCTTGACTGCGGCAACTATTTCCGGGGTGAGATCGAAGCGCAGGAAGTGCACCGCGGCGGTCTTGTCTTCGGTTTCTCGCTCCATGTCTTCATTGGCGATGGGGTAAACCTTGTCGCATCCTTCCGCCTGCACCCAGACGCGTTTTTCGATGCCGATCAGCCGGGCGAGGGCTGTGCGGCGTTCCCCTTCGTCCTCGTACTCCACCATGAAAGTCACCTTCCAGTTGCTGCCGTCGGGAATGAGGGGATTATAGACATCCAGCTCCTCCTGTACGCCTTCCGGCTCGAAGATGCGTTCCAGGCGCAGCATTTCCTGCACCTGGCACTGCATTGTGAGGGCATCCTCGAAATAGAGGGCGGCATGGGGGCCTATGGCCAGCCTGCGGTTTGCCTTGTGTGCCATGACCCTGGCGCGGAAATCGGGCCGGATGGCGGCATATTTCTCCAGGGAGTAAAGATTGTCGCGGGTCAGCTTGCTCATGGGGGCCTTCTATATTTGTTTTCATTCGTGCGCGATCTGCTTGTCGGTGAAGAGATAGTTGCGCAGTTCCTTGTCAAATATGGGATCGCTGCACCGGATCCACTCCAACACCACCGCCGCATGTTCCTTCTCCTCGTCGGGTTGTGGACGAGGATCGCCCGCAGCTCGGGGTCGCTGCACGCATCGACCCGCTAGTTGTACCAGTCCACCGCCTCCAATTCTTCCATCAGAGAGACGATCGCGCGGTGCATGTCACGGGTCTCGGCGCTGAGTTATTCGACGGGTTCATGGTAGCCTTCATTTGCCATTTTCTTATCCCATACCTGGCGATTCAGATAGCGTAAGCCTTGCGCAGCAGCGAAATGGGATGTTCCGGGGCTCTTCCATCCTTGAGGCCGTTCTCGATGTGATGGCCGGCCATGGCGCAGTCGCTGCCGTAATGCTGCGCCTCGGCTTTCTTCACCCGCTCCACCACCGGCTTGACGATCTTCATGGCGGAGGCGTGGAACTCTTTCTTTACTGCGTAGGTGCCGTCGTGGCCGGAACAGCGCTCGATTATCTCCACCTGGGTGTCGGGCACCAAGGACAAGGCCTCGCGCGTCTTCTGGCCGATGTTCTGCACCCGCTGGTGGCAGGCGGCATGGTAGGCGACCTTGCCCAGCGGCTGCTTGAAATCGGTCTTCAGCTTGCCTTCCTTGTGGCGCAGCATCAGGTATTCGAAGGGATCGTAGAAGGCCTCTTTCACCTTCTGCACCTCAGTATCGTCCGGGAACATCAGTGGCAGTTCCTGCTTGAACATCAGCACACAGGAGGGGATCAGGGCGGTGAGGTCCCAGCCCGCGTCCACCAGCTTGGCCAGCATGGGGATGTTGTACTCCTTGGCCGCGGCCACTGCTTCCAGGTCGCCCAGTTCGAGCTTGGGCATGCCGCAGCAGCGCTCCTTTTCCGCCAGCGTCACCGGGATGCCGTTGTGCTCGTAAACGGTGACGAAATCCTCGCCCGGGCCGGGTTCGTTGCGGTTCATGTAGCAGGTGGCGAACAGGGCCACTTGGCCCCTGGTTTTGCCCGCTGGCTCAGGCCGGGCAATGCTTTGATGGCCGGAAAGACGTTTGCGCAGGGTGTTGCTGTGGTACTCGGGCAGCTTGGCATCCGCATGCACCCCCAGCACTGCCTCCAGCATCTTGCGCGCCGGGCCGAACTTGTTGGCTGCGTTGACTACCTGGGCTACCACGGGGATGCCGGCCAGATTGCCGACTGCATCGGTGCTGGTGAGGATGCGGTCGCGGGTCTTGATGTCGCCCTTCTTGAATTTGACAGCCTTGGCCCGCAGCATGAGGTGTGGAAAATCCAGGTTCCACTCATGGGGTGGCACGTAGGGGCATTTGGTCATGTAACAGAGGTCGCAGAGGTAGCAGTGATCCACGACCTGCCAGTAATCCGATTTTTTTACACCATCCACTTCCATGGATTCTGACTCGTCCACCAGATCGAACAGGGTGGGAAAAGACTGGCACAGGCTGACGCAGCGGCGGCAGCCGTGGCAGATGTCGAAGACCCGTTCCAGTTCCTTGAACAAGGATTCCTCATTATAGAAATCCGGGTTCCGCCAGTCCAGGGGGTGGCGGGTGGGCGCTTCCAGGTTGCCTTCGCGAGCGGGGCCGGCCATGGGAGTTCTCCTGTTCCAGATGGATATTGGGTGAAATCCGGCCACCGGTAGGCGGCCGGAGTGCTACAGTTAGCTACCGAATTCGTTCAAGGCCTTCTGGTAGCGGTTGGCGTGGGAACGCTCCGCCTTGGCCAGGGTCTCGAACCAGTCGGCGATTTCGTCGAAGCCCTCATCGCGGGCGGTCTTCGCCATGCCTGGGTACATATCGGTGTACTCGTGGGTCTCGCCCGCCACCGCGGTCTTCAGGTTGTCAAGCGTGGGGCCGAACGGCAGGCCGGTGGCCGGGTCTCCGCATTGCTCCAGATACTCCAGGTGGCCATGGGCGTGGCCGGTCTCGCCCTCGGCAGTGGAACGAAACAGGGCGGCCACGTCGTTGTAGCCTTCCACGTCAGCCTTGGATGCGAAATAGAGATAACGGCGGTTGGCCTGGGATTCGCCGGCGAAGGCGTCTTTCAGGTGCTGCTCGGTTTTGCTGCCTTTGAGTTGCATGGTCATTCTCCTATACATAAACCCGGCTTGAATCCCGCGCCGGGAGTACGGGTTGCGTTTAGGCCATTTCAATATAGTTTCTAAATAACGCGGCTGGAAATTGTTTTTTTTAAGCACATCAATAGGAAAAAGCTATCAAAATGCTTTACTGACCTTCGGCGTGGAAATGGGTTGATTGCTACCATATATAAAACAGGTAGATCCACGGCAGCACCACACCTCCGATGGCCGTGGACAGGCAGACCAACGTCGTCAGTCTGGCCGCGCTGGACGCACCGGGCAGGGCGAACAGCATGCGCCCGCCGAGCCACAGGCTCCACAGCGCAGCCAGGGCCAGCAGCGCTCCGCGCACTTCGGGCAGCCAGGGCATAATGACGCCCTCTGCCTTGATTAGGGTGACGGTAAGGGATGACAGCCCGAGGAACACGCCCAGCCCACCCATCGGGATGAGTGCATAGGCGAGCCAGTGCGCGTTCTGCTTCGTGCTGCCTGGCAGCAGCGCGCCGGCCAGCCGCAGCCAGAGGGTGATCCAGCCACCCAGGATCAGCGCGGTGGCGCAGATGTAGGCGAGCACGCCGATTCCGTCGAGCCAGGTGAACACGTCGTTGGCTTCCGGGTAGTGGGTGAGCAGCCACCAAGGCGCGTTGTCCTGGAGCAGGGCGAAGGAATCGCGCTCGATCAGCCATTCGGCGATGCGGGTCTTGATCATGACGAACCAGGGGGAGGACGACCACTGGAACGCGCCCACCGCCGTGCCGATTATGCCGAACACCAAGAGCCGGGCTTCCCACGCGCCGGCCTCGGCGGGTTTCAGGTTGGCGACCTCGGCGCCTGGCAGGCGCGGGGCGAGGGCGACGGCGTCGCGTTGACCGCTGCAGCGCCCGCACATGTGGCACTGCGAGCCGCTTTTCATGCGCCGCATGTCGAGCAGTGGGGCGCAGTCGACTGGCGCCGGATGGGTCGCCGCGGCGGCATCCCATTTTTCGCGGTCCACCCTGAAATGCACCGGTGCAAGCCGGGCGAGCAGGGCGAATACGCCGGAGACCGGGCACAGGTGTCGGCACCAGACGCGCTTGCCCTTGCCGTAAACGAAGCCGACGGCGACGGCGGCGACGGTGGAGCCGCCCAGCACCAGCAGGACGGCCTTGGGGTACTCGTAGACGCTCACCAGTTGGCCGTACACCGTGGTGATGACGAAGGCGGCGAACGGCCAGCCGCCCCACTTCAGCCAGCGCGGCACCGGGCGGCCCAGGCCGTGGCGGCTGGCGAGCTCGGTGAGCGTGCCTTCCGGGCAGAACACGCCGCACCACACCCGCCCCAGGGCGAGCGTGGAGACGATCACGAACGGCCACCAGATGCCCCAGAACATGAACTGGGCAAGCAGGGTGAGGTTGTTCAGCACGCTGGCACTGGCACCCGGCAGCGGAAGAAAGGCCGGCACCGTCACCAGCGCCAGGTAGAACGCCACCACCGCCCATTGGGCGGCGACGATCAGGCCGCGGTGGCGCAGCATGGCGTCGCCCAGGCGTTGCAGGCGCGTGGCGGGTTGCACGGGCGCGGGTTGGAAGAATATCGGCTGTTCCATTTTCATGGGGTTTAGTTTTCAGTATTCAGTTTGGGTTTTGTGAGCGGCAAAGCCGCGCGGGTTTTGCTGACAGCCAATCCGCCCAGCACCAGCGTCCAATAGGCGGCATACGCCAGCACCAGGGTCAGGGCGGGGTGGGCGCGGTAGCCGGTGAGCGCGGCGATCAGGTTGCCGATGGCGGTGGTGTCGTCGAGCAGGAAAGAGGTGTCCCACACCGGGTCTGCCAGGGCCGGAATCCAGTCGTAGCCGATCATTCTTTCCACGCCGCCCACCAGCAGCCCGGCGGCAAGCAGCAGGAGCAGGGTTTCGCTGATGCGGAAGAAGTTTTTCCACGACAGAAAACGCCCGCCCCTGACCAGCAGCCAGAAGGTGAGGAGCGCAAGCGCGAAGCCCAGCAGGGCGGCGCCGAGAAATTGGGCGAACGCCATACCGTGTTGTTCCGCCCCGGTGCCGTAGAGAAAGATCACGGTTTCCGCGCTTTCGCGCCCGACCGCGAGCATGGCGATTACCGCCACGCCCATCCAGTTGGCTTCGTCCGCCGCGCGCTCCAGGCCGGTTTCCAGCTCTTTCTTCAGGGCGCGGCCATGCTTGCGCATCCAGAACACCATCTGCGTAATCAGCCCGGCGGCGGCCAGCATCATGCCGAGCTGAAAGTAATCCAGCGCGTCGCCGCTGAGGCTGCTGTATACCCCCATCATGGCCAGCGCGAGCAGCCCGGCCAGCGCCAGCCCGGCGGCCACGCCGCCCCACAGGTAGCGCATCCCGCGCGCGCCTTCTGGGTGGGCCTTGAGCCAAGCATAAAGGATGCCCACCACGAGGATGCCTTCGACGCTTTCGCGCCAGACGATGAATAGTGTATTGCCCACGGTTCTCTCCTATTTGACGATGAGCTGGCCCTTGGCGGTATCCGGGTGGAAATCGCCGAAGAATTGGTAAGTACCCGGTTTCATCGGCGCGAACACCACCGTCCGGGTAACGCCGGGAGCGAGCACGGTCTCCTTCCTGAGCTCGATGCTTTCGAATTCTTCCGGCGTCGAGCCCTCGTTCTTGATAACAATCCTGAATTTCTTCCCGGCCGGGGCTTCGATGGTTTCGGGAGAGAAGCGCCCGTTCTTCGCAGTGAGCTGGAAGGTGGTCAAGTCCTCGGCCGCTGCGCCCAGCGGTTGGGCAAAAATGGCTGCGGCAGCGGCGATGGCCGCGATGTTCCAGGTTCTGCTACAGGAATGCCAAAAACTCATGGTGTTTCTCCCTTGTCACGGGAGGAGCGATGTCCTCCCGCGCGATTGTTGATGCTGTGCCGCATCCCGGTCTAACCCGAGAATGTCCCGGTGGAGCCCGGCGTGCGCAGCATTTTGTCCACTTCTCCGAAATGCAGCTCCTCCTCGCTGATCAATTCGCGTGCATAGTCCTCAAGCAGGACGGAACGGTCGCGCGCCACTTCCAGCAGCTCGTAGTAGGACTGTTTGGCTGCGGTTTCATGTGCCAGCGATTCGCGCAAAATATCGCCGACGTCGTGCTTGTGGCTCTCCAGCAGCGGCCCGATGGCAAGCGAAGGGTGGCCGCCCAGGTGGGTGATCAGCTCGCCGGCGCGACGGGCGTGCACCAACCCTTCGTCCGCTTGAGCTTGCAGCCACGACACGATGGGGATGCGGTTATACCCGAACACCATCAGCGAGTAGTGGGTGTAACGTACGATTCCCGCCAGTTCCAGTTCCATTATTTTGTTAAGCAGCTCAAGTGCTTTGGTTTTGTCCAGGTTCATTTGTCGATCCTTTCCGTCAAGTTAAAAAACCGCCAGTTACAGTCCGGCACCTTAAACTTAGTACATCAATTGCGCCCGCAGCCCGAGAATCTTCACGCTCGATGCGGCACCGTTTCCTGCCGGGTTCTGGATCAACTGGAAGTCCGGCGACAGTTCGAACTGCTTGTTGATGCGGTAGCGGTAGTAAAGCTCCGATATCTTCTCCCAACCTTGCGCGGTGTAGCCGAAATCCGGTGTCCCGTCGCCGTTTGCGTCCAGAGTCGTCGAGTCGTTGCGGAAATTGGCGCTGATGCGCTGCGCGCCGAAGGCAAGACCAATGGCGTCACCGCCGCGGCTCCAATCGCTGCCGCTTAACTCCGCGCCCAGCGAAACGGCGCGGTCGAAGCGCAGCTTCCCTTTGCTCCCCTGGCCGTAGCGGCCGAATGCGGTGATGCTGTCGCCGATGCGCTGATCGAAGTTTGCCCCCCACCCGCTGTGAGAGCTGGCGGCGCCGTCATAATCCGGTCCCTGGCCGTTGTTCCAGGCATAGAGGCGGTAATTGCCGGTCAGTCCGCCGAAGAACTTCTGCTGGGTTTCGGCTTGGGCGATTACCAGCGGGGAGCCGAAGAACTTGGTGTAGTTGGCACCCCGGCCCGCGCCGAACACACCAAGGGAGAGGCGCCACTTTTCGAGCTTCTCCTTTTCGTTCAGATAGGAAACGCGCACCCCCGGCGAAAAACCGTTGGCGTCCACGCCGATGTCACCGCCCGCATCGAGTAGCGCGTTATGTACGAACACGGTGTTGAGGAACTGGCGAGTTTCGTCGTTGGCGGCGGCGTTCTGGTCGAAGAACGCGAACGGGTCCATCTTGCCGAAATTGATCTCCATGCTTTCCCGCGAGCGAGGCTTGAAGCCACCGAATGGCAGGGGAATGGTGGCCTGGTACCAGGCTTGGCCGAGAATGGCTACGCTGTCATCCGGATTGCCGCCCGATGCGCGGAACGCGCTGGCGTTGGGCTTGGCGAATACCGAGGGCAGCGCGTTCAAGCCGTTGCCCTGCCCAATGCGGAATTGGGCGAAAATCTTGCTGTCAGTGTCGCCGATCTTGGGCATGGGCAGGCTGACAGAGATGTCGCCACGGTAGTTGAGCTGGCTCGATGCAATATCGGTGCCGGAGGGTGCTCCCCCCGCGCGTTGCGCCACTGTGGTCAAGCTGACGCCAGCGGTGACGCCGTCCAGCGCTTCCACCGTGCGTGCCGGTTTTTGCATGTTGAGGGCTTGCATCTCCACTGCTTTGAGGCGAGTTGCCATCTCGGGCTGGTTTTCGCTCAGCCGGTCGTCTTCCAGGGCCGCTTCCAGCTTGGCGTTGTTTTCTTCCAGCGCCTTGACCCGCTGCGCCAATTCCGCTTCCGGTTCGGCTGGCGGGGTTTGCAGCTTTTTTTCCAGTGCGGCGTTATGTGCCTCCAGTTTTTCCAGGCGCTCGCTCAGGCGGTGCAGTTCTTTCAGCAGTTCCGCCTGGGAAGAGTCTGCGGCAAAGGCGGGGACAGTGCTGGTCAGCATGATGCCGGCCAGGGCCGCCGCCAGCTTGCCGGGGCTGAAGGGTGGCATGTTAGTAGCCCCCCTTCTTGCCGATGCCGACATAGGTGAATTCGTACTCCACCTCGAACGGCTTGAACCATGGCCGGACACCGGTCAGGCGGTCGGTGTGGCGGCCGAAATGGCTGTGCGGATTGGCGGAAGGCGGGGAGATGATGTATTTAACGTGATATTTGCCTGGCCCCTTGAGCTTGACGTTGTCGCCGTAGTGCGGGCCGTCGTTGGCCACCATCGGCATGAAGTCTCCTGCGATCTTTTCGTTGCTGCCTTGCTTGGTAACCTCGTATTTGATCACCAGGTAGGGCATCCAGGCGCCTTCCTCGAAGCCGTTGGGGTTGCTGGACATCGCGCGGATGTCGGCCTCCATGTGCACATCGGATTCCTCGGCCTTGCGCATCATGCCGTCCGGCTCCATGGTGACCGGCTGCAGGTAGACGGCGGCGATCTCCATGCCGTTGCGTTGCTGCGGGGTGCCGATCGGGTATTCCACGGCATGGGCCGAGAAGGTCAGGGCGGCGCCAAGGCATGCGAGCGAGGCGGCAAGTGTGCGGGCTTGGTGATTCATGAGTTTCCTTTCGTTAAATAATTAATATTGGTCAGCAGGTCAAAACACTTCGTTGGCGACGGGGATCCCCAGCATCCTGAAAACCAGGGATGCAAGATCGTGGTTGAGCGGGTTTTGCAGGTCCTCGACGCTGATTTCGCCATGCCCAAGCAGCTGCCGAGTGAGCGCCGGGCCCACCTGCATCAGCACGGAGGCGTTGTCGCCGTCGAGAAAACGTATTTGCGGGTCCTTCCTTTCGAGCCATGCATCTATCACGATCTTCATGCTTTCCCTCTGTTGTCGATAAACATGTATCAATATTAATGATAACAATTCGCATTTGCAAGAATAATTTTTCGGGGAGAAAAAAACGATAAGCCGAACCGCAAAAAAATCGGCCGTTAATGTCTTAGTGCAGGAATATTCATTACAATTAAACGTTTTAGATAATCACGGTTTTTTTATATGCACAAAGGCTTTGTCGCTGCACTTGTTTTCTGCCTGCTGATACTCTCCGGTTGCGCCACCCCGCCTGGGGCAATGGATGCGTCCGTCCCCAAAGTTCAGCCCGCGCCCAAACTGCCGGCACCGAAAGTCGCACTGGTGCTGGGCGGTGGCGCGGTGCGCGGGTTTGCCCTCATCGGCGTGATCAAGACGCTGGAGGCGCACGGCATCGTGCCGGACATGGTGGTGGGCACCAGCGCCGGCAGCGTGGTCGGAGCGCTGTATGCCGGTGGCTACACCGGTTTCGAGCTGCAGAAAATCGCTTTCCAGCTGGAACAGGAAAGCGTGGGGGATTGGATCTTGCCCGACCGGGGCTTCATCAAGGGGGAGATGCTGCAGAATTTCATCAACAAGGCGTTACAGAACCGCCCCATCGAGCGCTTGAACAAACCCTTTGCTGCCGTCACCACCGAGCTGCAAACCGGCGAGATGGCGGTGTTCCGGCGCGGCAACACCGGCATGGCGGTGCGTGCATCGAGCAGCATTCCCGGGGTGTTTCAGCCGGTCAATATCGGCGGCAAGGAATATGTCGATGGCGGGCTGGTAAGCCCGGTGCCGGTCAGGGCTGCACGTGGCATGGGGGCGGATATCGTGATCGCGGTGGATATTTCCAGCAAGCCGCGCTATGCCAAGGTGAACGATACCATCGACATCTTCCTGCAGGCCTTCAGCATCATGGGGCAGACCATCGGGCACTATGAACTGGCCGAGGCGGATGTGGTGATCCGGCCGCAAACCGGCATGATCGGTCCAACTGAGTTCGACCAGAAGCATCTGGCCATCATGGAAGGGGAGAAGGCGGCGCTAGCCGCGCTGCCGCTTATTCGTTCGAAGCTGCAAAAGGCAAACGGGAAGTGACCACGCGGCGGGCGCCGTTGAAGCGCTTGACCCAGTAGTTTTCATTCATGTTGACGACTTCAACGCCGCGCCCGGTCACCGAGGCGTGAATGAATTTGTTTTCGCCGAGATAGATGCCAACATGGGAGTAGGCATGGCGCAGGGTGTTATAGAACACCAGGTCGCCGGGCTGTAGTTCGGATATCGCAATTTTCTGGCCGAACATGCTGATAGCGCGGGCATTGTGGGGCAGGATCAGGCCGGCGGCCTGCTTGTAGACGTGACTGACGAAGCCGCTGCAATCCAGGCCGGTGTCGGGCGATTTTCCGCCGTACTTGTAGTTGACCCCCACCAGGCTCAGGGCATACATCAGCATATCCGACGCCTTGTCGATCGAGCTGGAGAGCATGGTCTGCTGCGGCACTTCTGGTTCGACTGTTTCGCCCGCCCAAGCCGTGCTTGCGAGCAACAATAGTCCGCCATAAAGAGGTATCTTGTGGAAACTCATCATTTTTACTTATGGGGGGATTTGCGTATTTTAATGATTCTGCCCGCCGCGTCAAGAAAAGTCTCGCCGCTATGACTAAACTTTAATCTGGACAAGCTCTTAAGGGACAATCATGCCATTCCGTGACCGCAATGAAGCAGCCCGCCGCTTGGCGGGGCGCCTGGCCGATTACAAGGGCAGAAATCCGCTGGTTCTGGCTATTCCGCGCGGCGCCGTGCCGATGGCCGGTATTATTGCCGAGGCATTGGGCGGCGAGGTGGATGTGGTGCTGGTGAGGAAACTGCGTGCACCATACAATCCTGAATTTGCCGTTGGCTCCGTGGATGAAAGCGGCTGGACCTATATCGCGGACTACGCGGCACAAGCGGGTGCTTCGCCCGAATATCTCGAAACTGAAAAGCGGGAACAACTGGAAACCATGCGTCGCCGCCGCGCCGAATATACGCCGGTGAGGCCGCCGATCGACCCGGCTGGGCGCGTCGTGATCGTGATCGATGATGGCCTCGCTACCGGAGCGACCATGATTTCTGCCCTGCATGCCCTGCGGGCGAAAAAGCCGGAAAAACTGATTTGCGCCGTGCCGGTTTCGCCTCCCGATACGCTGGAGAAGGTCGCGCACTATGCCGACGAGGTGGTGTGCCTGGAAACGCCGGAATGGTTCCAGGCGGTCGGGCAGTTCTATATGGACTTCCCGCAGGTGGAGGACGAGGAGGTTATCGCTATTCTGCGGCAGAACGCGGCATGAATTTTCCGAACCAGGCTGCAGCGTGTTTCGCCACCTGCTCGAGCGTGCCGGGTTCCTCGAAAAGGTGGGTGGCGCCGGGTACGATGATCAATTCTTTTTCACAGCGAAGGAAGCGATAGGCTTCCCGGTTGAGCCCGATCACCACGTCGTCGAAACCGCCTACGATCAGCAGGGTGGGGGAGGTGACGCCGCCCAGGGCCGCCTCTCCCGCAAGATCCGGGCGTCCGCCGCGGGAAACCACAGCGGCGATTTTCCCGCCTTCTTCCGCCGCCGCCTGCAAGGCCGCCGCCGCGCCGGTGCTGGCGCCGAAATAGCCGATGGCGAGGGATTTTGTCCGTTCTTCGTTCTGTAACCAGCGGGTTGTGGCCTGCAGGCGTTGGGTCAGCAGCGGGATGTCGAAGCGGGTCGAATAATCCATATCTTCAGACCTCGTCAGCAAGTCGATCAGCAGCGTGCCCAGGCCTGCCTCGCGCAGCACACCCGCCACGTAGTTGTTCCTCGGGCTGAGGCGGCTGCTGCCGCTGCCGTGGGCGAACAGGACGATGCCCGGCGCGTTTTCCGGCAGATCCAGCATGCCCTCCAGGCTGACGGCACCGGCCGGGATGTTGACCAACTTCGAGAATTTCGCTGGTTTCATGGTTGGGGCTCCCGTTTGTCAGGCGGCGTGCAGCGTCACCGGAATGCGGCGCGCGCCGAATGGGTTGGCAAATTTTTCGAAGCGCCCGGCAATCGCCGCTCCGCAATCCGGGCAGTGGCCGTCGTCGGTCAGGCGGTAGGCGTTGATCTGGTACCAGTCGCGCTCGATCAGGGGTTTCCTGCATGACGGGCAATAGGTGGTGTCGCCTTCGGGATCGTGCACGTTGCCGGTGTAGACGTAGCGCAGCCCTTCTCCCATCGCAATGCGGCGGGCGCGGGAGAGCGTTGCCGAAGGTGTGGCCGGCACATCCATCATCTTGTAGTCGGGGTGAAAGGCCGAGAAGTGCAGCGGCACGTCTGCGCCCAGCTCCTTGAATACCCAGCGGCTCAGGGCGGTGAGCTCCTCGACCGAGTCGTTGTGGCCGGGAATGAGCAGGGTGGTGATCTCGAGCCAAACGTCCGTTTCGCGCCGCAGATAAATCAGGGTGTCCAGAACCGGCTGCAGGTGGGCGCCGGTGAGCTTGTGGTAGAAGTCTTCGGTGAAGCTTTTCAGGTCGACGTTGGCGGCGTCCATCTTGGCGTAGAACTCGCGCCGCGCCTGGTCGTGCATGTAGCCGGCGGTGACCGCCACGGTCTTGATGCCGCGGGCGTGGCAGGCATCGGCGGTGTCCATCGCATATTCGGCGAAAATCACCGGGTCGTTGTAGGTGAAGGCAACGCTCTTGCAGCCGTGCTTCTCCGCGGCGACGGCGATCGCCTCGGGCGAGGCCTCGTCCATCAGGCGGTCCATGTCGCGCGCCTTGCTGATATCCCAGTTCTGGCAGAACTTGCAGGCCAGGTTGCAGCCGGCAGTGCCGAAGGAGAAGATGCTCGAGCCGGGGTAGAAGTGATTGAGCGGCTTCTTCTCGATCGGGTCGATGCAGAAGCCGGAAGAGCGGCCGTAGGTGGTCAGCACCATCCGGCCGCCTTCGGCCATGCGCACAAAGCACAGGCCGCGCTGGCCTTCGTGCAGCTTGCAGTCGCGCGGGCACAGGTCGCACTGGATGCGCCCGTCGTCGAGCTTGTGCCACCAGCGGGCCGGGTAATTTACGTTCATATCAGTTCCGATTCTTTCCATTTGCTCACCGTGTAGCATGACAGTTTGACATTCTTGGCCCAGAAATCCGGGGATAGCCCCGCCTTGCGCTTGAGGTGGGCCATGAAGATCCCGCATTCCGGCAGCTGCTCCCATACCTGCGGCAGGAAGGTGCTGCGGTAGGCGCCGAACTCGAACACCACGCCGTCGACACCGGGGCGTAGCTGGGCGAGCGCCTCGCGTTCATCGCAGAAAGTCATAGGCTGCATCGGGGAAAGCAGGGAAACCTCGACTTCAGTATAGTCCAGCTCGCCCAGCGTCAGCGGCGAGAAACGCGGGTCGCGGAAAGCCGCCGCATAGGCGTTGGCCTTGACGTCCAGCAGCAGCGGACGGTGCGCCTCCAGGCTGCCGATGCAGCCGCGCAGGTCTCCTTGCTGGGTCAGGGTGATGAAGCAGGCGCCCAGCTCCTTGAGCCATGCGGCATCTTCTCGTGGCTGCATCGACTTCCCCAGCGCCTGAGAGATGGTGGCGCGGGCAATCAGAATCAGAATTTGGCCTTTTTCAGTGGGCACGGCTGTTCTCCTCGGTGAAGGCGAAGGCGGCATAGCCGACCACGCGGTTCTTGTCGCCGGCGGTATCCCCGGAATTGCGCAGATCGAGCAGGCGCGGCTTGAGATGGTGGTGCTGCGCCGCCAGCAGCAGGCCGTTTACCGGCGTGCCGCCGCAAGCCTGCTCATGGCTCAGCGGCCAGCTCAGGTCGAGGATTGCCTGGGCGGTGATGCCGTCGATCTTCTGCGCTTCGCGGTAAGGCAGAAAATGGGACAGGTCGGAGCTGATCACAATCACTGTTTCCGATCCGCCCCACAGTCGCTCCAGCACCTCGGCCACTTCCTGCGGCGTCGCGTCGCCCACCGCCAGGGGCACCAGCTTGAAGTCGTCGAGCACGGTTTGCAGAAAGGGCAGCTGCACTTCCAGGGAGTGCTCCCAGGCATGAGCCTGACCGAATTCCACCACCTGCGGTAGATCGGCGATGCGAGCCATCGCCTCCAGATCGAGAGGCACGATGCCGAGCGGCGTGGCGAAGCCTTCCGTATCGGGCAGAGCAAGCCCGCGCACCGGCACGCGATGCACCGGGCCGAGCAGCACGACTCGGCGGTAGACGCCGCGTCCCCGCTGCAACAACGCATAGGCGCTGGCGGCGACCGGGCCGGAATAAATGTAGCCGGCATGGGGTACAATAACTGCCTTGGGAAGTGTGGCCGGCGCTGTCAGGTGCTGTGCCGCGTCTTCGAGCATGGCGGCGACTTCCAGGGCCAATGCGTTGGCCTGGCCGGTATAGAAGGCGCCGGCGACGGCGGCGGGGCGAACCTGTTTCATGTGAGCTCCTTGCCGATTAGATATGGCTGATACCCCTACTTTCAAGATAGTCTTACCAGAAAACAATGCCAAATTATTACAGTTTGATTCCCGCCGCGGGTTCAGGTTCACGCATGGGCGGCGAAACACCCAAACAATATCTTTCCGTGCTGGGTCGGCCGCTGATCTATTATGCCGTTGCCGCGCTGTGCGGGCATCCCATGATCAGCCGGGTTTATGTGGTGCTGGCGCCGGGCGATGAACTTTGGCAGACTTTCGATTGGAGCGCCTTCTCCGCCAAGCTGACGCCGCTTTACTGCGGCGGCGCGGAGCGCTTCGAGTCGGTGCGCAACGGCCTGGGTGAGATCCAGGGCGAGGTCGGTTTCGAAGATTGGGTGCTGGTGCACGATGCAGCCCGCCCCGGCCTGAGCGGCGAGTTGCTCGACCGGCTGGTCGCCGAAGTCGGCGAAGACCCCTTCGGCGGTTTGCTGGCGGTGCCGGTGGCGGATACCCTGAAGCGGGCCGATGCCGACAACCGCGTGTTGCGCACCGAGCCGAGGGACGGCTTGTGGCAAGCGCAGACACCGCAGATGTTCCGCTACGGGCTGCTGCAGCGCGCATTGTCGCTATTGGAAGGGGCGTCTGTGACCGATGAGGCGCAGGCGGTCGAGCGCATGGGCTTCCAGGCGAAACTGGTGGCGGGCGACATCACCAATTTCAAGGTCACCTATCCGCAGGACGTTAAGCTGGCGGAGCTGATACTGTCGGGAGCCAAGGCATGAGAGTCGGACAGGGATTCGATGTCCACCAGTTGGTGGAAGGACGCAAGCTGATAGTGGGCGGAGTGGACATTCCCTACGAGCGCGGCCTGCTCGGGCATTCCGACGCCGACGTGCTGCTCCATGCGATTTGCGACGCCCTGCTGGGCGCGGCAGGGCTGGGCGACATCGGCCGCCATTTTCCCGATTCCGACCCGTGCTACAAAGGCATTGACAGCCGCAGCCTGCTGCGCAAGGTGGTGCATCTGCTCAGGGAAAAGGGCTGGAGCGTGGCCAACCTCGATGCCACGATCATCGCCCAGGCGCCGAAGATGGCGCCGCATATTGCGCAGATGGTGGCGAATATCGCCGCTGACCTGGATGTGGCGAAGGATTGCATCAACGTCAAGGCCACTACCACCGAGAAATTAGGCTTTACCGGGCGGGGCGAGGGGATTGCGGCGCAGGCGGTGTGCTTGATTGAGAAGAGGCCTTAACCCGGATATTTTTATACCCAAAGGGTACAAGTAAATTGACGCGAACCAGCACCGATATCACGCTTGATCAAAAGCTTCAGTTCCTGCTGCGGCCTGAATCCTACCCAGATAGGCCGCGGAACGTCGAAGCTGCCGAAACCCACATGTCTTGGGTGTTCATGACCGATGCCTACGCCTATAAGCTCAAGAAGCCGGTGCGGTATGACTTCCTCGATTTCAGCACGGTTGAAGCCAGGCGCCGGGATTCGGAGGAGGAAGTCAGATTGAACACTCGCCTCGCACCGCATATCTATCTGGGGATTCTGCCGCTTACCATAGACTCGGCTGGATCGCTGAAGATAGGCGGTGAAGGCGAGGCGGTTGATTGGCTTGTCAAGATGCGCCGCCTTCCGACTGATCAGATGCTCGACCATGAGATCAAGCAGGGAATTGTCGAAACGGCCGATGTGCGGCGGGCTGCGGTTGCGCTAGCCAAATTCTATCGGGCCTCGCCGTCAATCGAGCTTGGTGAGTCTGAATATAGAGAGCAGTTCGAAAAAAACGTGAACGCCAATCTAGGGGAATTGATCGATCCCATATATCGGCTGCCGGAAGAGCTGGTCCGCAAAATCACCTCAGCTCAATTCGCGTTCTTAAAGGAAGAATCCGAGCTGTTTTACCAACGAGTGCGTGAAGGAAGAATCATCGAGGCCCACGGCGATCTCCGGCCCGAGCATATCTGTCTCGGGTCGGAGCCGGTTATTATCGATTGCCTGGAATTCAGGCGCGAATTCCGCATTCTCGATACCGCCGATGAGCTGGCCTTTCTCGCCATGGAATGCGAGCGTCTGGGCGCACCATCGGTGGGGCAATCGTTTCTCGAAACCTACAGCGAATATACAGGTGACAAGCCTTCCGAGAAGCTGTTGCATTTCTACAAAAGCTACCGTGCAACCCTGCGGGCGAAGATCTCAATTTGGCATATCAAGGATTCCGAAGTGCGGAATCCATCAAAGTGGTACAACTTGGCAGGGGAATATCTGCGTCTCGCGGATGCCTACACGCGCGGGTTCTGAGCCGCCTATACTTCCAGCAGATCCACGATCGACCCGCCCGTGTGGATGTGTGTAATGGCTGCGGCAAAGAGCGGCGCGGCGTCCAGGACTTCCAGTTTGGCCCTGGCAGCCTCCGAAACCAACCGGAACGGCGGTATCGTGTTGGTTACAATGACCTTGTCCAGCGCCTCGTTCGCCAGGACTTCATTGGCAGCTCCCACGAACACGCCATGCGATGCTGCCGCATAGATTTTCTTCGCCCCGAGTTTGCGACATGCCGATGCTGCGCGCAGAATGGTCGTTCCCGTGCTGATCAGGTCGTCGATAATGAGAGCGACCTTGTCCTTCACCTCGCCGACGATCGCCTCGCCTGAAACCACTCCCTTGCTGCGCTGTTTTTCCATGAAGGCGCTAGATACTGTTTTGCCTGTCGCGCGGGCCAGCGCTTGCCTGAACTGCTCGGCTCGCTTTATTCCACCCACATCGGGCGAAACGACAACAACCTCCTCACTTCGCAAAAGAGCCGCGAAATACCTGACAAATAGCGGCTTGGCTTCCAGGTGGTCAGTACGGCACCGGAAAGCGTTTTGAAAGGCGGCGAGGTTGTGCACGTCCAGGGCCAGAACCCGATCCGTCCCAACAGCCTCAAACAGGCTGGCAACGTAGCGTGTAGTGATCGGATCACGCGGTTGGGTCTTCCTGTCTTTGCGCGCGTAACACAGGTAGGGAACAACGGCTGTCACGCTACCCGCCGAGGCATCCCGCAATGCGCCAATGAAAAAGAGCAAGCGGCAAAGTTTGTCGTTGACGCTCTGCTGGGTATCCGCGTACAGAGATTGCACCACAAAGACATCTCGACCCCGCACGTTTACAAGGGGCCGGGACTTATGCTCGCCATCCTCAAACTCTCGTTCCTCATGCTCACTCGCAGAAACCCCGAGCTTTTGGCTGACCATCTCGCCAAACGCACGGCTTGCGTTAAGCGTGAAAAGCATGAGGTTTCTATCATTCATAAGGCGGAGCGGGCTTCCGTGGTTAAGGCGGCGGAAAGGGGTTTCAAGATGCACCCCCTGCTTTATGGATAGCCGATGCCAATATATTTGCAAGCGAGTCGCCAGCAGATTCGGTTTTCGCAAGCACCGGAATGTTTCTTTCCTGGCACAACCCGGCTATCGCTGGCTAGAGAAGGCCAGTGGCACATTCAGATCGGGAGTCTTCCATTACCGAATGCCGTTTATCAAGCAGCAAACTACCGCTCAGGCCAGAAACTCGTCGCCCTGGAACGCGAGCACTCCGGAGCGTCCGGGGATTTCACCCATCGTCACCTCGTGCCGGGGCAGTTCGTCCAGCTTCAGCCCATCGAAGTAATCCTTGAGCGAAACCAGCTCGTAACCTTGCGCTTTCCAGCCGCCGAGCAGTTCATCGAACACGCCGGCCAGCTTCATGCCCTCGAGTTCCGCATGCAGGGTGTAGACGTGGCCGGTGGGCGGCGGATTTTCGGTGAGCTGGAGCAGGTGCTGCGCAACTTTTTCCGGTGTGATATCACCGACGCCGATGAGTTCGTCCAGCGTCGGCAAGGTGGTGGGCAGTTGCGGGCAGGCGACGATTTCAGCGTTCCAGATCGGGATGAAGGGATGGGTGCCGCGCGTGTCCGAGCAATAGTCGAAGTCCAGGTGCTGTTCCAGGCGCAGGGCGTGAACGTTCATCTGCCAGCCGGCAGCGCCGTGGACCTTGGCCGGTTCGCCGAAGATCTTCTCGAACCGGTCGCAGGCCAGCTTCAATTCCCGCGCCGTCCAGGGCGCATCCATTTTCGCCACGTAATCCTGCCACTTGATGTGGTCGTAGCAGTGGATGCCGACCTCAAACCCGTTTCTTTGCACTGCCTGCATGATGTGGGCACAGCGCTTGCCGATGTTCGGTCCGGGCAGCAAGGTTCCATACATCAGGGTCTTGAGGCCGTAGTGCGCCAAGACCGAAGTGCGCGACACCTTTTTCATGAAGCCGGGGCGGAACACCCGCTTGATGGCGCGGCCGGTGTGGTCAGTGCCGAGGCTGAACAGGAAAGTGGCGCCGGCCTCGTGCTTTTGCAGCAGTTCCACCAGGCGCGGCACGCCCTCGCGGGTGCCGCGATAGGTGTCGACGTCGATCTTGAGGGCAAGTTTCATCTGAATAAGCGCAAAGACGCGAAAGCGCAAAGGGTACGCAAAGTCATCGAATTCTTTGCGCCTTCGCGGTTAAGGATTTAGTCTACTAATTTCCGCGCTTCGGCAACTTGGCCGCGGTAGGCTTCGTAGATGTGCTTGAGCGCATCCGCCATGGTGACCTGCGGCTTCCAGCCGAGGTCTTTCATGGTGTTCTCGATCTTCGGGACGCGGTTCTGCACGTCCTGATAGCCTTTGCCGTAGTAGTCTGCGGAAGTGACTTCAAGCGTGTTCACT
>NZ_DATKTK010000040.1:0-93718 GCF_035531155.1 Sulfuricella sp. | reverse complement strand
CCGCCGGTTGCCAGCTGTTGCATCTGCGATTGCGCAGACCCGACGCGCCATGGAGCGGATGAGCCATTGCCTTGAACGCCGCGTCCCTATTGGCGCTCCAGCCGATTCCACCTCTGGCGGTACCCATTCGTGTTGCTTGATCCTGGTGTGCGCGCCCGGGCAAATCCGCTGCGCTTGTCCGGGCTGCACTGCCTTATTCAGGCAGGAGCGGTGAACCACTGGCGCTTCCTTGGGTCGTATCCCGAGTCATTATGCGGAAAGCCTGTCGATTCCGGTCGGCTTTGCCCGATATTCCCGGGCAGGCAATACATTGCCCCGCAAACAAGCGATAATCCGCGCCTTCCTGTTCTTTAACCTTCAAACGATCCTCAGTAGTGTCCCAACGTTTTTCAGAGGAGAACGCCCTGGATCGGCGATATTGGCGGCTCTGAATTGGTCGAGGGGTTTGGAAGCAATTGATTTATGGGTGTTGTCTCGAACATGGTCAGACTCAGGATTTGTAGGATTTCATAGAGGCTATGCGACAGTTTGAGTCGTTTCTTCACGATAGCGATCAGCACGTATGTGCAGACCGCAATCCAGATTTGCGTCTTCACGGCGTTCTCGCTGGTGCCGAGAAATGCCTTGATGCGCAGGTGCTGCTTGATCCACTTGAAGAACAACTCGACCTGCCAACGGCTCTTGTACAGTGCGGCAATGGTCAGCGCGGGCAACACGGTGTTGTTGGTCAGGAACACCAACGTCTTGCCAGACTCTGGGTCTTTGAAACGGATGCGCCGCAACTGCTCGGGATAATCTTGCGAGATGTAGAAGCCGTTCAGTGCGATGCGCTGGTCGCAGATTATGCCTGTGGTCCTGTCGGTTGGCATCGAGTACACCCTGTGCGCGTTCATGCCGCGCTTGGCACGGGTTACGAAGAATGCACCCGCTTGGTGGAGTGCGAACAGCCGACTGAAATCCAGATAACCCCGATCCATCACATAGAACGCACCGGCTTCGATGGGCAACATATCCAGCACGTTGACATCGCCCATCTTGCCGTCCGAGATATGGATGAAAGCTGGGATGTTGCCGCGCAGGTCCAGCAATGTATGCAACTTGACCGCAGCCTTGGTGGAGCGAAATGGTGCCCATGGAAACAGCGACAGGCACAAATCGATGGTTGTGGCATCCAAGGCGTAGACCGTGTTGTCCAGATCGACACTGAAGCTGTCGTTGCAGTAGAGCTTGCGCGCTCGCCGGATGAGCAAGGCTGCCAAATCCGCCCAGATGCGCCAGTCGCGCCCTTCGTTGGCATCGGCCAGCGTCGAACGTTTGACTGGCGAGCGAAAGCCCATCCCGTACAGCTTCGTTTGATTGGCCAGCAAACAGGTTTCGATGTCGCGCAGACTCTCGCGGTAAGTCAGTTGTGCGAAGGCCATGGCGCGAAATTGCTCGGTGCAGCCCAGACTGCGCACTCTGGAATCGCCGCCGTATTGCGCCACGATCCGCGCAAAGCTGGTCCACGGCACAAACTCCATGAGTTGTGCGAACAGCGTCTTGCCCAAGTTCATAGCTCACCCCCAGAGAAATCGATCTCTGGAAGTTACGCGAACCTGCATATGAGAAAACTGATTTCAAATCGGCACCAAAATAAATTGCTCCGTAGCCCGCGCCAATGCTTGGCTTCGGCGCACGAATTCGCAAGTTAACCGGACACTACTGACTTGGTAAACCTGCTCACCACGAATGGCACGAATGTTCACGAATACACACGAATTAAAACAAAAGAATGAAAACCAATCCATGCATGCCGCGCCACTGAACCGGAGCATGGCGACAACCTTGAAATATTCGTGAACATTCGTGTAAATTCGTGTCATTCGTGGTTAAACTTCTTTCTCATGAAAATAGTCATCGTAACACCAGCCGCTGCCCGCGTCAGGAACGGCAACCGCAACACGGCGCAGCGTTGGGCCAATTTTCTGCGCCGACTGGGGCATCGCGTCAGCGTGCAGGTCGAGTGGGATGGCAGCCGCGCCGACCTGATGCTGGCGCTGCACGCGCGACGCAGCCACGCCTCGATTAAGCGCTTCTCAGAATGCTGTCCGGAGCTGCCGCTGATCGTGACTCTGACCGGCACCGACCTGTATCGCGACATCAGGGACGACCACAACGCACAGGAATCCCTGCAACTGGCCACGCGCCTGGTGGTTTTGCAAGAAATGGGGGTCAATGAGCTTGCCCCGGCGTTGCGGGCAAAAACCCACGTTATCTATCAATCCGCCCGCCCTGTCAAACCTGCACAGCCGGCAAAAAGACGCTTCGAAGTCTGTGTCATCGGCAACTTGCGCGAGGAAAAAGACCCTTTCCGCTGCGCGCTTGCGGCTGCCCTGCTGCCGGAAAGTTCTGAAATCCATATTAGCCACATGGGCCGCGCCCTGAATGACGACATGGCGCGGCAGGCGCAGACCCTGATGGAGAAAAATCCGCGTTACCGCTGGCTGGGCGAACTGCCCCATTGGCGGGTAAGAAACCGGCTGACCCGCTGCCGGCTGATGGTGATCAGTTCCATTATGGAAGGTGGCGCAAATGTGGTGTCAGAGGCGCTGGCAGCCGGTGTGCCGGTGATCGCCTCGGACATATCGGGCAATATCGGCATGCTCGGCGCCGACTATGCCGGCATTTACCCATGCGGAGACGAGCGCGCCCTGGCCGACCTGCTACATCATGTGGAAACCTCGCCGGAATTTTACGACCTGCTCAAGGCGCAGTGCGCCAGGCGGAAACCTCTGGTTGAGCCCGGACAAGAACTTGCCGGACTGGAGCAGCTGATCGCAGCAGCATCGGCTATTTCTTCGCTAGCAGCCTGTCGGACTTGAAGAATCGAAGCGAAGTGGGTCAAGCAGGCAAGCCGCGTAGCGGATGCTCGCAAAATTCGGCTGGGCGAGGACAGATTTTGCTGGTTTTGCAGGTCAACAGTCGTTCTGTTGACCAAAAAAGCGGCGAAATATGGACCGCTCAGGCGGATTTGCAGCCGATTTCCTTTAAGTCCGACAGGCTGCTAGATGGGCCAAGCCCTCGGCCGCACGCAGGCACAGCTTCTTGAATTCCTGGTAGGCGTGCTCATCAAGCGCGCAGCTGCCATGCTTGCGATCCGCATAAAACAGGCCGACCGGCCGGCCGTGCACCATCACCGACATCGCGAAGAACTCACCGTGACCGATCATCTGCCAGGTTGTCTCGGTGATGAGCGGCTCCAGCGTCTTGCGGTTGCCTTCGTTGAACCAGACGCCTTGCGCCTTGCCCATCAGCCTGCCGAAAAGCTCCGGTGAAGTCGGGTTGAATTGGAACTGACGCAACGGCGAATCGGGCAGCGCACCCATTACGTATTTCGCCTTAATGGCGCTGCGGTCCGCCGCCATCAAGGCAAATACCACGCGGTCCAGGGCGATGCCCTCATGCATTCCCTTCAGCACCAGCGACATCATGTCGTGCAGGTTGAGGGAACCGTCCAGATGCGCCGAAATTTCCTCCATGATCTGGCGTCAGCTTGACGGGCTGCGGCATCATGCAAACCTCAGGCTCTTCCTCTGGTTGCGGCATTTCTTCAACCTCACCGGGCTCCTCCGGCCAATCGCCCGGCAACATGGGCAGTAATGCGGCGGCGGGTGGCACGCCGTACCAGTCCCAGTGACGTGCCTCCACCACGGCATTGCGATACACCATGTGCACCACTTCATCGAGGTGCATGTGCAGCATCTCTGAGATCGCTTCATAATCGGCAAGCAACTGCGGGTCATGCCAGCCGGTTTCGGCGAGCCGCGCGACAGAGGCTGCCAAGGTCACCCCCAGGATGCGCGGCTGGAGAGTGTTTCCGCAGTGCATGAATGCCTGCATCAGTTCCGGCAGGCGCCACACTTCCGCAATCGCAAGCTGCAGTTCCCGCGCATCGAATCCGAGGATTTCTATCTGTGCCTGTACCAGACTAATTTTATTGCGTCGCGACAGCTTGCGAATTTGCAGCGCATGCTCCGGGGCATAAGCCCAGAGCAGGATTTCTCCCATGTCGTAGAGCAGCGCGCCGATATACACTTCCTCGGATTTCATGTCGGCTCGAAAAATCGCCCAGTCGCGCGCCTGCCAGGCGGCATGGTGAGCCCGGCTCATGGCCTGCATCAGCCCTGGCAATGCTCCGTCAAGTGTCTGCAGGCTTTCCTCGACGGCCTTTAAATTGGAGAGATGATTGAAGAAAGGGCCGACCCCCAGCATCATCACGGCATGTTCAACCGTCGTGATTTCATTGCTGAGGCGGCTGCGTGACATGCCGTTGACCAGGCGCAGCACTTTCAAAGTCATTAGCGGATCGCGCAGCACCACATCCGCGATTTCCCCGGCAGTAATCTGTTCCGCCCTTCCGGCAAGCTTTCCCAGTTCCCTGACGCTGCGCTGCAGCACGGGCATCTCCCAGGATTTCAGTTCGTCAACCCATTCGGCCATGGTTTTCATGATGAGGCATCCATTTCTTGCCGTGCCGGAACCCGGTAAACATAAAGCCTGGAATGATGGAAGTCATCCAGTTCAACAACGCTTTCCGGTTCGACGCCGGGAACAGGGAATGTATTACTGATAAAGCGGCTGCCGGAGGGCATTTCCTCGCATACCTTGCACCAGAGTCGACCCATCGGCACTGGGGAGAGATAGGCGTAAACCACATCCTGATCGGCCAGGCTGTGCGGCCAGAAATTACCCCATTGGAGAGAATAATTACCTCTGGTCGCTTTTTTTCTGGCCCAACCCAGGACAAACGGCAAGGGTGCAATTTCCATCCCGGAGAAATTTCCGTCTGGACGCTGTGCATCGAGATAGCTCAGCATTCCGCCCAGACCGGCACCCAAATCCAGAAACCGGACTCCCGCTTTGCTGGGCAGCAACCCTGCAACAGCCGCCCAGGCCTTGCGGCTGGACAGGTAAAGCGGCACTTGGCTGCGAAACACGCTCCAGTACACGAGGAATAGCAGCACAAAGGCGGCGAGGAACCACGACGGTGCAACGCCGAACGACAGGGCCGACACCAGTGCCGGAGAGAACAGCAGATTGATGGGCAACCACCATGACGCCAGGCCGAGACGCGAACCGAGGAATGCGGCAATACTGCCCTGAATCAAGGCGTCGGCAATGAGCGTGATTTCAACCTCGAATGAGGCGAGCACAGGCGCCACCAGCACCAGGGTAATCAGTGTCGCGGCAATCTGCGAAAACAATGCAACCACGGAAGGTGAAAAAGACTGGAGCCAATCCGATACAGCACGCCGCTCTCGCCCCGGCAAGGCGTGCTTGCTAAAAAAACTAAAATTACTGATTTTTGCCTTCGGCTGCACTGGGTTTTTCTTTCGGCGCCACCTGCTGCAGAGCGGGTGAAACCTGTTCCTGGCTGCTCACCTCGAGCGGCTTGCCACCACTGCTGATGGCAGCTTCCGTTTCCTTGTTCAGGACGATCAGGCTGATGCGCCGATTGATGGGATTGTTGGGATCCTTGTCGTCCAGCATGACCGCCGAAGAGAGGCCGACCACGCGCAACATCTTGCTCTCCGCCATACCACCTGCAATCAGCTCGCGCCTCGATGAATTGGCCCGATCGGCAGACAGCTCCCAGTTGCTGTAACCCTTTTCTCCTGAAGAATAAGGCATGGAATCGGTATGTCCGGACAGGCTGATCCGGTTCGGCACTTCGTTCAGCATTTTGCCGATTTCCTGCAATATCTGTACGGTGTAACTTTTCATGTGGGCACCGCCCAGATCGAACATCGGACGGTTCTTCTCATCCACGATCTGGATGCGCAAGCCTTCAGTCGTAATATCAATCAATATTTGTTTCTTGAACTGTTGCAGCATCGGGTTGGTTTCGATGGCTTTTTCAAGCTTCTCCTTCAACCCCTGGAGTTTCTTCAGTTCCTGCATTTCAAACGCTTCTTTTGCCGCTTTCAGGTTGATCGCTTGCTTTTTTACGGGGTCAAGGGCTTTTTGAACCTGCCCCACTTTCTGCGTCAAATCCTTGCCGCCGCCCTTGATCACGCTTGAACTGTCACCGGTGCCGGAGCCTCCCTGCATGGCGACCTTCATAGGTGTTTTAAAATACTCGGCAATGCCTTCTAGCTCTCCTTTGGTGGTTGATCCCAACAGCCACATCAGCAAGAAGAACGCCATCATCGCGGTCACGAAATCGGCGTAGGCGATTTTCCACGCGCCGCCATGGTGGACGTGCGCACTCTTCTTGATGCACTTGACGATTATCGGGCGTTGCGAATCGTCGCTCATGCCGAATTTTTAACCGCTGCTGACATGCGAAAGGTCATCTAGATTTGCTTTGCTTGACGTATTCTTCCAGTTCCAAGAAGGTAGGCCGCTCGGTGGAATACAGCACCTTGCGCCCGAATTCAACGGCGACCTGTGGCGCATAGCCATTCAGGCTGGCCAGCAAGGTCACCTTGATGCACTGAAACAGCTTGGTCGATTCGTTGTGCTTCTGCTCCAGCAGCGTGGACAGCGGGCCGACAAAACCGTAGGCGAGGAGAATACCCAGAAAGGTACCAACCAGGGCGTGGGCGATCAAGATACCCAATTCAGCGGGTGGGATACCGACCGATTCCATGGTGTGCACCACACCCATCACCGCCGCCACAATACCGAAGGCGGGCATGGCATCGCCCATTTTGGCGACCACCTGAGCCGGAACTTCGCCCTCGTGGTGGTGAGTCTCGATTTCGTTGTCCATCAGATTTTCGATTTCGAACGCGTTGAGGTTGCCGCCCACCATGATGCGTAAATAATCGGTGAGAAATTCGACGACATGGTGGTCGCTGATGATTTTGGGATATTTGGAAAACACCGGGCTTTCATGCGGCGCATCGACATCGGATTCGATCGCCATCAGCCCTTCCTTGCGCACCTTGGCCAGGATTTCATAGAGCAGGGCGAACAGCTCCAGATACAGCGCCTTGCTGTACTTCGATCCCTTGAGAACGGTCGGCAAGGCATTCAGGGTCGCCTTGATCACTTTCCCGGAGTTGCCGACAAGAAATGCTCCTCCCGCCGCGCCACCGATCATCAACAATTCTATTGGCTGAAGCAGTGCGGCAAGGTGACCACCGGCAAGCGCGAAGCCGCCGAAGACCGAAGCAGAAACAACCAGGTAACCGATAATTACAAGCATCTTGTTTGCTGCTCCACGACAAAAAACGGTTCAATCACAGGCCAGCTGGATTGCAATAACATATGCTAAATAGTGTTCTTCTCAGAATGCAATGCGACTGATGGCGGCAACGGCAATATTGATCAACCCCAGAATCAGATTGAAGCCGATCAGCTTGCGGATTATCGCCAGCGCATCGCCGGCCTGCTTCCATTCCTGGACGGCGACGGCGCGCACCAGTTTGCCATAGGGCATAAAATAAACGAAGCAGAAAACCAGCATCATCACCAGCCCGATCCCGAACATGGCGTGAACGCTCAATGCGATGGCCTTGAATCCTCCCAGAAGCATGATCATATACAGGCCACTGAACAGGATTAGCGCCACTGCCATCCACACCATGGGGAAAAAACGCCCGAACACCCCCGCCCACAATGGCAGCCGCTGAGGCGGAGCGAGCAGATCGGCGGCAACCGGGCGCAACATCTGATGCGCAAAGTACATGCCGCCTACCCAAATAACCACACCCAGCACATGTAAAAAAATGGCGAAAGCCATGGCTTCTCCTGTCATATTAATTTGTGGGCAATCGCCAATTTAACCGGCGCAAAGCTTCTGCGGTGAATTTCGCTTGCGCCATGGCGCCGCAAAGCTTCAAGGTGCATTGCGGTCGGATAGCCTTTATGCCGGTCAAAGCCATATTGCGGATATTCCAGATGCAGTCGAAGCATTTCCGCATCCCGTGCGGTTTTGGCCAAGATGGAGGCTGCCGAAATTTCTGCCACGCTACTGTCGCCCTTGACGATAGCACGACAGGGCATGGCCAGTTTGGGGCAATGCAGGCCATCGATCAGCGCCTCCGATGGAACAGGTGACAGCTTTTCAACCGCGCGCCGCATGGCGAGCAGGCTTGCCTGAAGGATGTTGATGCTGTCAATTTCCTCGGCTTCGGCCCGGGCAACGGCCCAAGCCAGAGCACGCTCCCTGATTTGCTCCGCCAGATACTCGCGCTTTTTCTCGCTCAATTTTTTCGAGTCGGCCAACCCTTCAATCGGCCGCTCCACATCGAGAATCACCGCAGCGGCGTAAACCGCCCCGGCCAAAGGCCCCCTGCCTGCCTCGTCAACACCGCAAATGAGCCAGTTCGAATGAGTGCTCATTTATGTCAAAAACGGCAGAATGGCATCCACTGCCCTTTCTGCGGTATTTTGCTTGAGATCGAGATGCAACCTGGAGAAGGCGCGGGTCAACTTTTCCCTGACCGGCCCATCATTGACCAAGTTCAGCACTGCCTGGGACAGGTTTTCCGGCGTGGCGTCATCCTGCAGCAGTTCCGGAACAATGAAGCGTCCTGCAAGAATATTCGGCAACCCGACATAGGGCAGGTATTTTTTGCGCTGCATCATGCGCCAGGTCAAGGGCGACATTTTGTACGTGATCACCATCGGGCATTTCAGCAAAGCCGCTTCCAGCGTCGCGGTACCCGAGGCCACCAGCACCGCGTCCGCGGCAGTCATGGCGTCATGGGCATGGCCGAACAATATCGTTAGCGGCAAGTCGCCGCCCCCCGCGCGATACAGTTCAGCCTCGAATATATTGCGCGTTTCCCGGCTCAGCAGCGGCACCAGGAAATGCACATGGGGACTGACGGCGGCAATCATGCGCGCAGTCTGCACAAACAGCTTAGCCATGTAATGAACTTCGCTCTGCCGACTGCCGGGCAAAAGCGCGATGAATTGATCGTTCTGGGGTAGTCTTAGCTGTTCGCGCGCGGCAATCCGGTTGGGTTTTTCCGGCAGCATATCAGCCGATGGATGGCCGACATAAGTAGCCGGGATGCCCGCTGCATCATAGATTTTCTTCTCGAATGGGAACAACACCAGCATATGGGACACAGCCCGCGCAATCTTGTGAATGCGCTCGCCGCGCCAGGCCCAGATCGACGGACTGACATAATGGACGGTGGGGATTCCCTTCTTCTTCAACCCGAGTTCAAGGTCGAGATTGAAGTCGGGCGCATCCACCCCGATGAACACGTCTGGCGGATTTTCCACGAAATGGCGCAGCAGCTTGTGCCGGATTTTGACGATTTCCCGATAATGCCGTAGCACCTCGACATAGCCACGAACGGCCAGCTTTTCCATGGGAAACAGTGAATTTACGCCGGCAGCCTGCATTTTTGGCCCGCCGATACCCACAAATTCGACACCTGGAACACGGTTCTTCAGCGCTTTAACCAGGTGGGCGCCCAGCAAATCACCTGAGGCTTCGCCCGCTACAATTCCGACTTTCATGAACCAACCTTAAAATGGCGATTAACCACGAATGACACGAATGTTCACGAATAAACACGAATAATTAGAAACAATCATTGTCGCCAAACAGTGAATCAGGCTAGCCAAGCTAACTAACGGATTATTCGTGAACATTCGTGTTTAATTCGTGTAAATTCGTGGTTAAAAGCTTTTTTTCAGGATTAACGAATGATGCCGCGCGTGGAATGGGCGAGGAAATCGGTCAAAATCTGAATTTCGGGGCATGCATGTGCCTGCTCGGCCAGAGCCAGCTTCGCCTGCTCCAGGGTAAGCCCAGATTTGTATAGCGTCTTGTACGCACGCTTGATCGCCAATATGGCTTCGCTGGAGAACCCCCTGCGCTTCAGCCCTTCCGAGTTGATACCATGAGGCTGCGCTTCATGACCGGCCGCTGTGACATAGGGGGGAACATCCTTGAACAGGATGGTGCCCATCCCGGTAATGCTGTGCCCGCCGATATGGCAAAACTGGTGCACCACGGTAAAGCCGCCGAGAATGGCGTAATCTCCGACTTGCACGTGACCCGCCAGCTGGGCGTTATTGGCAAAGATGGTGTGATTGCCGATCTGGCAGTCATGCGCCAGATGCACATAAGCCATGATCCAGTTGTCGTCACCCACCCGCGTCACACCCACGTCCTGCGAAGTACCCCGGTTGAACGTGCAGAATTCCCGAATGACATTGCGGTCGCCAATTTCCAGGCGGGTTTCTTCTCCCTGGTATTTTTTGTCCTGCGGCATCTCTCCCAGAGACGAAAATTGGAAAATCCTGTTGTCTTTGCCGATCCGGGTGTGGCCATTGATCACCACGTGCGGGCCGATCGATGTTCCGGCGCCGATTTCGACATGCTCGCCGATAATCGAATAAGGCCCTACACTGACATCGGTGGCCAGCCTGGCACCCTCATGAACGATTGCTGTCGGGTGAATCATTTACAGGACTTTCAGCGTGCACATCAGCTCTGCTACGGCCACCACGGCACCATCGACCTTGGCACGCGCCGCGTATTTCCAGATACCCTTGACCGACCGGACAATCTCCACCTCGAGCGTCAGCTGATCTCCGGCAGAGACGGGTTTCTTGAAGCGCGCACCGTCGATGCCGACAAAGTAATACACGGACTTGTCGTCAGGACGGGTACCCATTGTCTTGAATGACAGAATCGCCGCCGTCTGGGCCAGCGCTTCGATGATAAGCACGCCTGGCATGACCGGATGGTGCGGGAAATGGCCGACAAAAAAGGGCTCATTAATCGTCACGTTTTTCAGCGCCACGATACTCTTCCCCGGTTCGCATGAGACAACGCGGTCAACCAGCAGAAAGGGGTAGCGGTGCGGCAAGTACTGCAATATTTCGTGGATATCCATGCTATTCAAGCTTCTTCCTTTCCAGTTCGCTGATTTTCTTCTCCAGCTCGCTCAACTTCTCCGCCATTTTATCCAGATGGCGCAGATGAGCGGCATTCTTGAGCCAGTCCTGATGCGCAGAAAATGGCATCACGGAGGTATACGTCCCCGCTTTGGCGATCGATTTGGTGACCAGAGTGCCGGCGGAAATGTTGACCCGATCAGCAATCTCAAGGTGCCCCAGAATCATTCCGCTACCCCCTACCGTGCAATATTTTCCTATTTTTGCGCTGCCGGCGATCCCGACGCAACCCGCTATCGCGGTATGAGCGCCGATATGCACGTTATGCGCGACTTGAATCTGGTTATCCAGCTTGACGCCGTCCTCGATAATGGTGTCGTCCAGGGCTCCCCGGTCAACCGTGGTATTGGCGCCTATTTCAACATCATCTCCAATAACCACCCGACCGATTTGCGGAACCTTGATCCAGCATCCTTTTTCCATGGCAATGCCAAATCCATCCGCTCCGATCACCGCGCCCGAATGCAGGATGGCGCGTTTTCCGATGACGCAGCCAGGGTAGACCACCACTTGCGGGTGAAACAGTGAGTCATCCCCGACCTCGACCCCCTCGCCGAGGTGACAACCGGACCCGATGACCGTGTGTTCACCGATTTTCACACCCGCTCCGACAAACGCGTATGCCCCGATTGTGGCTGAGGCCGGAATGGTTGCAGTTTGATCGACGATCGCGGTTGAGTGGATGCCGGGTGCCTCCGCATGCCGGGGATTGAGCAAAGCGGAAACCTTGGCAAAATAGGCATAAGGATTGTCGCTCAAGATACGCGGCAGGTTTGTCGCCTCGCGCTCCGCAATACCCATGATCACAGCGCCTGCCCTGCAGTTTTGCAGTTGCCGGCGATATTTTGGATTGGAGAGAAAGCTGATGTGCCAGGATAGGGCGGAGGACAGCGGTGCGACCTGCTTGACCACGACCTCCGCATCGCCAACCAGTTCGCCGCCAAACCGTTCGACGATAGCACCCAGCGTATAGCCAGAATTAGTCAGAGTCATGGAATCAACCGAGGAAAGGCGCCTGCTATGCGCATCGGCAAAAAAGCCTTATTTATCGGCCAAAGCCTTCAACACCCTATCGGTGATGTCGATCCGCGGACTGAAATATACCGCTTCTTCCAACACCAGATCGAATTTTTCTTTCTCGGCAATCTCCATGATCGTTTTTCTGGCACGATCATGCACGGCGCCCAGTTCCTCGTTTCGCCTCAGATTGAGGTCTTCCCGGAACTCCCGTTGGGCACGCTGGAAATCGCGATTCAGATTGGCGAGGTCGCGCTCCTTGTTGCGTCGATCCGATTCACTGATCGTCACGCCTTCCCGCTCCAGATGAGCCTGCAATTCCTTGGCCTGTTTCGCCATTTTTTGCAGTTCCTGCTCGCGTACGGCGAATTCCTTCTCGAGTTTTTTCTGTGCCTTCATAGCCGGGGCCGCTTCCCGAAAAACCCGCTCGGTATTGACGAAGCCGATCTTCGTTTCGGCGGCAGATACCCCTGCCGCAATCGGCAACAGGGTGGCAGCAAGTACAACAGCAATAATCTTGTTCAACTTGATCTCCTGAAATCGCGATTAAAACGTGGAACCCAAAATAAACTGGAACCGCTCCAATCGATCTGTTTCCTTGGAATTGAGCGGCGCGGCAATGCTGAATTTCATCGGCCCCATCGGCGACTGCCAGCTAACGGCAAGACCGGTGGAATAACGCATGTCGCTGAAACTCATCTTGTCTTCCTTGCCGAACACCGTACCGCCATCGACAAAAACGCTCAAGCGCAGCGACTTGTCCTTTTTCATGCCTGGGAACGGAAACAGCACCTCTGCATTGCCCACCAGACGACGATTGCCACCCAGCGCATTGCCATCGATGTCTTTAGGCCCGAGCGAAAAGGACTTGAAACCACGCACCGAAGTATTGCCGCCAGCGAAGAAGCTTTTGAAGAAGGGCAACGGTTTCCCGCCGTAACCGTTGCCATACCCGGCTTCGCCGTTTAACATCAGGGTGAAATCCTGAATCAAAGGCCTGAGCCATTGATGCTGATAGGAAAGCTTGTAATACTTAATGTCCCCGCCGGGCAGCCCCACCTCGGTAAATGCCCTTTGCAGGCTGCCTTTTGTCGGGTAGATAATACTGTCACGAGTATCCCTTGCCCAGCCGGCATCCCCACGCAATGTGGTATTGGTGTCGCCAAATTCTTTGACATAATCCACATAACGCGGAGGACTGACTGCTCCAGCAGCGGGATCGGTATACACCCTTAATTGGGTTCTCTCGATCGACAAACCGAAATTGACCGTATCCTTTTCGTTCAGCGGCACGCCAAAACGCACCCCGCCGCCTACGGTATCGGAATCGTACCTGGAAACCGCCAAGGAGTAGGAGTTCGTTTTGCGCCTGAAGATGTCGAAGCCGCGACTGATGCCATCGTCAGTATAGTAAGGGTTGGTGTAGGACAGCGAATACACCGTATTGATCTTGCCGGTGTTGATCTGCGTTGAAAGCATGTTACCGCTGCCGAACACGTTGGCCTGTGAAATGGAGCCACTAAGAATGAAGCCTTCCGAACTGGAAAAACCCGCACCCGCCATGATGCTACCCGTGGGTTTTTCCGTCACGCTGACGTTCATGTCCACCTGGTCGGTCGTGCCGGCAACAGCCGGCGTTTCGACGTTGACATCGGAAAAATATCCCAAGCGGTCAACCCGTTCGCGTGACCGGGTGACTTTATCGGAAGCGTACCAGGCACCTTCCATCTGGCGCATCTCGCGGCGGACGACTTCGTCCCGCGTTTTTGTGTTGCCGGTTACGTTGATGCGCCGCACATAAACCCGCCGACCCGGGTCGATGAAGAAGGTGAATTTCGCCTCCTGCTTTTCCTTGTTGAGTTCCGGAACCGCATTGACGTTGGCAAACGCATAGCCATCCTTGCCCAGGCGATCACCGATCAACTTGGTGCTTTCGGTCAGCTTTTCCCGCGAGAAGACATCGCCCGGCTGAATCTTGATCAGCTTGCGCAGCTCCTCTTCAGGCACCAGCATTTCCCCCGCCAGCTTGATGTCGGAAACGGTATATTTCCGGCCTTCGGTGATGTTGATGGTGATATAGATGGATTGCTTGTCGGGGGCAATGGATACCTGTGTGGAATCCAGATTGAATTCGAGATAACCGCGGTTCAGATAATGGGAGCGCAGCGTTTCGATGTCCGCAGCCAGTTTCTGCTTGGAATACTGATCGTTCTTGCTCCACCAGGTCATCCATCCGGGCGTGGAAAGCACGAACAGATCGAGGAGGTCCTTCTCCGGGAAAGCCTGGTTGCCAACTATGTTGATCTGCTGGATTTTCGCCACTTCGCCTTCGCTGATATTGAAGCTGATGGCGGTGCGGTTGCGCTCCAGCGGCGTTACGGTGGTGGTAATCGCAACCGCATATTTGCCGCGGCTGAGATATTGCCGTTTAAGTTCCTGCTCAGCCTTGTCCAGCAGGGATTTGTCGAAAATCCGGCCCTCGGCCAGCCCGACTTGTTTCAACCCATCCACAAGCTGCTTTTTGTCGAATTCCTTGAGTCCTATGAAATCGATTTGGGAAATCGACGGACGTTCCTGCACCATGACGATCAACACATCGTTTTCAACTTCCAGCCGCACATCCTTGAAAAAACCGGTTCCATACAATGCCTTGATGGCCGCAGCGGCTTTCTCGTCGTCCAGTTTTTCGCCCACCTTGACCGGAAGGTAGCTGAATACCGTCCCGGCCTCTGTACGCTGGATTCCCTCGACCCGAATATCCTTGATGACAAATGGTTGAATCGCCCAGGCAGAAGCACCATACAAGCTCATCAACAACATCGGCAGGAGTTTTAATTTCATTATTGTTTAGCCAACAACCAGACGGTTAATATCGTTATAAAAAGCGAAAAGCATTAATGTCAGCAGGATCGCAATACCGATCTGCTGCCCAATTTCCATGGTTTTCTCGGAAACGGGGCTCCCCTTGATCATTTCGACCATATAATACATCAAATGCCCCCCATCCAATAAGGGGATGGGCAATAAATTGAGCACTCCGAGACTGATGCTGATCAGCGCCAGAAAGCTGATGTAGGGCACCCAGCCGAAGCGTGCGGATTGGCCGGCATAATCGGCGATGGTGATCGGGCCGCTGATATTCTTCCAGGAAACCTGGCCAGTGGCCATCTTGCCCAGCATTTTCAGGCTGAACAATGACGTATCCCGTGTTTTCCGCAGCGCCTGCACAAAGGCCTTGCCGATGGGATAACGCACTTCCGTAACCAGTTTTTTAAATAAGGCCGGATCCACCATCGGCGACGCGCCTATCTTGCCTACGGAGGAATGTCCATTTTCCTTTACTGGATCGGGAGTCACTTTTACCTGGAAATAGTCGCCGCCTCTTTTTATGTCCATCGTCAGAGGCAGACCGGGATTTTGCCTGACCCATTGCACGAGTTCTTGCCAATGATCGAGCGGAGTCTGGTTCACGGAAAGGATTTCATCCCCGACCCTCAGGCCAGCCTTGGCTGCAACACCGTCCGGCAAAACCTTGCCGATCTTTGCCGGCAAGTCGGGCTGGAAGCGCATTAACCCAAGCTTTCCCATGAAATCATTGTCCAGCTCGTCGGATGACAAGCCACTCAAGTCAAGCTGATGCGTAGCGATTTCGCCGCGCTCGTTGCGGGTTTCAATTTCCACAACGGATTTCTGAACGGCGTGCTGTAGCAATATCCAGCTCACATCCTGCCAGGTCGCGGCCGGCTCGTCGCCGATCCGGATAATCGTATCGCCGCGATGAAAAGACGAAGCTGCGGCGGGGGTGGCAAACGGCACCTCACCCAGAATCGGCTTGATGCCAGGTACGCCGTAAACAAACAGGAACCAGTACAACAGCACGGCAAGAATGAGGTTCGCGACCGGCCCGGCCAGCACGATGGCAATGCGGCGATAAATGGATTGGCTATTGAAGGCATAGGGCACATCGGCAGGCTCAACCGGCCCTTCCCGCTCGTCCAGCATCTTGACGTAGCCGCCCAGCGGGAAGGCGGCCAACACCCATTCCGTGCCGTCCGGCGCAAATTTTTTGGTGACGAGCGGCTTGCCGAAACCTACGGAAAAACGTAGTACCCGGACACCGGACCAGCGCGCCACGATGTAATGGCCGTATTCGTGAACAACGATCAGAATGCCGAGCGTCACGGCAAATGCAGCAAGGGTGAACAACAGGCTCATGTGTATCCCATCACGCGCATCCACTCCCGTGCCGATTCGCGCGCCTCGGCATCTGCCTCGATCACATCTTCCAGTGCCAAGACCGGTTTAGAACTATTTTTTTCCAGCACGCTTTCGATCATGGCAGGAATCAGTTTGAAAGGAATGCGTTCCTCGAGAAATGCATCTACCGCCACTTCGTTCGCCGCATTCAAGGTGGCGGGAGTCGTGCCTCCTTGCCGCAAAGCCTGGTAGGCCAGATCCAGACAGGGAAAACGAACGGTGTCCGGCGCCTCGAAATCGAGACGCGCGATCTTGAACAGATCCAGCGAGGAAACCCCTGCATCGATCCGCTCGGGAAAGCCCAGCGCATAAGCAATCGGCGTGCGCATATCAGGGTTGCCCAGCTGCGCCAGCACCGAGCCATCAATATACTCCACCATGGAATGAATCACACTCTGGGGATGAATCACCACCTGGATTTTATCCGCGTCGGCGTTGAACAGCCAGTGCGCCTCAATGACTTCCAGGCCCTTGTTCATCATGGTCGCCGAATCCACGGAGATTTTCCGCCCCATGACCCAGTTCGGGTGGGCGCAAGCCTGCTGCGGCGTCACATTATCCAGGTCGCACAACGGCACGGTACGGAAAGGTCCGCCCGAAGCGGTGAGCAAGATGCGCTTGACCCCCGAGGTTTCCAGATCACTGGAAAAATCTCTCGGCAGCGACTGGAAAATCGCATTATGCTCGCTGTCGATAGGCAATAAAGTGGCTTTGTGTTGCCTGACCGCATCCATGAAAACGCTGCCCGACATCACCAGCGTTTCCTTGTTGGCCAGCAGAATGCGCTTGCCCGCCTTGGCTGCGGCTAGCGAGGGGCGCAACCCGGCGCTGCCGACAATCGCCGCCATCACACTGTCCACCTGGGGTAGCGACGCCACCTTTTCCAGCGCCTCAATGCCGCTAAGCACCTCGACATCGAGGCCAGCCAGCCTGATCCTGCCCTGCAATACCTCGGCGCAATCCGGATCCAGCATGACCGCGTAATCGGGCAGGAATTGCCGACATTGCTCAAACAGGCGTTCAATCTGACGATTCGCGGTCAGCGCCACGACACGGAAACGCTCGGCATGGCGCGCAACGACATCCAGGGTATTCATGCCGATCGTTCCGGTCGAACCGAGCACGGTAATATTTTGAATTTTTGGCATCTGCTTAAATCAAGGAAAACCGGTTAGCCCCGGATGAACACGGATAAAACATAGCGTTGTGGAAAATGCATCATTCACCGTGGAGGCGAGCAAGATGATGAAGTTCACTCATTGATAATCCGTGTTTATCCGTGCTAATCCGTGGCTGAATGTTTTTTTCATAAGTCAAAATGCGTAATAATTCTTGAGCAACAAACCGAAAGCGGCCAGCGGTAGCGCCGCCGTCAGGGCATCGATGCGGTCGAGCACGCCGCCATGGCCGGGAAGAATCCGACCGCTATCCTTGAGCCCCGCCACGCGCTTCATCCAGGATTCGAACAAATCCCCCAGGATGCTGAACAACGTCAGCAACCACAGTAACAGTATTCCCTGCCACAGGCCGGAATTGAACGGTGCGGAGAGGCTGTTCCACATCCCCCACGCCAATCCATACAAGGTAACGCCCAAAAATGCGCCGGCGACACCCTCCCAGGTTTTACCCGGGCTGATCGCCGGAGCGAGCTTGTGCCGGCCAAATTTTCGGCCGGCAAAGTAGGCGGCGGTATCGGCGACCCAGACCACCGCCAGCAGACCCAAAAGCAGTTCGGGACCGAAGGTTCGTAACTCCACCAGGGCAAGCCAGGTGGGAATCAAAACAATCCAACCGATCAGCGCCATTATCGGCCATTGCCGGGCACGCCATTGATTGCGCAGCCACAGCGGAACCAGGAGAGTCCAGAAAAGAAAGGCCACGCCGTACAACACCAAATTGGCTGAACGGGAAGATTCGGGCAGCAGCGCCAGACCGATGAATAGCGTCAGCAGCACATAAACCCAGCCCTGAAAACCTGAAAAAGCGGAAATTTTCGACCACTCACGGGCGCCGATCAGCACCACCCCCAGCATCAGCAGCGCCCAACCCGTTTTCGGAAGAAGAAACAGTGCGGCTAAAAATAAAGGCAACAGCAGCAGAACGGTCAGAACGCGTACCTTAAGCATTTTTTTTGAGTTGCTCGCTGGTGCGTCCGAAGCGGCGCTCTCTTTGCTGGAAGGACTTGATCGCGCGCTTCAAGGCCATGGTATTGAAATCCGGCCACAAGGTATCGGTAAAATACAGCTCGGCATAGGCCAACTGCCAAAGCATGAAGTTGCTGATGCGCTGCTCCCCGCCGGTGCGGATGAACAGATCCGGCTCCGGCGCATAACTGGTGGAAAGATAGGGCTCCAGATCCTCTTCCTTGAAAGTCTGGCCACAGTCAGGATTGGCTTCCAGCATCCTGTGTGTGGCCTGAACCAGATCCCAACGACCGCCGTAATTGGCGGCGATGGTCAGAGTCAACCCGGTGTTGTTTTGCGTGAGGGATTCAGCACGAGCGATCATCTCGACCAGTTTGCCCTCAAAACGGGAACGGTCGCCGATCACTTTCAGCCGGATGTTGTTGTTATGGAGTTTGGCGACTTCCCGTTCGAGGGCGAGCATGAACAGTTGCATCAGAAACGAGACTTCCTCTGCCGGGCGGCGCCAGTTTTCGCTGCTGAAGGCGAACAGCGTCAGATATTCGACCCCAAGTTCGGAACAGGCCTTTACGGTGGTTCTGACGATTTCAACGCCGCGCTTGTGACCGGCGATGCGCGGCATGAGGCGCTTCTTGGCCCACCTGCCGTTGCCATCCATGATGATGGCGATATGTTGCGGCACCTCCCCGGTTTCGGGGATGTTGCGAGTGGAGCTGGTAAACAGGGCCACTTCGCGCCTCTAGATTGCCATCAGATCGGTTTCCTTGGCTTGAAGGACCTTATCGACTTCAGCAATATACCGGTCAGTCAGCTTCTGGATCTCTTCCTGGGAGCGACGCTCATCATCCTCGCTGATCGCTTTATCTTTCAGCAGGTCCTTGAGCGTTCCATTGGCGTCGCGGCGCACATTGCGCACGGCCACTTTGGCGTTTTCCGCCTCGTTCTTGACGACCTTGATCAATTCCCTGCGACGCTCTTCCGTCAGCGCCGGCGTCGGAACCCGAATCAGATCGCCCTGGCTGGAGGGATTAAGGCCCAGGTCGGAGTCGCGAATCGCTTTCTCGACAGCGCCCACCATTTTCTTTTCCCATGGCGTCACACCGATGTTGCGCGAATCGATCAAGTTAATGTTGGCAACCGAGTTGATCGGTACTGGAGAACCGTAGTAATCGACCATCACGTGATCGAGTATCCCGGTATGAGCGCGCCCGGTGCGCACCTTACCCAAGTCCACCTTCAGAGCCTCCAGGCTCTTCTGCATTCTTTGCTCGGCTGATTTTTTTACGTCTGCAATCATGTCAAGAATCCTTCCTGGTAGGGTGGGCAACGCTCTTTTGCCCACGCGGAAATAAACTCGGTACACCGCGTGGGCACAAAAAAGGTGCCCACCCTACATAACTAACACTCAACCAGCGTTCCTTCATCTTCGCCCAGCACTACGCGTTTCAACGCGCCATGCTTGAAAATGCTGAACACGCACAGCGGCATTTTCTGATCGCGGCACAGCGCCAGCGCGGTGGCATCCATGACCTTGAGGTTTTTGGCAATTGCCTCGTCGAAGCTGATACGGTCATAGCGTGTTGCCTCCGGATTAGTCTTCGGATCCGCCGTATAAACGCCATCCACCTTGGTCGCCTTCAGCACCACTTGCGCCTCCATCTCGGAGGCGCGCAGAGCGGCGGCGGTGTCGGTGGTAAAGAATGGATTGCCGGTGCCCGCACCGAAAATCACGACCTTGCCTTCTTCCAGATAGCGTAGCGCCTTGCCGCGAATATAGGGTTCCGCCACCTGTTCGATGGTCAGCGCCGATTGCACCCGCGCGATGAGGCCGGCGCGCCGCATGGCATCCTGCAGTGCGAGTGCGTTCATCACGGTGGCCAGCATGCCCATGTAGTCGGCGGTGACACGATCCATTCGCGCAGCTGCGGGGGCCACGCCACGGAAAATATTACCGCCTCCGATCACTACCGCGACTTCCACCCCAAGTCGCGTCACATCGCCGATTTCGGAAACAATGCGCTCGATCACATCACGGTTGATACCGTAGCTGTCATCGCCCATCAGCGCTTCGCCAGAAAGCTTGAGCAGAATGCGTTTGTACTTGGGGGTAGCCATAGACATTACACCTTTGCGGCAGCCGCCACTTCAGCGGCGAAATCGGTGCTACGCTTCTCGATACCCTCGCCCACCACGAACATCTGGAAGGCATTAACCTGGGCACCTTTGGAGGCCAGCAGCTTTTCCACAGTCATGTCGGGATTCTTGACGAAGGGCTGACCAACCAGGGTCACCTCGGCGAGATACTTGGCAACCCGGCCTTCCACCATCTTCTCGACGATGTTGGCAGGCTTGCCGCTTTCGGCCGCCTGGGCAGTATAAATTTCACGTTCCTTGGCGAGCAGGTCGGCAGGCACTTGCTCCCTGGAAACGCAAACCGGTTTGCTGGCAGCGATGTGCATGGCGATATCCTTGCCCAGCACCTCGTCGCCGCCGGTGTAATCCACCAGCACGCCGATCTTGGTGCCATGCAGGTAGACAGCCATTTGGCCAGCAGAACTGAAGCGGACAAAGCGGCGCACCGCAATATTTTCGCCCAGCTTCATCACCAAGCCTTGGCGTGCCTCCTCAATGGCGCTGCCCGAAGCCAGCTTCATCTCGGACAGAGCGGCGACATCCGATGGGTTCTGCTGCGCTACGGCCTGAGCCACTTCCTTGGCGAAGTTGTTGAAATCATCATTCTTGGCAACGAAATCGGTTTCGCAGTTGACTTCGACCAGGGCACCGGTCTTGCGGTCGGCACTGATAAAGCTGGCCACCACGCCTTCCGCCGCAATGCGGCTGGCTGCCTTGCCGGCCTTGGCGCCGCTCTTGATGCGCAACGCATCTTCAGCCGCCTTGATATCGCCGTCCGCCTCAACCAGTGCCTTCTTGCACTCCATCATGCCGAGGCCGGTCAATTCACGCAGGTCCTTCACCATGCTTGCGGTAATTTCCGCCATTTTCAAACTCCTTGCTAAGATATATTAAGCTGCCGCAGCTAAAACTGGCGCAGCTAGCGCTTTTTACAGCACGCGCACCATTAAAATTCAAATCCAGACATAAAAAAGGGGCTCGAAGGCCCCTTTTTTGTGGGCTGATTACTCAGCCGCCGGTTCTTCAACCTCGACGAACTCCTCGCCGGCGATCTCCTGAAGTGACTGGCTACGCCCTTCCAGAATCGCATCGGCGGCGCCCCTGACGTACAGCCGGATGGCCTGAGTCGAGTCGTCATTACCGGGAATAACGTAATTCACGCCAATCGGCGAGTTATTGGTATCCACCACGCCAACCACCGGAATGCCCAGCTTGTTGGCTTCAGTGATCGCGCCCTTCTCGTGGCCGACGTCGATCACGAAAATCATGTCCGGCAGGCCGCCCATGTCCTTGATCCCGCCCAGACTGCGTTCCAGCTTGTCCAGTTCGCGACGAAGAAGCAAAGCTTCTTTCTTGGCCAGCTTGCCGATGTTCTCTTCCGACAGCATGGTCTGCACTTCCTGCAAACGCTTGATGGACTGCTTGACCGTCTTGAAGTTGGTCAGCATGCCGCCGAGCCAGCGGAAATTCACGAAATGGCAACCCGCGCGCTCTGCTTCTTCCTTGAGAATTTCACGAGCCTGACGCTTGGTGCCGACAAACAGGATGCTGCCCTTGTTCGAAGCCAGTTTGCGCATGAACTTCATCGCATCCTGGTACATCGGCAGGGTTTTTTCCAGATTGATGATGTGTATCTTGTTGCGGTCGCCGAAAATAAACGGCGCCATCTTGGGGTTCCAGTAACGGGTTTGGTGTCCGAAATGGACGCCCGCTTCCAACATCTGACGCATGGTCACTGACATTTTGCTGCTCCTAGTAAGGGTTATGCCTCCATCCGCCCGATACCACCCGGCTAGCCGGGCACCCTGTACGTTAAGCGGATGTGCGAAGTTTCAAGTTTTCAAGCCATTGGCCATAAAACTTAACTTACAATTCTAACATGCCTGACCACCATTCCTCAAGGCCGAATATAAGCCCATCCCTCGCGCTGTCGTTTCATCAACTCGACCACCCCCGCTTTAACATAGCCGATTCCTGGGTACATATCGGCATGAGTCAGCTTGCGGCCGATCATGGTGTTCTCGCAGGCCACGATTTTCACGCCGCTGCTAATGGCCTCATCGATTTTCTCGGCCATCTCGGTTTCCAGCAACACCATGTCCAGGCCTGGGCCGTAGACCACTACCTCGATTTGCACATTCTTTATACCCAGTTCTTGCTGCACGTTTTTTGCATTGCTGAGGGTGAGGTACCACTTTTGCGGTTCATTGTCGCTCACCTGAAAAACCACCTTGTGAACAGGCTTCGCTGAATATCCGCCGGCATCAGCCGGCAAGGCCGCTTGCAGCAACAGTACAGAGAACAAAAATGCTTTTATCCACCTCATTGTTTTCTCCAAATCTTGGGACTCCCTGTAATTTGATATACTGACCGCAATTTAATTCGATCAGCGGTGCCATGTCCATCACAATCAAAACCCCGGAAGAAATTGAAAAAATGCGTATCGTCGGCAAACTGGCGGCCGAACTCCTCGACTATATCGGGCCCTTCGTCAAGGCGGGCATCACCACCGACGAGTTGGACAAGCTCTGCCACGATTACACCGTAAACGTGCAGCATGCCATACCCGCCCCGCTGAATTACGCCCCTTCCGGTCACCACCCTTACCCCAAATCCATTTGCACGTCCGTCAACCATCAGGTTTGCCATGGCGTTCCCAGCGACAGGAAGCTCAAACCCGGCGACATCATCAATATCGATGTCACCACCATCAAGGACGGCTATCATGGGGATAGCAGCCGCATGTACTATGTCGGCGAGCCCTCCATCCAGGCAAAGCGTTTGTGTGAAATCACCTTCGAGTGCATGTGGCTCGGCATCGCCGCGATCAAACCAGGCGCCCACCTGGGCGACATTGGGCATGTCATTCAGCAGCATGCCGAGAGCAATGGATACAGTGTAGTACGCGAATTCTGCGGTCACGGAATCGGCGCAAATTTCCACGAAGAACCCCAGGTCGTACACTACGGCAAGGCCGGAACGGGCGTAAAACTGGTTCCCGGCATGATCTTCACCGTCGAGCCGATGATCAACGCCGGCCGGCGCGATATTCGCCAACTCGGTGACGGCTGGTCCATCGTAACCAAGGATCACAGCCTGTCGGCACAATGGGAACATACCGTTCTGGTCACCGAAACCGGTTATGAAGTCTTGACACTGTCCGCCGGATCGCCCAAGAAGCCCGATTTTATCAGCTGACCTAGATGGCTCACCCTCCACTGGATACGGCGCGTTGGCGCGAAATTCTCCAGAACGGCAGGAATGGGCTGCGCCAGGCCTATCTTGAGAACGGCAATGCCGCCGCTCTCCTGCGGGACCACAGCAGGCTGGTGGACAAGCTGCTCCAGACCATCTGGCGTCAGTTATCCTTACCTTCCTCCAGCGTGCTTATTGCCGTTGGCGGTTACGGCCGAAAACAGCTTTTCCCCGGCTCCGACATCGATCTGCTGATTCTTCTCCCCGCTGACCCGGATGAGACGCTCGGACAGAAGCTGGAGCAGCTCGTCGGGTTGCTTTGGGACATCGGCCTGGAAGTCGGCCACAGCGTGCGCACCCTGCCCGAATGCCTGGAGGAAGCGAAGGACATCACGGTCCAGACCAATCTGCTCGAAGCGCGCTTCCTAGCCGGAAACCGCGCGCTGTTTCAAAGATTTACCGTTGCGGTGCAGGAAAACCTGAATGCGCAGGATTTTTTCGAGGCGAAGCTGCGGGAACAGCAGCGACGCCACGCCCGCTTCCACGATACCGCCTACAACCTGGAACCCAACCTGAAAGAAAGCCCGGGCGGCCTGCGGGATTTGCAAGTCATCCTGTGGGTCAGCCGCGCGCTTGGTTTAGGAGACACCTGGAACAAGCTGGCGCTCGAATCCATCATTACCGCCCAGGAAGCCCGTCAAATCCGTAGCCACGAACGCTTTCTGGAAAACCTGCGCATCCGCCTTCACTACCTCGCCCGGCGCCGCGAGGATCGCCTTCTGTTCGACCACCAGGCGCTGCTTGCCGAACAATGCGGATATTCGGACAAAGTCCAGCGCAGGGCCAGCGAACAGCTCATGCAGCGCTATTACCGCACCGCCAAGGCGGTCAGCCTGCTCAACGAAATCCTGCTGAAAAATCTGCGTGAACGCGCCTCCCCTGCTGCCCCATGGCAGGTTGACCCGATCAACGAACACTTCCAGGCCCGCAATGGGCTGCTCGAAATCACCGATGCAGACGCATTCCAGCGTGAACCGGGCATCATCCTGGAAAGCTTTCTGCTGCTACAGCAACACCCCGAAATGAGTGGCATGAGCGCAGCCACACTACGCGCATTATGGCGTTCGACGCCGAAAGTCAATGCCGCCTTCCGGCGTCAGCCCAGCAATCAGGCGCTGTTCATGCAAATCATCAGGCAACCGCGCGGGCTCACCCACGAACTGCGCCTGATGAACCAGCTCGGCATCCTGGGACGCTACATTCCAGCCTTCGGCCGGATTGTCGGCCAGATGCAGCATGACCTATTCCACGTCTACACGGTGGACGAGCACATCATGATGGTGGTGCGCAACCTTCGGCGCCTCACCGTTCCGGAATTCGTCCATGAATTTCCGCTGGCCAGTGAACTCATCAACGGCTTCGAACACCCGGAGGTGCTCTATCTGGCGGGCCTGTTCCACGACATCGCCAAAGGAAGGGGCGGCGACCACTCGACGCTGGGTACGGGGGATGCACGCCGTTTTTGCCGACTGCACGGTCTGAGCGAGGAGAACACCGACATGGTCGCCTGGCTGGTGGAAAACCATCTGGTCATGTCAGCCACAGCTCAAAAGCAGGATACCAGCGACCCCGAAGTGATCGAATCCTTCGCCAAGCGGGTCCGCGACCAGCGCCACCTCGCCGCACTTTATTTACTCACCGTCGCCGATATTCGAGGCACCAGCCCGAAGGTCTGGAATGGCTGGAAAGGCAAGCTGCTGGAGGACCTGTTCAGGGCAACGCAACGTTATCTTGCGAGTGGAAGCGCCCCGCTGGAGACGCACCTTCAGGCACGGCAAACCGAGGCACTGTCGATTCTCCGCCTTTACGCCTTCGGTAAAGACGCGCACCAGGCCCTATGGTCACAACTGGAACCGGGCTATTTCCTTCGGCACGAGGCACAGGAAATCGCCTGGCACGTCCGCAACCTCCATGGCAAGGTCAACTCTGCACAGCCCGTTGTCAGGGCGCGCTTAAGCCCCGCCGGGGAAGGCATCCAGGTGATGATCTACACGCCGGACAAGGACGATCTGTTCGCCAGGATTTGCAGTTTTTTCGAACGCAACGACTTCAATATCGTCGAGGCCAAAATCCACACCAGCCGCCATGGCTACGCTCTTGACAGCTACGTGGTACTGGACGAGGCCAACCGCTCCGCCCATTACCGTGATTTGCTGAGCTTTATCGAATATGAATTATCACAGCGCCTGGCTCCGGACAAGGCACTCGAACCTCCGTTGCAAGGGCGCCTGAGCCGCCACCTCAAGCATTTCCCGATTACGCCGGAAATTGCGATCAAGCCTGATGAAAAGGGGGTCTACCATGTGCTGTCAGTCGTTGCGGGCGATCGCCCCGGCTTGCTGTCACGCATCGCCCAAGTACTCCTGAAGCACCGCATTCACCTGCACACGGCAAAAATCGCAACACTGGGTGAGCGTGCCGAGGATACCTTCTTGATTAGTGGTGCGGAACTGGAAAATCCGAAAGAAGTGCTGCGATTTGAAACCGATTTGCTGCACCAACTACAGTAAGTCAGTTTTTTCATATCCCGGTAGCGGTGGGTTATTGACTGTATTTCCATGCTCCAGATGGTAAATCCAGGCAAGTAATTCAGCCACCGCGAAATAAAGCTCCGGTGGAATATGCTGATCCAGATCCACCTGCATCAACAACGAAACCAGTTCGGGCGACTCGTGCACATAGACGCCGGCATCCCTGGCGCGCTCGATGATCGCCTCGGCCAGCAAACCGCGGCCCTTCGCCACCACTTGAGGCGCTGCCTTGCCGGCGCTATAAGCCAGCGCGACCGCAAGCTGCGGGTTATCCGGCTTTTTCATGCCGTTCCACCGACATGGCCAGCACCTTCAGGCCGGAAGCCTCCATCGAGCTGCGCAGCTTGTCCTGCGCGCCTCTCATGGCTTCCGCCGTAACCGCATCCACCGCCTTGAGATCGATGCGCAAGCCCTGCGGAATAAACGCCAGTGTTGCCTGCACATCGCCCAGCCTGGGCAGATGAAGGCGCAAGCTGGTCTGCCAGTGAGGCATTTCCACTTCCCCCACACCCCCTTCGCGCGCGCTCCGCTCCTCCACCCGCCATTCCATCGGTTGCCCCTGCCACACCTGTCCCTGCCATACCATCTGACGGGAATCGAGCGTCTGCAACTGCTGCTGAACCAAGGCAACAGCCTCGGTATGAACCGGCATCCTGGAGGCGTTTTGCGCAAGAAGCCCCTCTGATTGCATCGATACCGAAGCATTTTTCTGCGCAACTTCCGCTCCCGCTCCGGGATTCAGAGCCGAGAGTTTACCCTGCGGCTCCTGCCGCAAATCCGTCAGCTGCCTCTCTCCGGCGACCCATTGCGCCTGATGCGACTCATAGAACAAGCCGCTCTGCGACAAAGTATTGCGCAGAGAGGTAGCAAACTCCTTGATATCGGAGGGTGCAGAGGAAAGCAGCGGAGCCGTCTTGTTGAGCGGAGCGGCCTGAGCTTCCGCTTGGTCGGAAATTTTTTGCAGCAGTGCGCCGAGATAACGCACCGAATCGCTGAGGGTGACTTGCGGCTTGGCATCGACCGCAAGGTTGTTGCCTGCCGCGGCAGGCAAATCGCGGGTGAGCGCGAAGGTGAGGCGTGGCTGATTGGAAACGAAGGTCAGTTCGACCTGATCGCCAGGTTGGGTATTATGGGGCAGATTCATGTCGAGTGCCATATCGCCGACTTGCACCTGGAATCGCCCGTTCGGCAGGTTTGCCAGCACCATGGCTGTCAGGCGCTGACCGGGCACCCATAGAGGTTCCTCCAGCGGAGTCTGAGCCACCTCAATGAGCGGTGGCGCCGAGGTTTTAATCAGCAATTGCAGCTGATTTAAAACATCGTTATGAATCATGGGGATTGATTACGGTGCAAGGCGACAATCAACTCCGCCTCGCCGCGCGAGATGCCGCAACTGGCCGCCACCTCATTCACGTTAAGCCCCTGCTGCGCCATCTGGATCGCGTGGGTATAAGGGGTCACCGAAGCCTGCTGGGCCTTCAGTTGCTCAAGCTCCTTCTGCAGCCTGTCTACCCGCTCCTGCAGCAGGGTAAACTCCAGCTCCAGGGATTGCACTTCACGGCTCTTGGCATGGGCTTCTGCCCCTCGTTGCCAAATCCGCCATCCACGAGGCTTGGCAGAGCGCATTAACAGCAACATCTCGGCGATATAAACCGCCAGCACCAGCACTGCGCCTATGAGCAATTCCCGCCAGGTAATAACAAAGGATTCCAAATTGGATCTCGGCTTAAAAAATGATCCACAATATCATTTTGCATCCAGTTTGCACAGAATCGTAAATGCGCTAGCTCTTGAAGAAATCCGGCCGAAGCTTGGATGCATGAACCACAGCCAGTACATCAACAGATTTTTGCGTCACTTCATAGGCAATAACGTAAGGGGATTTCGTGATCACAAGTTCGCGCGTACCTGAAACCCGCCCAGTCCTGCCGATGTCCGAATGCCTGGACAGAATTAGCGATTGCCGACGGATTTCGGAAACAACCCGGCGCGCAGCCTGTGTATTTTCCTCGGCTATATTTTCGGCAATTTCAGCAAGTAGCAAGTAGCAAGTAGCCCGGATGAAGCATAGCGTAATCCGGGAGCTCCCCGCCAGGGAGCATGGGCAGAGGCGCCCGGCAACCATCCCATCCTGCCACTTTAACCCGGATTGTTCATCCTTGAAAAAGCAGCTGTCCGCAGATTACACAGATTAACGCAGATAAATCATCATGTTACACTACATCACCCATTCACCCGCCGGGGTAATATCAAAAACAAACTTGATTAGCCCCCAACCTCAGCCAAGCTCACATAGTGAGCCAATGGGGGCATGATAATAAACGCATCTTGGCTGAGGAGATGCGACATGGCGATAAATCAGGTTCAGTTTCAAAGAGGGCTTTCGATGGCTGAGTTTCTGGACAAGTATGGCACGGAAGAGAAATGCCACGCGGCGCTGGCCGCCTCTCGCTGGCCGGAAGGCTACCGTTGCCCCGCTTGCCGGGACGAGCGGCACAGCACCTTTGTGAGGCAGGGGCGACAGCACTGGCAGTGTTACCGCTGTCGCACGCAGACAACCGTCACGGCCGGAACGATCTTCCAAGCCACCAAGTTGCCGCTGACTCGCTGGTTTCTTGCCATGCACCTCATAACCCAGGCCAAGAACAACGTCTCCGCCCTGGAACTCAAGCGGCACCTCGGGGTGCGCTACAAGGCCGCCTGGCTGATGAAGCACAAGCTCCTCCAGGTGATGGCGGAACGGGAAGACCGGCGCGTGCTGGATGGCCGGGTCGAGATCGATGACGCCTATCTGGGCGGGGAGAAACCCGGCAAACCGGGGCGAGGTTCGGAGAACAAAATCTCGTTTGTGGCGGCGGTGCAAACGACCGAGAGCGGCAAGCCCATCTGCATTCGTCTGGACCGGGTTGCTTTTACCAAGGAAGCCCTTGAGGCGTGGACAAACAAGGCGCTGGCCGCATCGGCGCAAGTGATCTCCGATGGCCTTCACTGCTTCAAGGCTATCGCCGGTGAGGTGGCGAGCCACACGGCGATTGTGACGGGATCCGGCCGTCAGGCAGCCACTCACCCCGAGTTCCGCCGGGTGAATACGGTGCTCTCCAATCTCAAGACGGCAATTTCCGGGACGTATCATGCGTTTAAATTTGCCAAATATGCGGAGCGTTATCTTGCCGAGGTGCAGTATCGTTTCAATCGTCGCTTCGATCTATCGGTCATTCTCATCAGGCTCATGCGTGCCGCGGTGCTTACCCGCCCACGGCCCGAGCCAGTGATCAGACTGGCTGAGGTTGGGGGCTAATCAAGAAAACAAATAACCCTATGAAAATCTGCGGAAATCTGCGTAATCTGCGGATTCAACCGCCGTTTTTAGGTTCATTAGCCGGACAGCACCAACAAAATCAATGGATTGTAGGTCGGGTTTCAACCCGACATGTCGGGCTAAAGCCCGACCTACGCCTAATGGATAATCTGTGTATATCTGTGTCGCCTAGAGGTGCCTACTTTTGGTAATCCGTGGCTGAACTGCTTTTTATAGGTTCAATCAGGCATATTCGTCGATCTGATGATCAGGGTCCGGATGCTTGCCATCGGGTTTGTCAGGGGAGTCCTCCAAACGGGGCTTGCGCTTGTTTTTCTGCTTGAAATCGTCGAATGACGGATGCTTGCCTTCAGGGTGAACAGGAACGGTGTCGCTGACAATGCCGATTGAGTCTGTCGCGACCAAGTATGGATGGACGACCATTTGATGTGGCTCTGCAAGCAGAGATTGGTAGTGTTGCATCACCTCTCCACGAAAAATCAGGAAATGGTTAGGGGTACCTCTAAAAATTCGTCATTCCGGCGAAGGCCGGAATCCAGTCAAATCAAGCGTCTGGATTCCGGGTCCGTCACCCCGGACTTGATCCGGGGCCGGAATGACGAAACAGGGATTTTTAGAGGTGCCCTAGCAGCCTGTCTGACTTAAAGGAAATCGGCTGCAAAATGACCTGGCCGGTGCAGATTTCCCCGCTTTCCTGCGCCAATATGAATAACTATTGGCTTGAAAATCGTGAAACGGGGTAAGCAGGCATTTCGCCGTAAGGCGAAAGCTCGCAAAATCTGCCCTCGACCAGCCCATTTTTCGCTTCGATTCTTTAAGTCCGACAGGCTGCTAGGGTGTTTCGTAGGCCTTGCTCAGTTTTTTCTCGGTGCCGATGCTGCCCAGGATTTCCTGCAATTCACCCTTCCAGGCTTCGGTCAGCGTCTTGATTTCCTTGTCTGCAGCAAGAACATTCCGGATGATCTCGCCGGCTTTCTGCTGCTCAACCGTATTCATGACGGATGACGCATTTTGCACCCTCATGCGTTCAACCCATGCGTTACGCTTTAGTTCACCCTCTATCAGTGCATCCCAGTCGCCATTCTGTGCCGCATTCAGCATTTGCCGCGTCAATAACCACAGGTTTTCATATGCAGCAAAAATCGACTCACTCACCAAAGGGCACCTCTAAAAATCCAGATTTCATCCCAACTGCTGCGTTGCGGAAAAAATTTCTTGCTTACATATCAACCATATACTGCGCTGCGAAATTTTTTCCGCGCCTTGCATTTGGGCGAACTCTGAATTTTTAGAGGCACCCCAAGGTCTAAGCCTTCCCATAGCTCACTGCGGTATTGCGCTGCGGCGGCGTGTTATCCGTCACCACGCCCGCCATTTTCGGCTGGGCCTGCTTGGGCACAATGGCCGCCCAGGCATTCTTCAGGTCGACCAGCAGTTTTCCCACCTCGTCCAAGGGCTCAACCTGGTTCTTCAAGTTGGCGAACACCAAACGATGAATCATGTACTCATACAAACCATTCAGATTTTCCGCCAATTCGCCGCCCGCCTTTACATCCAGACTGAGCTGCAACCCTTCCTGAACAATCGCAATCGCCTTGGAAATCGCCTCGCATTTGGGTGCAATCTCACCCTTGGTCATTGCCAGCCTGGCCTTGGCCACCGCCTTGATAGCCCCTTCGAACAGCATCAAAACCAACCTGTGGGGACTCGCATCCGCCACGTTCGATTCGACCCCTACCTGGCTATACGCATTTACTGCATGTTGGGTCATTGCATTCATGTTTTACCCCGGAAAAAAGTTCACGTGCAAATTAACTGATTTTGGGCAGATTAGCCAATTGCTGCGTCAAGAAACTGCTAGTCTTGTTCATGCTGCCGATCATAACATCCAGCGCAGTAAACTGGGCACGGTAGCGCTTTTCAATATTCGCCAGGCGTAGCTGTAACACATTACGCTGGTCGCCAATACCCTTAATGCTGCGGTTGATCCCGTCCGTCCGACTGGAGAGAAACCCATTTCCATCCAGCATCTTGGTCAGCAAGCCATCCAACTGGTAGGCATACCCATTGGAGAAACTGATCGATCCGCGGCTGCCGGTCGCTCCGCCCAAAATCTGGAGCTTCAGCCCTTCCGCATCGCTCGCGGTCGCGCCGGTCAAGGTCTGGCCGGAACCCGTGGCAGCGGTTCCATTGATCGTTCCAGCTGCATCCACGCCCGCGGTAACCGTAGGCGTAACGCCAAGCAAGTTGGTCGCCGCAGTTCCAGACACGCTGACATTGGACGCAGAACCATAACGGTTAGACGTGATCGTCATTACGCCAGCCACCTGAGACACGCTTACTGCGCTACCCACAGCGGTCAGGGCCGCTGCGCCGTTAATGGCGGATTGAACATGTGAGGCAAGTTGCGCAGCCGCATACGTTCCTGCAGTAAGCGTAACGCTGGTGATCGTGCCGTCCACCGTTACCGTTAATTGGTCGTTCAGCCCTGCGGTAATCGCTGCATTTTGTGTCGGCGCAGCGCCCAGCAAATTTGTCACGCCATTTCCACCGCTCACGGAAACCTGGGAAGTCGCGGCGGCGGTGTTCGTCGTGATGCTCAGCACGCCGCCAGTATTAGCCACGGTCACATTTTTTCCCGTGGCGGCGTTAATCTGGGTCTGAACCTCAGTCGCCAATGCTGCGTAAGAAGCGTAAGTTTGTGCAGTCAAAGTCACTGCCGCTGCCACGCCATCCACTGTCACATTCAAGGTGTCATTAACACCCAGGTTTATCGTCAACCCCGCAGCCGCCGAGCCGGTCACATTGCGCAGTGTAGCTGCAGACGAACCAGCGGCCTTGCCCTGCGTCGCCAGTTGGGATACCGCCAAGGCATAGGCGCCCGGCTTGGTGCTCGAGGTCGAGCTGATAAAGCTCACCAGGCTATCGGTCGTTTTGCCGGTTGCGGAAAAAACGCTGGCGATATCAGAGAAGTTGTTGTCGATGGCGCTCTGCAGCTTGGCGGAATCCACGGCCAGTGTGCCATCTACCTTAAATGTAACTCCCACCTGCGAAAGACTGGAAAAAGCGCCGCCGCCGTTGAGCGGCTTGTTGAGCAGGCCACGCAACTGGGCCTGGATCGAACGCACCGTCGAATCCCCTTGCAGGATTGCCCCCTGCTTGGTTGCCGCATTGTAAGCGCTCAAGTCAGTGAGGGTCTTGTTGACGGCATTGTAGGCAGTGACGAAGCCATTCACCGCCGAGACGATCGAAGCCGTATCCCGTGCAACGGAAACATTGGTGGCGCCAAGCTTGAGCGCATTCAGCGTCACGCCCTGAATCACGTCCGAAACGCTGGTGCCTGCCTTGCTCACGAACACCCCGTTCACGGTCATTTCCGTATTCTGCGCGGTGATGGTTTGTTTCAGGTTCTGGGTGGCAGCCGGATCGTGCGCAAGCAAACTGGAAATGCCCGCATCGCCGCTCACGCTGATTTTGATGCTATTGCTATTGCCCACGCTGTCTGGAGACAGCACCAACCGGTAGGGAGAAGTTCCGCCGTCATTGACGATCGACGCTGTCGCGCCGATCTTGGCGCTATTGATGGCATCGCGAATGCCCGACAAGGAATTGTTGCTGGCGTCTATGGTTACCGTCTTGACGCCCGCACCGTTGCTGGTAAAGCCTGAGCCGCTGTAGCTGCCACCCGTTCCGGCGACCGAATCATACGCGGTAAAGGTGCCACCGCTGATAGATCCGAAATCGAAGGTCAATGTCGTGCTGGCTCCGGAACCAATCGCGGCTGTCGTGCTCGCCTGTCCCGCCGCCACCAGCTTCTGCGACTGTGCCAGCTTGCTCACGTTGACCGCGTAGCTGCCCGGCGTGGCGATACTGGAGGAGGAAACCGATGCGACAGTTGAATCGGAGGATGTCGCACTGAACGAACGAAATCTTGAAACATCGCTCAAACCGCGAACTGCACTCTGAAACGTTGACAGCGCCCCCTTGATCGAGCCATAAGCGCTCAACTGCGCCTGATAGCTCGCCTCTTTCCTGTCCAGCTTCGTAAGTGGCTGACTCTCAACCTGCATCAGCTGACTGACAATGCTGTTAACGTCCAGGTTAGAGCCGATACCCGGTGACGAAAGCGCCATGATAATCTCCTAAATTTAGTGCTGAATCCTGAGTTCTGAGTGGAAAGCCTTAAGGAAACGCTGATTAAATCCATTCGCCCTGAGCCCGCCGTAGGGGGTTAGCGAAGCGTAACCCGCCGAACGTCGGCATACGGTGCAATGCGCTTCGCTTATTGCACCTTACGCGAGCTTCGACAAGCCCAGCCCGAATTGAGCGAATAACTCAGCACTCAGCACTAAATTCTAAGCCTTTTGCTTAATGATCAAGCCCTGCAATTGATCCAACGCATTGGCAATCCGCAAGGTCTCCTCGGAAGGCATCTGCCGGATCACCTCTCCCGTATCCTTATCCACCACCTTGACCACGTTTTCCTGGCTTTCCTCGTCCACGGTGAACTCCAGATTGCGCGACAGTGTCTGTATCGTCTTGTTGATCCGCTCCGTCGCCTGCTTCACCTGGTCCACATCCGGGGCCTCAGCAGCGGGCTTTACTGCCTGCACTGGCAATTCCAGCTGCGCAGCTGGTTTCGCTGATTCCACTGGCGCCTGCCTTGCAGCGTGTGAAGAAGGCACATCTCTGGGAGCGGGAATTTGGGCAACACGGCCAATATTCTGCGTGGGCATCATATCACCTCACTATCAAACGGTTATCGCCACAAGTTTAGTCTGTCCTACTCATGACAACAAGGAAAAAGTGAGCTGAAGGTTCCCCTCCAGCTCACTCTCCATTTCCTGCTACTTTCTATCTTAACGCAACAGGGCCAGCACGCCGTTCGGCAACGAATTGGCCTGCGCCAGCATCGCCGTACCTGCCTGCTGCAGGATCTGGCCGCGGGTCAGTGCGGCAGTTTCCTGGGCGAAGTCGGTATCCTGAATCCGGCTACGGGAAGCGCTCAGGTTCTCCGAGGTCGCTTGCAGGTTGGCAATGGTCGACTCGAAGCGGTTCTGGATGGCGCCGAAGGTGCTGCGCAGGGTACTGACCGAGGTCAGCGCGGCGTCGATGCGATTCATCGCATCGTTGGCGTTTGTAGCGTTAAGAACGTTAACACTCGTCAAGGTAGTGGTATCCACTGCGTAGGTTTGCGCGGAAAATCCGAACTTGGCGACGTCCGCACCCGCCAGCGTGATAGCCTGACTTGACTTAAGGCTGATCGAGCCAAGGGTAGTCGTGGCTGTACCCACGTTATCTGATGCGATGTTAGTGTCGAGACCAGTACCGGTACCACCCGTACCTGCTGTAACCGTCTCTGCCACGGTGATGTTGCGGGCGTCAATTGAACTCATCGTAATCTTGCCGGATACTGCATCCTTCGTGGCAGACACGCCAGTGGTCGTGGAATTCGCGTTGATCGCAGAAACCACGGTGTCAGCGGTAATGACAGCGCTGGCGGTTGTATTATTGAGCACTGTCGTTCCATTAATCACCAATGTGTAAGCTGGCGCACCGGTACCGTTAGTGACGGTAGAGAACGCAACCGTTTCTGTGACCGTGTTGGTTGCGCTTGCCGTAACACCGGAAACGCCGGCGGCGTTAATGGCCGCCAATTTGGCATATGCGCTTGTACCATCCATGGCGGTAGTTGCGCCCGCGTTCGCGCCAGTACCTGCGTAGCTACTCGATGCGGCAACACCCACCGCAGCGCCTGTTCCGACCTGGATAGTGAAAGCACCCGCAGCCGAAGCGGAGTTTGTTACTGCAGTCCCTGCAGCATTAGATATTTGACCGATCTGGTTGGCCTTGACACCCGACGACAAGTTAACAGAAATCGTCTCGCCAGCGTTCGCGCCGACTTGAAACGCGGAGGTGCCGAAACTGCCATCGAGAACCCGGGTGCCGTTGAAGGAAGTCTGGGAAGAAATCCGGTCAATCTCGGCGATGCGCTGCTGCACTTCCAGATCCAGCGCGGCGCGATCAGAGGAATTGTTGGTCGCGTTGGCAGACTGCACCGCCAGTTCGCGGATGCGCTGCAGGTTGTTGGTTACCTCGCCCAGTGCGCCTTCAGCGGTTTGTGACAGGGAAATACCGTCGTTGGCGTTACGCGCTGCCTGATTCAGGCCGCGAATCTGCGTGGTAAAACGCTCGGCAATCGCCAAGCCGGCCGCGTCGTCCTTGGCGCTGTTGATACGCAAACCGGAGGACAGGCGCTGCAAGGCCTGGTTCAACGATGATTGGGAAGTATTCAGGTTGCGCTGCGAATTCAGCGAGGCAATATTGGTGTTAATGACTTGTGGCATTTTATTTCTCCTTGGTAGGGTGATTTAACCGCTGGCGTTGTCGCCTCCGACTTTGGTTGCCCTAAAAAATCAGAGCCACTTAATCCGCCGTCAGTACCTTTATCGGGAGACCATGGAGAAACTTTAATGTTTTTTTTGCGCCTGAACAAAAACAGCTTGTAAATGGCTAGCAAGGGCGATGCCCATTAAGCCACTTCAAGTGAGCAGTCCTTCCCTAGGGCAATTCCAAGGTATTGGGCGCATTGAGATTGATGCCCTCGGTTTTCGCTATTGAGATGATTTGCTGTTCCATTTGCGGCAGGTGTTGTTCAACGATGTTCCAGATTAGCGTCAAATCCACGCCTAGATATTGGTGCGCCAGAAAATTTCGGGTGGCAGCGATTTGCGGCCAGGGCGTTTCGGGGTGGGAAGAAATCAGACTGTCGGTTCCTAAATCCTTGACGGCTTGGCCGATGACTTCAAGGTTGCGGATAACGGCGTCTTGGGTTTTGCGGTCCTGGAAGAAAGCTTCCTTGCCCGCTTGCACGTATTCCTTGATCCAGCCGATGCAGTCGTAAATGTGGCGGATGTAGACAGAGCGGTCTTTTGTCACAATGGCGCAGCCTCGCCCAGAATGCGGTCTTTCAGGTAACGATTGATGCCGTTGGGGGTCAACACGTCAACTTTTCTACCGATTGCCTTCTCGATGTCTTGTTGCAGGCCGATCAAATCAAACAGGCTGCGGGTTTCCTGCATGTCCACCAGGAAATCCACGTCGCTGCCTTCCTGATCTTCACCACGGATAACCGAACCGAACAGGCGAACATTGCTTGCCCCATGCTTGGCTGCAAGGGCCAGGATTTCGGTTCTTTTGCTTCGTAGGATGCTGAGAGTGTTCATGATTTTCGTATTGTAGTCCAAATCATCAGTACGAATACGCCCGTTGCGAGGATTTATGCTGCCAAGAGAAGGAATTCTATTTTTGACTTTCCACACAATCGCCGCAAAAGCCGAACCTTTATGAGTCTCCCTGCATAGCCGAGAGTTTCCCCAACTGAACTATGAAGCACCACCGGACTCCCGGCTACTCAGCAACAGGTGGATTGTCGGGGAACAATTCCTCGACAAACCCAAACCGACTCATATCCCTGATCCGCATCGGGTACAGAATGCCCAAAAGGTGATCGCATTCATGCTGCACCACCCGGGCATGGAAGCCGCTCACGGTGCGGTCTATCTGGTTGCCGAACTGATCGAAGCCCTGGTAGCGCAACCTTTTGTAACGCGGCACCAAGCCGCGCAGACCGGGGATGCTCAGGCAACCTTCCCAGCCTTCATCCATTTCGTCGCTGAGATGCGTTAGCTCCGGATTGATCAGCACCGTGTCCGGCACCAGCTCGGCATCCGGGTAGCGCGGGTTGGAGGCTACGCCGAAAATCACCACTTGCAGGCCGATCCCGACCTGTGGCGCGGCCAACCCTGCGCCACTGAAGGCGGCCATGGTGTCACGCATGTCTTGCAACAGTGCGTGCAATTCCGGGGTATCAAAAGAAATGACCGGGACTGCGGCCTCCAGCAGCCGCGGGTCACCCATACGCAACACGGCTCTAATCGCCATACGGGTCAATTACCGTTCGGGCTGAGCTTGTCGATGCCCATTCACCCTTCGACAAGCTCAGGGCGAACGAGCTTAAACGAACAGAATTAGTTTTAATCACCATCCAGCCCCACTACATGCTCCAGGATGATTCTTACACGCTGCATGGCCTGCTTCAACACGGCGTCGATTTCCTCGAAGCTAATGACATGCTTGCTGGAATTTCGGCCGGCCGCGTGATTGGCGACCACGGCAATAGCGGCATAACAAAGCCCCAGTTCACGGGCGAGCACCGCTTCCGGCATGCCGGTCATGCCCACCATGGTGGCGCCGTCACGGTCGAGGCGGTTGATTTCAGCTGCCGTTTCCAGGCGCGGACCCTGCACCGCGGCATATACCCCGCCATCGATGAATTTCTCTCCTGCCAACGATGCTGCCTGCATGCACTGCTGGCGCATTTTCTCGCAATAGGGTTCGGTGAAATCAACGTGAGTGACCGACTTGCCATTTCCCTCATAAAAAGTGGCCTTGCGCCCGTGGGTATAGTCGATGATCTGGTCGGGGATGACGATGGCGCCAGGCTCGTAATCCGGGTTGATTCCCCCAACAGCGGCGATCGACACGACATTCTTCACCCCTTGAGCCTGTAGCGCCCACATATTGGCCTGATAGTTGACCTCGTGCGGCGGAATGGAGTGGCCGTAGCCGTGCCGTGCCATGAAAGCCACCTCATGGTCCTTGATCTTGCCGAAAGTCAGCGCGCCGGATGGCTCGCCGTAGGGAGTTCGGATCACCTGCCGATGGGTGATCTCGAGATTTGCCAGCTGGGTCAATCCGGTGCCGCCGATAATTCCTAACATTTTTTTACTCTTCCTTTAATGCATAAATTGCGGGCAAGTTACGCCATGCCCCGCGCACATCCATGCCGAAGCCGAACACATAGCGGTTGGGCAGGCTGATCCCGACAAAATCAGCCTGGATTGGCTTTGGTCGACCCAATTCCTTGTCCGCGAACACGGCGCTGTGGAATGACTTGGCGCCGAGACCGAGTATCTTGTCGCGGATCGCCGCCAGAGTGTGGCCTTCATCCAGGATATCGTCGAGCACCAGCACTACCCGCCCCGCCACATTCTCCTTGGGCATCACTTTCCATTGCAATGCGTTGCCCCGCGTTTCATTGCCGTAGCGGGTGGCATGAATGTAGTCGAAATCCAGCGGGAAATTGAGCAGGGGCAACAGCTGGCCGCTAAACACCACAGCGCCTCCCATCACGCTCAACACCAACGGATGGGACTGCCCCAGGGACGCGCCTATTTCACCGGCCATCCTTTTGACGGTGGCGGCGACTTCCTCGGCGGGACAGATTTGCTCCGCCCCGTCAAGAATATCCAGTGCTTCTTGCGCCGAAATCATTTTATAACTCGAGAGAAGAAAGATAGGCGCGGAAATCGTCGTTCACTTCCGGGTGTTTCAGGGCAAACTGGATGGTCGCCTTGAGGTAGCCGATCTTGCTACCGCAATCGTAGCGGATGCCCTTGTATGCATAAGCCAGTACCTGCTCCTGCTTGAGCAGCGAGGCGATGCCATCGGTCAGCTGGATTTCCCCCCCCGCGCCGGCCTGGACTTTTTCCAGATGCTTGAAGATGCTCGGGGTCAGAATGTATCGCCCCACCACCCCCAAGGTCGAAGGCGCCTTGTCAGGCTGCGGCTTTTCCACGATGCCGTTCATTTTGTAGATGCCCTTTTCCCATTCCTTGGCATCGACGATGCCGTATTGCGAGGTTTCCTCGCGCGGCACGTCCTGCACCCCGATCACCGAGCTGTGATAATGTGCATAGAGGTCAACCATCTGCTTCAGCACCGGCGGCACGCCATCGAGCAGGTCGTCGGCCAGAAGCACAGCGAATGGATCGTTTCCCACCACCTGCCGGGCGCACAGCACTGCATGTCCGAGTCCCAAGGCCTCGGCCTGGCGGATGTAGACGCAGGTCACGTTGGGCGGGGTGATGCCGCGCAGCAGCTCGAGCAATTTGGTCTTGCCGCGCGCTTCCAGCTCGGCCTCCATTTCATAGGCCTTGTCGAAATGGTCCTCGATCGCGCGCTTGCTGCGCCCGGTGACAAAAATCAGCTCGGTAATGCCGGCCGCCACCGCCTCCTCGACCGCATACTGGATCAGGGGCTTGTCCACGATCGGCAGCATTTCCTTCGGACTGGCCTTGGTTGCAGGCAGGAAGCGCGTACCCATACCCGCCACCGGAAAAACCGCCTTGGTTATTTTTGTCATCGTTTCTCTTCCAGTAACTCCATCAATCCTGCTTCGTCCAATAGCGTAACACCCAACTCCTGAGCCTTGGCGAGCTTGCTGCCCGCCTCCGCACCGGCCACCACATAATCGGTCTTCTTCGACACGCTGCCGCTCACCTTGCCGCCCAAAGCCTCGATTCTTTCCTTGGCCTCATCCCGTGTCAAGTTCGGCAAGGTTCCGGTCAGCACGAAGGTTTTCCCGCTGATCGGGCTGGTGCTGATCGGCGACCCTGCGCCCTCTTTCCAGTGCACACCGGCGGCGATAAGCTGAGCGATCACCTCGCGGTTGTGCGGCTCGGCAAAAAACTGGGCGATGCTCTGCGCCACCACCGGCCCCACATCCGGCACCTGTTGCAGCGCACCCTCGTCTGCTGCCATCAGTGCGTCGAGGCCGCCGAAATGGCGCGCCAGATCTTTGGCGGTAGCCTCGCCCACGTTGCGGATACCGAGGGCGAAAATGAACCGCGCCAGGGTAGTATTCTTGCTGGCCTCGATCGCCGCCAGCGTATTGCTTGCGGATTTTTCCGCCATGCGATCGAGGTGGGCCAGGGTATCCATATCCAGTTCATACAGGTCGGCCGGGGTATGGATCAGTTCCTTGTCCACCAGCTGGTCCACCAGCTTGTCGCCCATGCCCTCGATATCCATGGCACGGCGACTGGCGAAGTGGAGGATAGACCGTTTGCGTTGCGCCGGGCAGAACAGCCCGCCGCTACAGCGCGCCGCCGCTTCGTCCGGCAGGCGGATGACATGGGAGCCGCACACCGGGCACACCGGGTATTGTTCCAGCAAGCTGAATTCCTGCGCCCCGGAATGACGCTTTGCCAGCACGACGCCCACCACCTCCGGAATGACGTCACCGGCGCGGCGCACGATCACGGTGTCGCCAATCCGCACATCCTTGCGGCGGATTTCGTCCTCGTTGTGCAGAGTGGCGTTGGACACCGTCGCCCCGCCGACGAAAACCGGCTTCAAGCGCGCCACCGGGGTCAGCGCCCCGGTCCTCCCGACTTGCACGTCGATCCCCAGCAGCTCGGTCATCGCTTCCTGCGCCGGGAATTTGTGGGCGACGGCGAAGCGCGGCGCGCGCGCGACGTACCCCAACCGCTCCTGGTAATCCAGGTCGTTGACCTTGTACACCACGCCGTCGATATCGTAGGGCAGGCCGCCACGCCGGGCACCGATCATGCGGTAGTAGTCCAGCAGGCCTTCAAGCGCCTGCACCACCTTGCGCTCGCGGCAAACCGGCACTCTCAGGCTTTCCAGGAAATCCATGACGGCGCTTAACTTGCGCGGCAAATTCACCCCATCGACACTCCCCAGGCCGTAGGCAAAGAAGGCCAGCGGACGCGTGGCTGTAATGCGTGGGTCGAGCTGGCGCAGCGAACCGGCGGCGGCGTTGCGCGGGTTGGCGAATTCCTTTTCACCCTTTTCCCGCTGCTGGCGATTGAGCTTTTCGAAGTCCGCCTTGAGGATCAGCACTTCACCGCGCACTTCCAGCAGCTTTGGCGGATTCGCCGTATGGAGCCGCAGCGGTATGGCCTTGATCGTCCTCAGATTGGTGGTCACCTCCTCGCCGGTGTAGCCGTCGCCCCGCGTCGCACCTTGAACCAGGATGCCTTTTTCATAGATCAGGCTGATTGCCAGGCCGTCGAATTTGGGGTCTACCGCGTATTCCACCACTTCGACGCCGAGACCCTCCCGCACGCGCCGGTCGAACGCCGCCACTTCCTCGTCCTCGAACGCATTGTTGAGGGAAAGCATGGGCACACGGTGGGTCAGTCGGGAAAATTCGGCGAGGGGCACGGCGCCAACGCGCCGGGTGGGGGAATCGGGCGTGGCGAGCAGCGGATATTCCGCCTCCAGTCGCTCCAATTCGCGGAACAGCTTGTCGTACTCGGCATCCGGAATTTCCGGCTTGTCCAGGACGTAATACAGGTAGTTGTGCCGCTCGATTTCCTCGCGCAGGAAACGGGTGCGGGCGGCGACATCCTGCGGAACAGCCATTTAGGAAAACAGCCTTAGCGCGCGGGCGCTACCGCTTTTGATCTGCTGCGCCTCCATCCTTGCGTAGATGTCGGCAAGCTGCTGCTTGATCCTGGCGATTCCGGCGTCGCTCAGCGGTCGGCGGTTATCGTCCACTACCTGCCCACCCAACGAGGAGGCCATCTGCCTGGCCAACATCAGCATCTGGTTGAATACGCGCACTCCGTCGGCAACCCTGGGCACATCGAACAGAAAGGTAACGCCATGGGTGCTGAGCTGGCGGATGTTTTCTGCGGAGAACGGCGCCGGGTCCAGATTGGCCAGCGAGAATAAATCCGCACCTTCTTCATTGAAAAAGTGGAACGCACCGTCCGGCTGCAATTTCATTCCAGCTGCTTCAGCCATGGCCCGCACCTTGGTGGCGGCGAAGGCCACACCGTTCTGCGTGATCACGTTCACCCCGATCAGCACATCGACATCGGCGCCAAACTGATCGAGCGCCGCGGCGCGCGCCAAGGCGGGCTGCCGGTCGGGGAATTCGGCGATCGCCATCAGATCGTCGGCTACCGCCTGAACCTGGCTGCAGAACGCCGCCAGATCCGGCTCTGAAACCGGCCCGGAGCGATCCGCCAGCTGCAATGTTGCGACAATATTGAGATATTCCTCGGCACTCCCCTGCCCGAGCTCTTCCCATCTGCCGGTCAGTGAATTCATGTCGAGCCAGTGCACGCGTTTCCCGAAGTCTCCCTGGCGCTGTATCGCTTCAATGAGAGTCGCGATTCCAACCGGTTCGCTCAGATGAAGCTGAACCCGGTAATTGATGGTTTCATCCTGCAGCACGTCCGGCCTGTCTTCGTGCTGAGCGACGAGAGGCGGCTTTACCTCCTCTTCCGGCTGCGATTCAACCGCGGGGATGGGCTCGATTTCCTCGATGATTTCTTCCTCTGCCACCCATTCCTCTGCCGGCTCCACTGGCAACTCCTCCGGCGGCGCCGAAACGACCGGCTCGATCCGCGACTCTTTGCGAAATCCGGCAATTTCGTGCGCGTCCGGAAGTGTGTCGGGAAGCGTATCAGAGCCGCTGTCCAGCAGCACATCCTCCGGCTTGGCAGGGAAAGCCTTCTCGGCAATGCGCCGATACTTCCTTTCCTGGAAACGGTTAAAACCGTACACGCCGACAACGATCAGGAGACCGATCGCCAGCAAACTGATTTGCAATTCGCTCATAAAATTTCCGTTATTCTACAAAAGCTATTGAACCGCATCTGCGCCCTCTGCTGTAAACGCATTTTTTATCGGACTATTGCTGCATAAATTATCCTAAAAACGGCAATCGCTTAACCGCAGAGGCGCAGAGACGCAGAGGAGTAAATGGGTTACAACAATTTTCTGTCTCTCCAAATGGGTGAGGTCGTACAATACTATAACTCATTGTTTTTCCTCAGCGCCTCTGCGTCTCTGCGGTTCAACTGAGTTTTTTAGGATTATAACTCACGCCGGCACTTCATCCTTCATCCGCATCGCCTCTTCGATGTCCACCGCCACCACGCGCGACACGCCCATTTCCTGCATGGTGACGCCGACCAGTTGCTCCGCCATTTCCATGGTGATCTTATTATGGCTGATGTAGACGAACTGGGTTTGCAGGGACATTTTTTTCACCAGCTCGCAGAAGCGTTCGGTATTGGAATCGTCGAGCGGCGCGTCCACCTCGTCGAGCAGGCAGAACGGCGCGGGATTGAGCTGGAACAGGGAAAAGGTCAGCGCCAGCGCGGTCAGGGCCTTCTCCCCGCCGGAAAGCAGGTGGATCGAGCTGTTTTTCTTGCCCGGCGGCTGGGCGATGATCTGTACCCCGGCGTCGAGAATTTCCTCGCCGGTCAGCACCAGGCGCGCCTGCCCGCCACCGAACAACGACGGGAAAAGCTCGCTGAAATTACGGTTCACTGCATCGAAAGTGCTCTGCAGGCGCTCCCGCGTTTCCCGGTCGATGCGGCGGATCGCCTGCTCCAGCGTGTCGATGGCCTCGTTCAGGTCGTTGACCTGGGATTCGAGATAGCCGCTCCGCTCCCGGCTGCCTTGCAGCTCTTCCAGTGCGGCCAGGTTGACCGCGCCGAGCGCTTCGATTTCCGCCGTGAGCCTGACGATCTCGCCCTGCAGGGCATTGGGCCTGAGGTTTTTCTCCATCAGCTGCACCAGTTCCGCCTCGTCGGCACCGGCTTCCCTGAGCTGGCCCTCGTACTGTTCCTGGCCAAGACGCGCCTCCTGTTCCTTGAGGCACAGCTCGCCGATCTGGTCGCGCAGCGGTTGCAGTCTCTGCTCGCTGCTCATGCGCTGCTGCTCCAGCTCGCGCAGGTTGTTCGCCGCCTCGGCCAAGGCATCGCGCGCCAGCGCCAAAGCGCTCTCCTTCTCCTGCTGCTGGGCTAATCCCTGCTGCAGCGCCTGGCTCAACGGTTCCTCGCTGAACCCCTGCTGCTCGGCGAGCAGGTTTTCAAGCTGGGTGACCGCTTCATTGGCCTGTTCGGCGAGCTGGACGCTTGAAACCTCCAGTTCACCGATCTTGTTCAGGCAGTTCTTCTCGACGAACACCGCCTCCTGCGCGGCGCGCTCCGCCTGCCGTAGCGCCTCGCGTTGCCGGTTGAGATTTTGCTCAACACCTGAACGCTCCTGGCGGGTTAGCTCCAGCTGCTCGCGCAGCGCCTCGATCTGGATCTGGCCCTGCTCCAGGCTAGTTTCCGCGACAACGAGTTGCTCGCTTTCCTGCTCCATTTGTTCGGCGATTTCCGCCTGCTCCGCTGAAATCCCTTTTTGGCGCTGCTCGGCCTGCTGCCTGACCTGCACCAGCCGCTGCACCTCGAGTTGCAGGCGGTGCTGCTTCTGCTGCGCTTCGCCCGTAGCGCCGCGCAGCCGGGAAATCTCTTTCTGCTGCTGCGCCAGCGCAGACTCGGCCTGGACCATCGCGGTTTGCCGCTGCGCCAGCGCCGCCTGCTTCACTTCAAGATCCGCCTGCAGTTGCCCGATTTCGCGCTGGCGTGCCAACACCCCGTGCAGCTCGCTTTGCGGCGCATGGAAACGAATACTGTGGCGGGTAAAAACATGGCCCGCGCGTGATACCAGCATCGCACCGCGCGGCAGCTCTTTACGCTGAGCGAAACCCTCGGCGGCGTTTTCGGTTACATAGATATCAGCCAGCCAGTCGCCCAGGAAAACAGGGCCGCTGCCATCCGCCCAAGACACGTAGCGGGACAGAGGCACCATCCCCTCTCCCCAACCCTCCTCCGCCGGTGGGGCGGGAGCAACTTCGAATGCGGTGACCGCCGCCGGCGGCGCATCCCCCAGCCACCCCTGCGCCTGCTCGATGTTTTCCAGCGCAATACTATTCAGGCGCTCGCCCAGCACGCTTTCCAGCGCATCCTCCCAGCCCGCTTCAATGCACAGGCTGTTCCACAGTCGCGGCAAATTTTCCAGCTGGTGCTTTGCCAGCCACGATTGCAATTTCTGGTTATGGTCGAGGCGGCTTTGCAGGTGTTTCAAGGCGTTCAACCGGGCTTCCAATTCGGTGGCATGGCGCTGCTCCGCTTGCAATCCGTCCCTGGCCTCGCGCGCACCCTTTTCCAGTTCGGGCAACACTGCAAGCAGCCGTGCCAATTCAGCCTGAACCGTCTCGAACTGGCCCGCCACATCGGCAAGCTCGACCTCTTTCTGTGACAGCACCGCGACATCGAAGCGCGGCAAGCTGCCGGCCTCTTGCTGCAAACGCTGCTGCCTGGCTTGCAGTTGCTGCAAATTTCTTTGCGCATGAGCACGATGGGTTTCCTCGATCTGCTTCGCCTGCTCGGCCTGGGCAAGGCTTCTTTGCAGCTCGCCGTAGCGCCGCTGGCAACCACGGAAACTTTCCTCGGCCAGCGGCAGATTGCGGCTCTCCTGCTCCATCTGTTCCTGGTTCTGCACCAAGAGTTTACCCGCCACCGCAAGTTCGCCGCGCCAGTGTTCCAGGGCTGTCAGCGCCTCATCGCGCTGCCTTGCCAGGCGCTCGCCCTGTTCGCGCAGGGCGGTGGACTGTGTGGCCAGGCGCTGGCGGCTTTCTCGCTGGTGCTGCAGGTTCTGCTCCAGCCTGGAAACCTCGGCATTGGCCGCATAAATGCCGCCCTGCGCCTCATGCAGCGCATCGCTGGCCGCGTAATGGGCTTCCCGCGACTGTTCCAGCTGGCTCTCGGCCTGGCGCAGGCGCGCGTTTTCCGCTTCCAGCTCGTTGTTCAGACGCGCCACTTCGCGCTGCCAGCGCTCGCACTGTGCGGCCGCCTCGCGCTTTTTGAGCAAAGCCAGCAGGTTGTGCGACAGCTTCAATTGAGCCTGCAAGGCCAGATACTGCTGTGCCACCTCGGCCTGCGTTTCCAGCTTGCCGATCTGCTTGTCCAGCTCCTGGCGCACGTCCTCGACGCGCAGCAGGTTCTCGCGGGTATCCTTCATGCGCAGCTCGGTTTCGCGGCGCCGTTCCTTGTATTTGGAAATTCCCGCCGCCTCTTCCAGAAAAACGCGCAGCTCCTCGGGTCGCGCCTCGATGATGCGCGAGATCATGCCCTGCTCGATGATGGCGTAGGCGCGCGCCCCCAGCCCGGTACCCAGGAAAATATCGGTGATATCGCGGCGACGGACGTGCAGGTTGTTGATGTAATAGGCGGACTCGCCGTTGCGACTAAGTATCCTTTTGACGGCGATCTCGGCGTACTGCGACCATTGCCCGGCGGCCTTGCCCAGGCTGTTGTCGAAGATCAGCTCGACACTGGCTCGACTCACCGCCTTGCGCGTGGCGGAGCCGCTGAAAATCACGTCCTGCATGGATTCGCCGCGCAGCTCCCGCGCCCGCGATTCGCCCAGCACCCAGCGTACCGCGTCGATCACGTTGGACTTGCCGCAACCATTGGGGCCGACAACGCCAACCCGCTGCCCGGGGACTGGGATCGTGGTCGGATCAACGAAGGACTTGAAGCCGGCGAGTTTGATGTGGGTAAGACGCAATTTTTTGTCGGCAGCAGTTTTGGAAAGGTGGGGCATAAAGCCTGCGTTATAATGACAGCATTTTAACCGATTTAGTTGAGAGTGCGAAAATGGCCAGCCAACCCAGCAAAACCCTGGAAACCTTCGAGAATCCTAACCCGGAACGCGATTTCCATATCCACATGGAAATCCCTGAGTTCACCTGTTTGTGCCCGAAGACCGGTCAGCCTGACTTCGCCACGCTGTATCTCGACTACATCGCGGATCAGAAGTGTGTCGAACTGAAGAGCCTCAAGATGTATATCTGGTCATTCCGCAACGAGGGCGCATTTCACGAAGCCGTCACCAACAGCATCCTGAACGACCTGGTGGCCGCGACTCAGCCGCGTTTCATGCGCCTGACGGCGAAATTCTACGTACGCGGCGGCATCTTCACCAATGTCGTGGCCGAACACCGCAAGCCGGGCTGGGAACCGCAACCTCTGGTTGACCTGACGGCCTTCGCGCACCAATCGAATACCCGATAATAAGTCATGGGTAATGCGTGAGAAGCGAGGAAACTCTTGAAGTTCGGCATCATGACCCATCCCTCATTACCCCTCACCCCTCACGCTTTTCTAGGCATTGACTTCGGCACCAGCGGCGCCCGTGCAATCGCCATTGACCGCAGTGGAAACATCCTCGCCGAGGCGCGATGGGTTTTCAGCGATCAAACCGCGGAAGCCTGGCGCGCTGCCCTGTTCGACCTGATCGGTCAAATTCCGGCGGACATCAGGCGCAGGCTAACCGCCATCGCCATCAACGGCACTTCAACCACCGCGCTATTATGCGACGCGGACAACCAGCCGCTTTGCCCGCCCCTGCCTTACTACGATGCGCGGGCTCAGGCCGAGGCAAGGCTGCTTGCACAGATCGCCCCGCCCGGCCATCCGGTGCTGAGCGCAAGTTCCAGCTTGGCGAAGCTGCTCTGGTTCCAGAAACAGCCCGAATTTTCCCGCGCCCGCTTTTTCCTGCACCAGGCCGACTGGCTGGCCTCGCTGCTGCATGGCAGGCCGGGCATCAGCGACTACCACAACAGCCTCAAGCTCGGCTTTGACCCGGAAACCCTGCGTTACCCGGAATGGCTGCTGCGCCTGACGGTGACACCGCTATTGCCGCGAGTCCTGGCACCGGGAGCCGCGATCGGCCCGGTCACCGCCAAAATCGCCGAGCACCTCGCCCTTCCGCGCGACTGTCTCATTCGCGCCGGCACCACCGACAGCATCGCTGCCTTCATTGCCAGCGGCGCCGACCATCCTGGCCAGGCAGTGACTTCGCTCGGATCGACCCTGGTGCTGAAACTGCTGAGCCGGAAGCGGGTAGACGCAGCGCAATATGGCATCTACAGCCACCGTATCGGCAACCTGTGGCGGGCGGGCGGCGCCTCCAACAGCGGCGGCGCAGTGCTGCGATCGTTTTTCAGCGACGCCCGACTGGAAGAATTAAGTGCCCGCGTTCATCCAGAAACAGGCAGCGGCCTGGACTATTACCCCCTGCCCAGTCCGGGAGAGCGTTTCCCGATCAACGATCCGGAATTAGAGCCACGCCTGACGCCCAGACCGCAAGACGACACCCTGTTTTTGCATGGCCTGCTGGAGGGGATGGCCCGAATCGAGGCGCAGGGTTATCGACTGCTGCAGGAGTTGGGTGCAACCCCGCTCGACTCGGTGCTGACCGCCGGAGGCGGGGCAGGCAATCCGGCCTGGACCGCGATGCGCTCCCGATTCCTTGGCGTGCCAGTGCAGCCTTCCTCTCACGTTGAAGCCGCCTATGGCACCGCGCTACTGGCGGCCAGGGGAGAAAATTTGTTATGCTGTGAGCAAGCACAAGCGGAGAACAGCAACTAAATGGACAGACTGGACAGGGTTTTCTCTCAGGAAGGCGTTTCCTACTTCACCATTATCCCCCTGAGTTGGCGCCCGGAGGCTGAGCCCTCGGCTGACGATATCGCTGTCTGGATGTATGACGACGTCACGCTGCTGCGAGCATTGGCCACGATCGAATCAATGCAGCCGGAGCGGGATGGCGACATGGGGTCCGGCGTGGGCAAGGTGCTGGAGCGCCTCGAATTCAAAATCGACCTGACGCTCAGCCTGGTTGCCAAACTGCTGACACAGAATGCAGCCATGCCCTCAACCTGCCCCGCCTTTGTCAGCGCCGAGGGCATGGAATGGATCTGCAAAGAAGCGGCTACGGAGGGCGATAATATCGTTATTTCCGCCTACGTCAGCCCAAAACTGCCACAACCGCTGGTTCTACCCGCGAAAATTAAAGCCGTACAGCCAGAGCCGGGCGGAACAAGGATCTACGCCACTTTCACCCATCTCGACGAAGAAGCTCAGGACTGGCTCTCCCGCACCGTTTTCCGCTACCACCGCCGCGCAATCAAGCCGCACCACCATGACTAGCAGTCAGTCACGTTGAATTTCCGGGATGTCGGCTTAAAACCCGACCTACGATGGCGACTTTTCATGTTGACTGACTGCTAGCGGAATCCCATCCAGCTTGCCTGAAAACAGGCTGGCGGCGACGATCATCGCACCGCCCAGCCATTCCTGGGCCGTCATCACTTCGCCGGCAAGGAGGTAGCTCGCTACCGCCGCCACCACCAGCTCGAACAGGAAAATCACGATCGCCTGGTTGGCAGGCGCCCTCGCCAAGCCGTATTGCACGGTCAGGGTCACCGTAAAAATCAGGATGCTGACCAACAGCAGCCACACCCATCCGGAAAAGGGCAAAACCGGCAAAGCCGCCAGCGTGGCGGGCTGGTAGATCAGCGCCAGCAACGACAGCACGCTTACGCCGACCCATACGCTTAGCGATTTCAGCCAGATATCGGATGCCTCGGCGCGGCGCGACAGCACGTTGGTTGCGGCGAACGTCAACCCGGCGGAGAGCGCCATCCATTCCGCCGTATTCTGCGGCAGCGGCAGCCCCAGGCTCGGCCGCCACAGCATCACCACGGCACCCGCAAAAGAGAGTGCCATCACCATGTAGCCATGAAAATGGAGGCGCTCGTGCAGGAGCAGGTGCGCCAGCAGCACCGTCCACAGCGGCGAGAGGTAAAACAGCAGCAACACCCGCATCACCTCGCCGTCGATGACCGCCAGCACGTAGGCGAGATTGGTCCAGCCTGCCGTCAGACCGATCAGCAGCAGAATCGGAGGAAAATGCCGCAGCCGCAAGCGCTCGGAATACAGGGTGAAGCCGAGCAGCAGCGGGATCAAATAGGTGGCAAAGCTGGAAAGCGCGCCGGAAACGCCCATCTGTTCGAGCAGCCGGTAGGGGTACCAGATCAATCCCCAGATGATCGCGCCAGAGAGCAGACCGGAAACGGCCAGAAGTTTTTCTTTGGATGCCACGCAGCGAGCCTTTATAATGTTTGCATCTAGAAACGTTACCGTCCCGAAAATTGTGAACCCCAACCTCGACCTGCTCCACCCCTACCCGTTCCAGAAGCTGCGCGACCTGTTCCGCGGCGTGACGCCGAACCCGAATTACAGTCCGATCAATCTTTCCATCGGCGAACCGAAGCACGCAACACCCGACTTCATCCGCCGCGCGCTGGCTGAAAACCTGGACGGGCTGGCGAATTATCCCACAACCCAGGGCAGCGATGCGCTGCGTCAGAGTATCGGCGCCTGGATAGAGCGCCGCTACGGCATTCCGCAGCTCAACCCGAACACCCAGGTCCTGCCGGTGAACGGCAGCCGCGAGGCGCTGTTCGCCTTCGCCCAGGCGGTCATCGACACCAGCAAGCCGGACCCGGTCATCATCTGCCCCAACCCCTTTTACCAGATTTATGAAGGCGCGGCGCTACTGGCCGGGGCCACGCCGTATTTCCTCAACACCACGCCGGAAAACGGCTACGCCATGGATTTCTCCAGCGTTCCCGAGGAAATCTGGCGGCGCACCCAGCTGATCTATGCCTGTTCGCCCGGCAACCCCACCGGCAAGGTGATGGATATCGAGGAATGGTCGCGCCTGTTCGACCTGTCCGACAAATACGGATTCATCATCGCCTCCGACGAATGCTATTCGGAGCTGTACCCCGATGAGCATATGCCGCCGCTCGGCGCGCTGCAGGTCGCGCACCAGCTGGGCGGCGAAGATTACGGCCGGCTGGTGGTGTTCAACAGCCTTTCCAAGCGCTCCAACGTGCCCGGCATGCGCTCCGGCTTCGTCGCCGGCTGCGAGTCGATCCTGGAAAAATTCCTGCTCTACCGCACCTACCACGGCTGCGCCATGAACCCGGCGGTGCAGGCAGCAAGCGCTGCGGCCTGGAACGACGAAGCGCATGTCGAGGAAAACCGCCGCCTTTACCGGGAAAAATTCGCCACCGTCACCCCGCTCCTGCGGCAGGCACTCAAAGTGGAGGAGCCCGACGCCGCGTTCTACCTGTGGGCGCAGACCCCGGTATCCGATACGGGATTCGCGAAAGCGCTGTACCGGGATTATAATGTCACGCTTTTGCCCGGCAGTTTTCTTGCGCGCGAAGCACACGGTCTCAACCCCGGCACGAATTTCGTCCGCATCGCCCTGGTCGCGCCATTGGCGCAATGCATGGAAGCAGCGGAAAGAATCCAGAATCTGGTAAAAAAACTTAACCACGAATGACACGAATAAACACGAATTTGCTCGAATAAAAACTCTGGGACTGTTCCTTTTTCATTCGTGAACATTTGCGAACATTCGTGTAAATTCGTGGTTAGCCTTTTTAAAGAACTTAGGAATAACAATGAACGAACTACAGAGCATTATCGATGAAGCCTTTGAACGCCGCGCCGACATCACCCCGCGCAACGTCGATTCCAAACTCAAGGACAGCGTCGAGCAGGTGATCGACATGCTGGACAAAGGCCAGCTGCGCGTTGCGGAAAAGATCAACGGCGACTGGGTTACCCACCAGTGGCTGAAGAAGGCGGTGCTGCTGTCGTTCCGCATGGAGGACAACTTCTTCATCAAGGGCGGTTTCACCAACTATTTCGACAAGGTGCCGTCCAAGTTCGCCGATTACAACTCCAAGGATTTCCGCGATGGCGGCTTCCGCGTGGTGCCACCTGCCGCCGCGCGCCGGGGCTCGTTCATCGGCAAGAATGTCGTGCTGATGCCTTCCTACATCAATATCGGCGCCTATGTCGATGAAGGCACCATGGTCGACACCTGGGCCACGGTCGGCTCCTGTGCCCAGATCGGCAAGAACGTCCACCTCTCCGGCGGCGTCGGCATCGGCGGCGTGCTTGAACCGGTACAGGCCAACCCCACCATCATCGGCGACAACTGCTTCATCGGCGCCCGCTCTGAAGTGGTGGAAGGCGTTATTGTGGAAGACAACGCGGTCATCTCGATGGGCGTCTACATCGGCCAGTCCACCAAGATCTACGACCGCGAAACCGGCGAAGTCACCTACGGCCGCATCCCCGCCGGCTCGGTGGTGGTTTCCGGCAACCTGCCCTCCAAGGACGGCAGCTACAGCCTGTATTGCGCCGTGATCGTGAAGAAGGTCGACGAAAAGACCCGCTCCAAGGTCGGCATCAACGAACTGTTGCGCGGGATCTAAAACTGAACCGCAAAGACGCAAAGTTTTGACTTCCTCTTCACGTTCTTTGCGCCTTTGCGGTTAAGCCTTCATTATGTGCGGCATTTGCGGCGAACTGCGCTTTGACCAAGCTTCTCCTGACACCGCCGTCATTCGGCGGATGTCGGAGAAGCTCGCCCGCCGCGGTCCCGACCACGAAGGCCTGATCAGCGACGGCCCACTGGCTTTCGGCCACCGGCGCCTCGCCATCATCGATCTCTCCCCCAGCGGCGACCAGCCGATGGTGGACAAGGAACTCCGCCTTTCCCTGGTGTTCAACGGCACCATCTACAACTACAAGGAACTGCGCCAGGAACTCTCGGAGATGGGCTATACCTTCTTCTCCGAAGGCGACAGCGAAGTCATCCTCAAGGGCTACCATGCCTGGGGCGAAAAGTGCGTGGAGCGCTTCTACGGCATGTTCGCCTTCGCCGTGTGGGACGTGCGCCACGCCAGCCTGTTCCTGGCTCGCGACCGCTTCGGCATCAAGCCTCTCTATTACTCGCTGGACGGCGCCAGCCTGCGCTTCGCCTCCAGCGTCCAGGCACTGCTTGCCGCAGGTGGTGTGGACACCAGCATCGACCCGATCGCCCTGCACCACTACTTCACCCTGCACGCCGTAGTGCCTGCTCCGCGCACCATTCTCAACGGTGTGAAAAAGCTGCCCCCGGCCACCACCATGACGGTGAGCGCCGCGGGACAGGTTACCCAGCGCACCTACTGGAGCCTGGATGCCACCCGCCCGGCGCATGTGCTGTCCGAACAGGACTGGCTGAACGCCACCCGTGCCGTGCTGAACCGCGCCGTGGAGCGCCACCGTCTGGCCTCCGACGTGCCGGTCGGGGTTCTTCTCTCCGGCGGACTGGACTCCAGCCTGCTGGTGGGCTTGCTGGCCGATCACGTGGACGACCTGCTGACCTTCTCGGTCGGTTTCGAGGATGTCGGCGAAGGCGCGGAAAAAGCCGACGAATTCGAGTATTCGGACCAGGTGGTGGAACGCTTCAAGACCCGCCACCACAAATACCTCATTCCCAACGCTGAAGTCTTGAAGCGCCTGCCCGAGGCTGTGGCCAACATGGCCGAGCCGATGGTCGGCCAGGATGCGGTGGCGTTCTACCTGCTCGGCGAGCGGGTTGCGGATGAAGTGAAGGTGGTGCTCTCTGGCCAAGGCGCGGACGAGGTGTTCGGCGGCTACTTCTGGTATCCGCGTATGGACGAGGCCACAGGCTCCGCCCTCGACCGCTTCCGCCTCAACTATTTCGACCGCGACCATGCCGAATACCTGGAAACCGTCGCCCCGGCCTGGCATGTGCCGGACGTCACCGCCGAACTGGTGGAGCGGGAACTAACGAAACCAAAGGCCGACACCTTTATCGACCAGGTGCTGCGCTTCGATGCCACCACGCTGGTCGTCGACGACCCGGTCAAGCGCGTCGACAACATGACCATGGCGTGGGGTCTGGAAGCGCGTGTCCCCTTTCTCGACCACGAATTGGTAGAACTGGCGGCCAAGATGCCGCCTTCGCTCAAACTCAAGGAAGGTGGAAAATACCCGCTCAAGGCCATCGCCCGCGGGCTGATCCCGGATGCGGTGATCGACCGCCCCAAAGGCTACTTCCCGGTGCCGGCGCTGAAATACGTGCGCGGTGATTTCCTCGAATTCATGCGCAACATTCTGCTGTCGGACGCCTGCATGAAACGCGGCCTCTACCAGCGCCCTTATGTGGAAAAGCTGCTGGCCGAACCGGAAGCCCATTTCACCCGCATCCAGGGCAGCAAGCTTTGGCACTTGGCCCTGCTGGAACTGTGGCTGCAACTGAATGTGGATCCCTGCAATCGCTGAGATGATTCTCATGAAACTTTACGGTATCCCCAACTGCAACACCGTCAAAAAGGCCCGCACCTGGCTGACGGAAAACGGCATCGAAATCCCTTTCCACGACTTCAAGAAACAGGGTGTCAGCGAGGAGCTGCTCAAGGTCTGGCTGAAACAGATCAGCTGGGAAAAACTGGTTAACCGTCAGGGCACCACCTGGCGCCAACTACCGGACGAAGCCAAGGCCGCGGTCTGCAATGAAACCAGCGCGATCCGGCTGATGCTGGAAAAATCCAGCGTGATCAAGCGCCCGGTACTGGAAATGGACGGCAAGATCATCCTCGGCTTCGACGAAGCCGCTTATCAATCGCTATTCGGAATTAAATGATGAACAACAGCACGCTGGAACTGGCCAAGGCCCTGATTGCCCGCCGTTCGCTCACGCCGGACGACGCCGGCTGCCAGGATATCCTGATCGAACGCCTGGAAAAAATCGGCTTCAAAATCGATCGCATGCGCTTCGGCGACGTGGACAACTTCTGGGCGCGCCGCGGCTCAGCCAAGCCGGTGATCTGCTTTGCCGGCCACACCGACGTAGTCCCCACCGGCCCGGTGGAAAAATGGGGCAGCGAGCCCTTCACCCCCACCCTGCGCGACGGCATGCTCTACGGGCGCGGTTCTGCCGACATGAAAACCTCGCTCGCCGCCTTCGTCACCGCTATTGAGGAATTCACCAGCGCAAATCCCGACGCGTCCGGTTCCATTGCGCTGCTGATAACTTCGGATGAGGAAGGCGTGGCGGTAGACGGCACCGTACGCGTGGTCGAAGCGCTACAAAAGCGGGGAGAGGGAATCGATTACTGCATCGTCGGCGAACCCACCTGCGTCTCCAAACTCGGCGACACCCTCAAGAACGGCCGGCGCGGCTCGCTATCCGGCACGCTGGTGGTGAAAGGCATCCAGTGCCACATCGCCTACCCGCATCTGGGCAGGAACCCGATCCATCTCGCCGCCCCGGCCATCGCCGAACTGGCGAATACCACGTGGGACGAGGGCAACGAATATTTTCCGCCCACCACCTGGCAGATTTCCAACATCCAGGGCGGCACCGGCGCCACCAACGTCGTGCCCGGCACGGTGGAAATCCTGTTCAACTTCCGTTTTTCCACAGCGAGCACGGTCGATGGTCTCAAAGCCAAGGTTCACGCCATTCTCGACAAGCATGGTCTGGACTACGATCTGGAATGGGCACTCTCCGGCAAGCCTTACCTCACTCCCAAAGGTAGCCTGGTGGACGCTGTCGCCCAGGCAATCAAGGACACGACCGGGGTGGAAGCCGAGCTTTCCACCAGCGGCGGCACCTCGGATGGCCGCTTCATCGCCGACATCTGCCCGCAGGTGCTCGAAATCGGCCCGCTCAACGCCACCATCCACAAGATCGATGAATGCGTGGCCGTGGCCGACATCGAACCGCTGAAGGAAATTTACCGGCGTACGCTGGTGAATTTATTGGTGACAAAATGAGTTTCGAAGAAGCGAAAGATAAGCTGATTACGGTGCGCGACCTGCTGCGCTTCGCAGTGAGCCGCTTCAACCAGGCCAACCTGTTTTTCGGCCATGGCACCACCAACGCCTTCGACGAGGCGGCCTACCTGATCCTGCACACGCTGCACCTGCCGCTGGACCGGCTGGAGCCGTTTCTCGATGCGCGTCTGCTGCCGGAGGAAGTCGATGCCGTGGTGGAAATCCTGCGCCGCCGCGTCGAGGAACGCCTGCCTGCGGCCTATCTCACCCATGAAGCCTGGCTGGGTGACCTGCGATTTTATGTCGACGAACGCGTGATCGTGCCACGCTCCTTCATCGCTGAACTGCTGCGCGAACACCTTCAACCCTGGGTGGAGGATCCTGAAGCCATCACCCGCGGCCTGGACATGTGCGCCGGCTCTGGATGCCTTGCCATCCTGATGGCGCTCACCTTCCCCAACGCCCAGATCGACGCGGTCGATCTTTCCGCCGATGCGCTCGATGTGGCACGGCGCAATGTCGCCGACTATGGCCTGGAAGACCGGCTGAGCCTGATCCAGTCCGACCTGTTCACGGCACTGGAAGGACGGCGCTACGACCTGATCGTGAGCAACCCGCCCTACGTCAACGCACCTTCGATGCAAACCCTGCCCGAGGAATACCGGCGCGAGCCGGTTGGTGCACTGGCCAGCGGCGAGGACGGTCTGGAGCATGTACGCACGATCCTGCGCGAGGCCCCCAAACACCTGAACAAGGATGGACTACTGGTGGTGGAAATCGGCCACAACCGCGATGCGCTGGAAGAAGCCTTCCCCGAACTGCCGTTTACCTGGCTGGAAACCAGCGCTGGCGACGAGCATGTCTTCCTGCTTACCCGCGAGCAAATGGCTTAATCCCGACGCGATTCAATTCCGCCGTTCGTGCTGGACCTGTCGAAGCATGAGTGGCGCTAATTGTGCTGCATGCTCACCCAACTCTCAGAAAATCAGCGGGATGGCGACGACTTGCGCGGACGGCGAGCCGGTTTTTCTGATGCCACAGCTGGCGCCACAGGAGGATGTGATCTGATCCTGCTTACTCGCTTCTCCTCGTCGGGGCGCGACTGCTTGTCGGCGATGGCGGGAGCTTCTATCCCCGCCCATTTCAGTATCTGACGCACCTGTACCGGATCCAGCTCCATGGTTTGCCCGCGCTTCAGGCGCGGCGGCAGGTTGATCGCGCCGAAGCGCACCCGCATCAAACGGCTGACGGTCAGGCCGACGGCTTCGAACATGCGCCGCACCTCGCGGTTACGACCCTCACGCAAGACGACACGGTACCAGTGGTTGATGCCTTCACCGCCCTGGTCGGAAATCGTATCGAAATTCGCCGTGCCGTCCTCAAGCTCGATCCCCGCCGTGAGCTGCCCCAGTTGCTCGGGCGTGAGCGTACCCAGGGTGCGCACTGCGTATTCGCGCTCCACTTCGAAACGCGGGTGCATCAAATGATTGGCCAGTTCGCCGGAGGTGGTAAAAATCAGCAGGCCGCTGGTGTTGAAATCCAGGCGCCCGATGGCGATCCATTTCGAGGTTCTCATCTGTGGCAGGCGATCGAACACGCTGGGACGGCCTTCCGGGTCGTCACGGCTGACGATCTCGCCTTCCGGCTTGTGGTAGAGCATGATGCGCGGCATCTTGCCAGCCGCGCGAACTCGGACGTTCTTGCGATCCACCCGCACCATGTCTTCATCGCTGATGCGCGCGCCCAGTTCGGCCACCTGACCGTTGACCGTCACCCGTCCGGCCTTGATCAGCTCTTCCATGTCGCGGCGCGAACCCAGTCCGGCCTGGGCCAGGATCTTCTGCAACTTCTGGGTTGGCTGACCTCGACGCGCATGTGGCGTGGCGGCTTTGTCGGCTACCTCATCGTCCTCCTCAACTTCATACACTGGAGCGAGAACTTCCTCTACCTTGGCAGGCTTCACATCGCTTTGCGCCTTCAGCGGTTTGCGAAATGGCGTCTTCTTGCCGCCGCGGAATTCCTGGTTGCTCGCTTTCTTCCTTGGCGGTGAATCGGAGCGCGGTCCGGTGGAATCCTTCTTTTCTGGCATATCGTCCTGCTTTCCGCTATTCGTTAGTTGTTGCGAGTAAATTTACGTCGGTCTGCTCCAGCTGTGGCAATTCCTCCAGCGAGCGCAAACCGAGATCGTCGAGCATTTGTTTGGTGGTGGCGAACAGCGCCGGCCGTCCCGGCACGTCGCGGTGGCCAATCGCATCGATCCAGCCGCGTTCTTCCAGCGTCTTGATCACCTGGCTGCTGACCGTAACGCCGCGGATATCCTCTATATCGCCACGCGTCACCGGCTGCTTGTAGGCGATGATCGCCAGGGTTTCCATGACTGCCCGGGAATAGCGCGGCGGCTTTTCCGGGTTGAGGCGGTCGAGATGTTTCTGGTATTCGGCGCGCGCCTGGAAGCGCCAGCCACTCGCTACACTGACCAGCTCCACGCCACGCCCCGTCCAGTCCTGGTGCAGTTCTTCCAGTAGCTTGCGCAGGATATCCGTGCTCAGTTCGAAGTCGAACAGCTTTTTCAGCTCGTGCAGGGAAAGCGGCTCCTGGCCCACCAGCAGGGCAGTTTCCAGCACCAGTTTAATCTCTTTCAGATTAGGCGTCTGCATGGCTCAGTTTCACATAAATCGGTGCGAACGGTTCCTGCTGGGTGACCACCACCAGGGACTCCCGCACCAGCTCCAGCACGGCGAGGAAGGTCACCACCAGTTCCGGTACTCCACGTGTCGGGTCGAACAGCGCGCCGAACTCGGCGAAGCGCTCGTCCTTCAGGCGGCGCAGGAGGCGGCTCATGTGCTCGCGCACCGACAGCTCCTCACGGCTCACCTTGTGGTGGCAATTGACCCTGGCACGCGCCAGCACGCCCAGCCAGGCCTGTTTCAGATCGTCCAGACTGACTTCCGGTATGCGCTTTGCCGCAGCCTGCTCCAGCCATACCTGAACCAGTGCAAAATCGCGCCCGGCGACAGGCAGCTCATCCAGTCGCTGTGCCGCCAGCTTCATCTGCTCGTATTCCAGCAACCTTCTCACCAGTTCGGCGCGCGGATCGTTTTCGTCCTCGGTGCTCTCGTCGCGACGCGGCAGCAGCATGCGCGACTTGATCTCGATCAGCAGCGCCGCCATCAGCAGGTACTCGGCCGCCAGCTCGAGCTGGCCGGCATGCATCATTTCTACGTAGTGCATGTACTGCCGGGTCAGTTCTGCCATCTGGATGTTGAGTACATCCAGGTTCTGGCGGCGGATCAGGTACAGCAGGAGATCGAGCGGACCTTCGAAAGTTTCGAGAAAAACCTCGAGCGCCTCGGGCGGAATGTAGAGGTCGTGCGGCATCTCGGCGAGCGGCTCACCGTGGATGCGGGCAACGGGCGATTGCAGGGTTTCAATCATCAAAACCTTTAACCACGAATGTCACGAATAAACACGAATTTTCACGAATGGTTTTATTTGTGCCCTCTGTATATTCGAGTTCATTCGTGAACATTCGTGTAATTCGTGGTTAAGTTTGGTTCAGGCAAAAACAATCCTCACCACATCTTTGAATTGTCTCACAAAATGCGCCGTCACGCCTTCCTTTATGTGATCCGGCAGCTCATCAAAATCACGCCGGTTGGCTTCCGGGAAAATCAACTCCGTAATACGGATGCGCCTTGCCGCAATGACTTTCTCGCGCAACCCGCCGATAGGCAGCACTTCGCCGGTCAGGGTCAGCTCGCCGGTCATGGCGAGCGGGCGGGAAATCTTCTCGTGGCGCGCCAGCGACAGCAGCGCTGTGGCCATGGTGATGCCTGCGCTCGGGCCGTCCTTGGGCGTCGCGCCTTCCGGCACATGAAGGTGGACAAAAGCTTCGTCGAAAAACGCCGGGTTGCCCTTGTATGCCTTGAGGTGCGACGCTATGTAGCTGTAGGCGATCTCAGCCGATTCGCGCATCACTTCGCCGAGCTTGCCGGTGAGTTTGAAGCCACGGTTCTTGGTGTGCACCAGGGTTGCTTCGATCGACAGCGTGGCGCCGCCCATCGCCGTCCAGGCCAGGCCGGTCACCACGCCGATGCCGGTGATCGGCCTTTCCGGCATGAACACCGGCTTGCCCAGATATGCCTCGACCTCATCGACACCCAGGCGAATTGGCTGTTCCACTCCGCCGACGATCTTCACCGCCGCCTTGCGTACCATGCTGCCAAGCTGCTTTTCCAGATTCCGCACCCCCGCCTCACGCGCAAAGCCTTCAATGACGCGCTTCAGCGCGGCTTCGGTGATGGTGAGATTGCCGCGCTTCAGCCCGGCCTTCTTGAGCTGTTTCGGCCACAGGTGGTGCTTGGCGATTTGCACCTTCTCGGCGGTGATGTAGCCGGAAAGCCGGATCGTCTCCATCCGGTCCAGCAGCGGCGCGGGGATGGTATCGAGCTGGTTGGCGGTGCAGATGAACAGCACCTTGGACAAGTCGAAACGCACGTCCAGGTAGTGGTCGAGAAAATCGACGTTCTGCTCGGGATCGAGCACTTCCAGCAGCGCCGAAGCCGGGTCGCCCTGATAGGAGGCGCCGATCTTGTCGATCTCGTCGAGCATGATCACCGGGTTGGCCACGCCGCATTCCTTGATCGCCTGGACGAACTTGCCCGGCATGGCGCCGATGTAGGTACGGCGATGACCCTTGATCTCGGCCTCATCGCGCATCCCGCCGAGGGAGAAACGGTAGAATTTTCGTCCCAGGGCATTGGCGATGGACCGGCCGATGGAAGTTTTGCCGACGCCGGGCGGGCCCACCAGCAACAGAATGGAACCGGCAATTTCGCCTTTGAGCGAACCCACCGCAAGAAACTCGATGATGCGTTCCTTGACGTCGCCGAGACCATCATGATCGTGGTCGAGGATCTTGCGCGCACGCGCCAGATCGAGCTTGTCCTTGGAAAACCTGCCCCACGGCAACTGGCTCAGCCAGTCGAGGTAGTTGCGCGTCACCGCGTATTCCGGCGAGCCGGATTCGAGCACCGAGAGCTTCTGCATCTCCTCGTCGACGCGCTTTTGCGCTGATTCGGAAAGTTTCAGCTTGGCCAGCCGCTCGCTGAAGCGTTCGATGTCGGCGGTCTTGTCGTCCTTGGCCAGTCCTAGCTCTTTCTGGATTTCCTTGAGCTGCTCGCGCAGGAAAAATTCGCGCTGCTGCTTGCTCATCTTCTGCTCGACCTGCTCGCGGATCTGCGACTGCAGCTTGGCGACCTCGAGCTCCTTCTTGATCAGCACCAGCACCTTCTCCATGCGGCGGCGCAGGTTGAAGGCATCCATCACCGACTGTAATTCCTCTTTCGACACGGTAGTCAGGGAAGCGGCGAAGTCGGCCAGCAACGAGGGCTCGTTCGGGCTGAAACGGTTGAGGAAGAACTTGAGTTCCTCGCTATACAGCGGGTTGAGTGGCATCAACTCCTTGATGGTGTTGATGATCGCCATCGCGTAAGCCTTCAGCTCATCTTCGTTGCGCGCGATTTCAGGGGGGTATTCAACCTGCACCACGTAAGGCGGCTTGGTGGAAATCCATTTAACGATGCGGAAGCGGCTTTGGCCCTCTGCAATGAACTGGATCTTGCCTTCGGCGCGCACCGGGTGATGCATGCGCACGAGCGTGCCGATGGAATAGAAATCCCTCGGCGTCGCCCCTTCGGCGTGGGGAAGATTGACCAGGATGATGCCCGCCATCTGCTGTGGCGTTTCACCGATTTTCTTCACCGTCTCCAGCCACGGCCCCTCGTTCATCAACAAAGGCAGGGTCTGGGCAGGGAAAAATGGGCGCTCCGACAGGGGCAGCAGGTAAAGCGTAGTGGGATAAATGGCGGCAGGAACCGGCGGCGCAGCTTCCTCTTCGACATCGGTGGACCGCAGCACCTCGCCTTCGAGGAATTCTTGATCTAGCGTGATTTTCTTTTTTCTTGGCATGGTATTCCTAACATGGAGCTAGGTCAGCCGTAATTCAACCCCATCGCCTCCCGCACATCGCGCATGGTTTCGGATGCCAGCTCGCGCGCTTTTTCGCAACCGTCGGATATGATGTTGCGCACCAGGGTGGGGTCGTCCATGTACATCTGCGCCCGTTCGCGCATCGGCTTCTGCTCTTCCAGTACGGCGTCGATCACCGGCTGCTTGCACTCCAGGCAACCGATGCCGGCGGTGGTGCAGCCCTGCCGCACCCATTCCTTTCGGTCTTCTTCAGAATAGACCAAATGGAACTGCCATACCGGGCATTTCTCCGGCGTGCCGGGGTCGTTGCGCCGCACTCGCGCCGGGTCGGTCGGCATGGTGCGGATTTTCTTCGCCACGCTGTCTTCAGCCTCGCGCAGTGAAATGGTGTTGTTGTAAGATTTCGACATCTTCTGCCCATCCAGCCCCGGCATTTTTGAAGCCGCGGTGAGCAGCGCCTGCGGTTCGGCCAAAATCATCTTGCCGCCGCCCTCGAGATAGCCGAACAGCCGCTCGCGGTCACCCAAAGACAGGTTCTGCTGGTCGTTGAGAAGGGCGCGCGCCGATTCCAGCGCCTCCTCGTCCCCCTCCTGCTGGTAGCGGGTGCGCAGTTCCTCGTAGAGCTTGGCGCGCTTGCCGCCAAGCTTCTTGACCGCGGCTTCCGCCTTCTCTTCGAAACCCAGTTCGCGCCCGTAGAGATGGTTGAAGCGCCGCGCCAGCTCGCGCGTGAACTCGATGTGCGGCACCTGATCCTCGCCCACCGGCACCTGGTTGGCGCGGTAGATCAGGATATCTGCTGCTTGCAACAACGGGTAGCCAAGAAAGCCGTAGGTGCTCAAATCCCTTCCGCTGAGTTTTTCCTGCTGATCCTTGTAGGTTGGAATCCGCTCCAGCCAGCCCAGCGGCGTCATCATCGACAGCAGCAGATGCAGTTCCGCGTGTTCGGGTACGCGCGACTGGATAAACAAGGTTGCGCGGGACGGGTCCACGCCCGCGGCGAGCCAGTCGATCACCATGTCCCAGACGCTCTGTTCAATAATGCCTGGGGTATCGTAATGGGTGGTCAGCGCATGCCAGTCGGCAACAAAAAACAGGCACTCGTATTCATGCTGCAGCTTCACCCAATTCTTCAGTACGCCGTGGTAGTGGCCAAGATGCAGGCTCCCGGTCGGGCGCATGCCGGACAAAACGCGTTCAGTAAACATGTTCTTAGTTCTTTCTTATCAAATACCGAATAGCAGCAATATCAACGATTTTGCCACATTAATCAGCGGCCACATGATGGCCCCCAGCACGCCGCTGAACAACAGAACCACCAGCAGGATCATGCCGTAGGGTTCAAGCATGGAATAGCGGTAGGCCAACCGGTTCGGCAACAGGCTGACAGCGATGCGTCCGCCGTCCAGCGGCAGTAGCGGCAGCAGATTAAGCACCATCAGCACCACATTGATGTTGATTCCGGCCATGCCCATCAGCGACATCGGCAGGGAAAGCGCACTGTCCGGCATCATGTTGGCGAGCTTCATCACCACCGCCCAGCCGAGCGCCATGGCAAGATTTGCGCCGGGTCCGGCCAGTGCCACCCACAGCATGTCCTTCTTCGGATTGCGTAAATTGTTGAAATTTATCGGCACTGGCTTGGCCCAGCCGAACAGGATACCGCCCAGAAACAGGGTCAGGAGCGGGATCAGCACGGTGCCGATCGGATCGATGTGGCGCAGCGGGTTCAGGCTCACACGCCCCAGCATGTAGGCGGTGGTGTCGCCAAAGTGCTTGGCGACGTAGCCATGCGCCGCTTCGTGCAGGGTGATGGCAAACACCACCGGCAAGGCATAAACGGCGACCTGTTGTACGATGCTTAATTCCATTTATTCTTCTTCCAGTCCAAACGGTTGTATGTCTCCCTTGCCCCGCCGCACCAGCACCGGCATCTCACCGCTCAGGTCGATCACGGTGGTGGTGTCCACATCGCCGTAGCCACCATCCACAACCAGGTCAACCTGGCGCTCGAGCAAGTCGCGAATATCATAAGGGTCGTTGAGCGGTTGGTCGTCCCCGGGCAATTGCAGGGTCGTGCTCAGCAACGGCCCGCCCAGCTCGGCCAGCAGCGCCTGGAGAATCGGATGATCCGGCACGCGCAGGCCGACGGTCTTGCGCTTCGGGTGCTGCAATCGCTTCGGCACCTCCCGCGTCGCCTCCAGGATGAAAGTGTAGCAGCCCGGCGTATTCGCCTTGAGCAGCCGGAACTGGCGGTTGTCTACTTTGGCATAAACGGAAATCTCGGCCAGGTCGCGGCATACCAGGGTAAGCGGATGGTCTTCATCCACACCGCGGATCGCGCGGATGCGCTGCTGCGCCTCTTTGTCGCCCAGGCCGCAGCCCAGCGCATAGCTGGCGTCGGTCGGATAGGCGATCACCCCACCGTTGCGAATGATTTCCACCGTCTGGTGAATCAGGCGCGGCTGCGGATTTTCTGGGTGAATGACAAAAAACTGGGCCATGGCAGATCAGTCCTGAGTGCTGAGTGCTGAGTGCTGAGTAAAACTCACCGTCCCCAACTCAGAACTCAGGACTTCCGACTCAGGACTCATTTCAGGCCAGTTGTGCCACACCGGCTTGCAGCCGGATGGCAACGCGGGCAAACGACCCAGATCCATGTAGCTTTCGCCCACACCGTGAAAATCGGAACCGGTGGAAGCCAGCAAATCGAATTCACTGGCATAGTTGGCAAATTGAATAAACTGATCAGCGGTATGGCTGCCCGTCACCACTTCGATCGCCTCTCCGCCAGTCTCCTTGAAATCGGCGATCAGGCTGCCCAGATTGGTCCTGCCCAGATCGTAACGGCCGGGGTGGGCAAGCACCGCGATCCCGCCGCTCGCACGAATCCAGCCAATTGCATCGGCAAAATCGGCCCAGCTGTGCTCCACATAGCCCGGCTTGCCCTTGACCAGGTATTTTTTGAACACGGTACGGGTATCCTTGACGATGCCCTTTGCCACCAGAAAACGGGCAAAGTGGGTACGGCTGATGATGCCCGGATTGGCGGCATAGGCGTAAGCGCCTTCCAGGCTGTCCGGGATACCAGCCTTTTCCAGCTCGGCGGCGATGCGTATGGCACGTTCGCCTCGGCCGGCACGAATCGCTGCCAGGCCATTTCGCAGTGGCTCGTAAGCGGGATCGATGCGCAGACCGACAATGTGCACGCTGCGTTTGTTCCAGGTTACCGAAATCTCGACGCCGTTGACCAGCGCAATGCCAGCCTCGCTCGCGGCCGCACGCGCCTCATCCAGCCCGGCGACATCGTCATGATCAGTCAGCGCCAGCACCCTGACGCCTTGGGCGGCTGCCCGCCGGACTAGCTCGGAAGGAGTGAACAAACCATCGGAAATGGTTGAGTGACTATGCAAGTCAATAACGGAAGACATTAATAGTGGGCTTGTTAAAACAACCCGAATCATAGCAAAATACGGGTCTCGATGAAATGATGCGTAATCCGACCTGCCCTGATGAAATTCCTTTTCGACCTGTTTCCCATCATCCTGTTTTTTGCCGCCTACAAGTTCTACGGCATTTTCACCGCCACTGCGGTAGCCATCGGCGCGACATTTGCCCAGATCGGCTGGGTCTGGTTTCGCCACCGCCAAGTCGACAAGATGCTGTGGATCAGCCTTGCGATCATCACGGTGTTCGGCGGCGCGACCCTGCTCCTGCACGATGAAACTTTCATCAAGTGGAAACCGACCGTACTCTACTGGCTGTTCGCCAGCGTGCTGCTGATCAGCCAGGTCGTCTTCAGAAAAAACCTGATTAAAGCCATGATGGGAAAGCAGATGGTCCTGCCGGAAAACATCTGGCACAGATTGAATCTGGGCTGGACCACCTTTTTCACCGTGGTCGGATTCGTCAACTTGTACGTGGCTTTCAACTTTTCCACCGACACCTGGGTCAACTTCAAGCTGTTCGGAATCCTTGGCCTGATGCTGGTATTCATCCTCGGCCAGGGCGTGCTGCTGGCAAAATACGTTGTTGAAGTTGAAGAAGACAAGGACGCTCAGTGATGCTGTATGCCATAATCGGCGATGACGTACCGGACAGCCTGGAAAATCGCCTGGCCGCCCGCCCCGCACACCTCGCCCGCCTGGATGCCTTGCAGCAGGATGGGCGCTTGGCGCTGGCCGGACCATTTCCCGCGATCGACAGCCCGAACCCCGGCCCGGCCGGCTTTTCCGGCAGCCTGATCGTGGCCGAATTCGAATCACTAGATGCAGCGCGCACCTGGGCCGAGGCCGACCCTTACCTCTCGGCCGGGGTTTACGAACGGGTTACCGTCAAACCATTCAAGAAAGTATTACCTGCATGAGCACACCGGAAAAAATTCGCGAACGACTCGCCTCGCTTTCCCCTGAACGCCTGGAAATCGAGGACGAAAGCGCCCGGCATGCCGGCCATGAAGGCGCCAAGAGTGGCGGCGGGCACTACCGCCTGACTATCGTTTCGGCCCAGTTCGCCGACAAATCGCTGATTGCCAGACACCGCATGATCAACGAACTGTTGGGAGAAATGCTGCAAAAAGAGATTCACGCCATCAGCATAAAAGCGTACACTCCCGGCGAGAATTAAATAAACTATACTTAACCTTCCAAGTTTTTTTAACCAAAGGATGTTATTGATGTTTTCATACAAATCCCGAATTCTTGCAGTCTCCATCGGCAGCATGCTCACCCTCGCTTCGTGCAACGCTCAGGATGGCGACAAATCCGCCACGCCACCTGCTGTCAGCTCAGCCGCCATCGCTACGGTGAATGGCGTCCCGATCAGCCAGGCACGCTTCAACTTCCTGCTCCAGCTTTCCCAGCAGCAGGGCCAACCGGATTCCCCCGAAGCGCGGAAAAACCTTCGTGAAAAGCTGATTACCGAGGAAATCGTTGCTCAGGAAGCGCTCAAGAAAGGCATGGACAAATCCGCCGACGTGCTCACCCAGATCGACCTCGCACGGCAGACCATACTGATCCGCACCTACCTGCAGGACTTCATCAAGAACAACCCCCTCAGCGATGATGCATTGAAAGCCGAATACGAAAAAATCAAATCCCAGATGGGCGACAAGGAATACCATGCCCGCCACATCCTGGTGGAGAAGGAAGCTGAGGCGAAGGACATCATCGCCAAGCTGAAAAAAGGCGAGAAATTCGAGAAGCTGGCTGAAAAATCGAAAGACCCGGGCTCCAAGGTCAAGGGCGGTGACCTGGGATGGGCTGCCCCGGCCAATTTCGTGCCGGAATTCAGCGCCGCCATGACCAAGCTGAAGAAAGGTCAGTACACTACCGAACCGGTGAAGAGCCAGTTCGGCTGGCATATCATCAAGCTCGAGGACTCGCGCATGTTGCAGGCGCCACCCTTCGACGAGGTGAAACAGAACCTGCGTCAGCGCGCGCAACAACAGCAAATCGACAAGATGATCTCTGATTTGCGCGCCAAGGCCAAGGTTGAAGAAAAGACAGAAGCGGCAGCTGATAAAAAATAACGTAGCGAACTACCCGCAACAATGAACAAGGGCGCCACTGGCGCCCTTGTTCATTTCGGAAGCATCAATTCACGCGCCGTTGCACCCGGCTACAACCAGCCCGCCCTGCCCTGCTCACTTGCGGGCATTGCGAAACATCCGCATCCACGGCCCGTCCTCCTGCCATTCCGCGGGATGCCCAGGGTGATGCCCACCCGGCGTGGTCAGGCAGCGATTTTTTCTGCTTGTGTCGGATGACCGCGCTTGCTGGCGTTCAAGACCTCAACGCCGACGACGTTTCCGCTCTCGTCGAAATCCAGAATGATGCCAGGCTGAGCCTCCTCGGATTCAAGCACATTGGATTCCGACAAGCGCAAATACAACGCGTCCACTTCGGGATCATAATCGAATCTCATAGAGTTCCATTCTAAGTCCTGTCGAAAGGCCATCACCACATGGGGCGGGTTCTTCGACTAAATTATAGATGGCGCGCAACAAATTGTTTCCATGCGCAGATGGATTCTAATTCCCAAATTTTCCCAGTCAGAATCATCTCTTCCTCCTTATAGTACGCGGCAGAATGACTCCTGCCAGCAAGGCACAGATCATGGCAGCAAAACCGCCAGCCATGGTGCCCCCGTGCAACATGAACACGAGCGTAAACACGGACACTTCAACAATGAAGCCGAGGAACTGACCATTTATGATCTTGTGCCACATGCTCCACAACCCGAGGAACATCACGATGCCGTAGAACAGCGGCGTGAAGTCCATGTGCGCTAGTCCGATTCCCATTTCACTCTCCTTGGCGGCATGTGATTACGATGCCCAAGTCTGCCACCCGGTCAGGATGTGTGCGCGTTTTTCCCCTCAAGTTTTTTTCGAAAGCCCGATGCCGGATACCGACAGGCTAAGTTTGATATGTACTTCACCGCTGGCACTGGCGCTTCCTCGCTCAGGACCTTCGTCTGCGCATGATGTTTTCCACCTCAAAGACGTAACTACTCGCCTTAATGAGTGTTTTGTACCACGAGATGATCTGCTCTGTGGTCTTGCGGAGTTCCACCTTATGTAGCTCCTGAGCCTCCGTAAAATTCGCTGTGATATCCTTGAACTCTGGCGACTGCCCTACGAAACCAAAATTTTTCTGCTCGTCAAATCGTTGGCGCTTTTGGTACGTCAGCTCGCGCTCCCATTTTCCGACTTTCGTAGCGACTTCATGGATCATTTTGTTTCGGTTGTCTCTGTGTTGGTAGATTTCCTCAGCCAAGGAGTCGAGTTTTCCGAGTAGCTCGGCCATTGATTCGTTTGTGGCGTCTCTCGCCTCGGAGAATGGTGTTTGATACCACGAGTGTTTTTTGCCCTTTTTTTCGTATATCTTGATCTTGTCCCGAAAGAAGGCCATTACAAAAAACTCGCGAAGCCTGTCGGAAGCAGCATTGAGCATTACCATGGCGCTGAGGTAGTGGAGCCAGAAGTAGTGATTGTCATCGAACAGTGCATCCTCAGCGAGTTGTTGCTGCCATAGGCTAAGCCCCAAAGACATCCGCGCGAAGCGCATCAGGCCCTCAAAGTCCGTGCCGGATACGGCCAGTATCTCTTCTTCCTCGGTTGGCCTATGGCGGACTGGGGCTTCTCCATACCACGAATGATGTTCGTGTTGCAGCGGCGGATCGACTTGCCACATGGCATGCCCTAGAAACTGTGGGTCGGGAGTGTCTTCATCAACCCAGCCGTAGTTTCCGATGTCATAGACATGGTGCCCGTCGAGCTGATCTTCTGCCTCTTGGTCAAGATACTCGGCGAGCTTTCGTGTCGAAAGTAACTTCTCTACAGCCATCGGCAGAGTGCTCCTTGTGGCCTAATCAGCATTGAGCTTATCCATGACACAAAACCATTGCCCCGCATGCACTTCGTATTCGGCAAGCGGTTGGTTCCTGTCATCATGCACTCGAACAGATAATCGGCACCGCAATTCCTGCTTGGCATTGATTGCCCATCCACTGCTTTGCAACGTTTGAATGGAAAATCCCTCACGTAAGAAACTCTTATCCCAGCTTTTCAGGTTTGATCCACCGAATTGACCGTTGGAAGCCCGCTGCTGAAGATTTCTGAACTGATACCCCTCTGCCTTGAGGCTCATATTGACGTCCATTGAACCGCCCACCTTGACGACCAGCCAACGCGTCTTGGCGGGAAGCGGGGGGTAGTCGTCCCAATTTACATCTGGAATCCGAATATGACGCTGTATGTCCTGAAGGAAGGGTGATACACGTCCTGCTTCTGTGATGATGACCAACTTTTGCCTGGCGCGTGTGAGCGCCACGTAGAACAAACGGCGATCCTCAGCCTCAATTTCCTGATAACTCTCTCCCAGTATTCGTGCGAATACCCAGTTGGGATGTATCAATGGGTAGCTTCGTTCAAAGGCATCCATTACGATGACCACATCACATTCGTTTCCCTTGAAACGGTGGGCGGTTGAAATGGTGACCCTGTCGCGCCATTCTTCAGGCAATTCATTTCGCAACAGGTTTAGGTAATCATCGATGTGCTTGCGCCCACCGCTTGGAACAAACAGATGATTAGCATGATTCAGCAAGGCCACATTCATTTTTGTCTCAAACAGCACCTTGCCTACGATCCGTAGGATCACAGGTGTCAGCAAACCACTCTTGAATTTCTGCTCCTCCAATAGTGTCGGCATGAATTGCTTAAGATCGGCGACAAGCACCCCTCCCATGTCTTGATTATCCGTAGTTGCGGGTTTTCCCAATGTGTCCATGAGGGCATTGCCAACCTCAACTACACTTCTCACTGACCGATAATTTTTCGAGATGTCCCGCTGTTTCGACTCTCCGAAATAGGTTGCAAAGTTTTTATAGAATTTAAGATCAGAACCGGCATATCCGTTGATCGCTTGCCAGTCATCCCCGACACAGAAGAATTCGGCAGTGGAGTTGTGCTTTCGAATAGCTTCCACCAGACGCTGGAACAGTTCAGTGAAATCCTGATACTCATCGACGAAGATATATCTCAGGTCTCTGAGATCTCCAGCTCCAGCTTTGCGGGCAAATTGGGTTTCACCGGCATCAACCTGCATTGCCGCACGTTGCATCAACCCATCGAAATCTTCCTGATTGGTCGCTTCTAGGCGATCAAGATAGCCCGTGTATAGCTCGCAGGCCAGCTCAAGAAACCACGATTCCACATCAGAAAGCGGGGTGTGGACGGCAACCTTTTCCGCCAGTTTGTCAGGAAGTATCCAGTCCTTACGGCATCGGCCCACAAATCCCGTCATAGCGGTAGTAAATCGACCAATGGCACGCTTCTTTGTCAGCTGCCAGATTTCGTCTTCACTCAGCTTATCGCAAGTGCCAAGCAATTTCTTCAACTCGGTCTGGAGCCGTTGCTCAAATCCTTCGGTGCCGTTAGCCAAGTCATTCGGCGTGTATTCCAGTAGCACCCAGTCCTGTTTCTTGGATTCCCAGTACTCACGTTTCAGCTTAATTTGTTCGTCGTAATCCGGGTCGCCAATCAGACCAAAATACTCAATTATGATGCCTCGTTTCTCTGGCTTGTCTGGCGGAATCGTGAAATCAGGGCGGTAGTTGAGGCCACTCCACCAATGATTCCGTTCGTATTGGTATGAGATGCCATGTTCAAGCAAAAAGTTGGCGATTGCCTTCTCACCATAAGACTTTACGTACTCGCCACGCAGCGTCTCCCGCGCCAAATTACGCCGAAAGCGTAGCTTTTCCTCTTGGCCAAGATTGTATCCGCCTTCGATGATGCGCTCCCAGTCCTCCTTGAAGTGCGCCAGCATCAGACGGCGAATACGCTGCTGGCTGGCATCATCCTTCAGGTAGCCGTCGATCACATCCTGAAACACCCTGTTCAGGCCCTGGCTCTCTCCCTCAGCATCGTTGGTCAGCAAATCCCTGTTCTGCTCGGGAGGGATGATGGCGAGGGCCAAAGCATGAAAGGTCATGATGTGCGGCACATTACCTTCACCAAGCTTGCCTGTAAGTCGTTCCCTCATTTCTTTCGCCGCTTTTCGATTGAATGCCAGTAGCAGCATTTGCCCAAGCGCGACATTACAATGCTTATGTAAGAAAACCACCCGATTAGCGATGGTCTCTGTCTTGCCGCTCCCGGCGCGGGCAATTACTTGGATGTGCCCCCCTGTCGAGGCAATTGCCGCCGCCTGCTCGGCATCCGGCACTGTGGCCTTCTTGCCATCCGACCCTTTGGGTAATTGTTTGATCCAATTTTGGATGAAGAGTGACTTTTCCTGCTCGTACTCTTCTGGGGAAATCAGGGCAAGGAACTCAGGTTGATTGAACAGTGCGTCTGCATTAAGGAAATTATCCTGAAATCGCCGCCTGAGTTTGTTGATAAGGTCTTGGCGTTTAGCCTCAATATATGACAGATACTCTTCGTCCGGTTTAAATGTATGCCGAGGTTGAGCTGACACAACTCCATCATCAAAACAAATCGTGTATTCGTCCATCGCAGGATTTTCGTCAATGATGGTACCTAGTGAACCATCCTGGTAAATCACTCGAAAATCCATTATGGATTTCATATGCCCAGCGGACAATGTAACCCATGTGCCTTGGCTAGGTTGTATGGACTTCACGATACTGTCTGCCGCACCATCAATCGGTTCATCCTATTTTTCAAAATACACCTCCAATCTGCTCCTGCTCATAAACCCATACCCCACATCCAGCATGGCCTGAGCAAGGGCCGAGAGAATATTATGGCCTTCCGCGCAACCGTGCATCACAGGGAATACGCCGTCATAGCTTTCGCATGAAAACTGGCGTACGACCCACTTGGTTTTAGTGCCGAAGAAACCTTTCTTGCCCCGCAGCTTGTGCACCTCCATCGTCACGAAAGAGCCGTGCTTCGCGGCACGAGCCGCCCAGTTGCGAGTTGTGATAGAAGCGTAACCTTCAGCCAGATTGCCCAGGTTAACCTCTCCTTCGAATCCGTTTCTCGACCACTTTTCGAGGATGATTTTCAGGCCGGACTCATCCTTTTCGGTCCAGGAAAGATGGGGATCAAGTAACGGCACCACTCTCTTCCCACTGCCTTGCCATCGTTTCGTCCTCGTCTGTCCAGTCTTTCAGTTTACCTGGTCCGTATTCGCGACCGAACAAATGGGCGCAGACCAAGCCACGGGCAAATTCGCCCAAGGTCATTGCTGACCGCTCTGCCAATTGCAGCAGATCAGCCTTAAGCTTGATGGGTACGAAAATCTTCAGTGCAAAGATATTTTTCCCCAGGTTGGGCTGTGGTTCCTGGGCTACGCCTTCCATGCAATAGCGGATCATCAAAGGCTCATAGAGTCCGGTTTTCGTTTCTCGCATGCGCAGGAGTTCGTGCCAGCCATACAGATACATAGAGAAATATTCTGTGAGATAGACAGTCATCGATATTTCAGCGCGTTCACACACCTCTTCCAAAGCCTGCTTGGCAATGTCAGGCAACCAGAGCCGCAACTTGGCGTCCTGGCTGTTCATGCCAGTGTAATCCCGAAGCTGAATCAACGCCGAGAGTTTGGTTCCACGGTTAACTGAGTCCCAGTCTGCCATCCGGTCACGTGAAATGCGCATTTTTCCCCTCAAGTTTTTTTATACGAGAACCTAATGACGGATTCCGGCTGGGCGCAAACCTGATATGTGCTTCACCACCGGAGTGCATGAAATGTTGCGGCGAATGACTTGAGTAAACAATCGCAGTCAAGCAGCCAACCCGTGTGGGTGCAATCGTTATTACGCCGAATGAAAACGGCCGGTGCAATGCGCTTCGCTTATTGGCACCCTACATTGCGCCTTACGCGAGTTGCTAGCCAACTCAATAAATTGGTGCGGAGGGAAGGAATCGAACCTCCCGCGTTCACTCTTAGCAGGCAACACGGTCTATACAAGTTTTTCTCTCATTTGGGTTGGAATTTCCACCAAGCTCCGCAGGAACGATATTCCGCACCAAATACATGCCACAAAGCAAAAAATAAAGGCGTTTAAGTTTTTCATAGCTACCCCCATAACGGTAAAAACTGCACCGACAACGGAGATGGAAATTGCCAACCCAAACGAGATTGCAACTTGCACTTCAATATGCACCTGTACTTCTAAGCCAGTTTGTCAGCGACAACTTTCTGCGCCGATCACCCCACCCACTTCCGCGCATTGCGGAACATCCGCAGCCACGGCCCGTCCTCGCGCCATTCTGCGGGATGCCAGGAATGCTGTACGGCGCGGAAGACTCGCTCGGGGTGCGGCATCATGATGGTGAAACGCCCGTCCGGAGTGGTCAGGCCGGTGATGCCCCGGGGTGAGCTATTCGGGTTGGCCGGATAATTTCCGGTCGGCTGGCCGCGATTGTCGACGTAATGCAACGCCACCTGGGCCGCATTCATCTGCTGTTCGCTCCCGAATTCTGCGTAGCCCTCGCCGTGCGCCACCACGATCGGCATGCGGCTGCCGGCCATGCCATCGAGGAACAGCGACGGGCTCTTGGTCACTTCCACCATGACGAAGCGCGCCTCGAACTGCTCCGACTTGTTGCGCACGAAATGCGGCCAGTTTTCCGCACCGGGAATAATGGCGTGAAGATTGCTCATCATCTGACAGCCGTTGCACACGCCCAGGGCGAAGGTATCTCCGCGCTGGAAGAACGCCTCGAACTCGTCTCTGGCACGGGCATTGAACAGGATCGACTTGGCCCAGCCCTCCCCGGCACCGAGCACGTCGCCGAAGGAAAATCCGCCGCAGGCGGCAAGGCCATGAAAATCCTTCAGTGCAATCCGGCCTTCGATGACATCGCTCATGTGCACGTCCACCGCCTCGAAACCAGCGCGGTCGAAGGCGGCGGCCATTTCCACCTGGCCATTGACGCCCTGCTCACGCAGGATAGCCATGCGCGGGCGGCTGCCTTTGGCAATGAATGGCGCGGCGACGTTGTCGTTGAGGTCGAAGCTCAAGGCCGCGTGCAGGCCGGGGGCGCCGGCATCCAGAATGCGTTCGAATTCCTGCTGTGCGCACTCTGGGTTATCGCGTAAAACCTGCATCCGGCTGGTGGTTTCCGACCAGGTGCGCTGCAGTTCGACGCGCGGCATATCCAGGATTTCCCTGTCGCTGCGCTGGATGACCAGGCGGTCGTCCCGGTTCAGCGTGCCGATGATGTGCAGCTCGCCGCGCAGGCCGGTGGCGAAGAACGCTTCCATCACCGCCGCCGTGTCGCTGCGCTTCACCTGCAGCACCGCACCCAGTTCCTCGTTGAACAGCACGCCGAAGATGCGCTCGGTATAGCCGCCAGGCGGCACTACCGGTTCTTTCCCGCTGAGCTCGGCATCGTTGCGGATGCGTTCGAGGCACAGCTCGTCAACATCTATCGTCACGCCGCAATGCCCGGCGAACATCATCTCGCTCAGGGTGGCGAACAGTCCGCCATCGGAACGGTCATGGTAGGCAAGGATGCGTCCATCCGCATTGAGACGCTGCACCGTATCGAAAAACCCCTTGAGCTGGGCCGCGCTCACCACATCGGGCGCATCGTTGCCGATTTGTTTGTAAACCTGGGCCAGCGCCGAGCCTCCCAGCCGGTTTTTGCCCTGGCCGAGATCGATCAGGATGAGATCGGTGTCGCCGGCGTCGGTGCGCACACAAGGGGTCAGGGTCTGGCGCGCATCGATGCAGGGTGCGAAGGCGGAAATAATCAGCGACAGCGGCGCGGTGACTTCCTTCTTTTGCCCGCCCTCCTCCCACACCGTCTTCATCGACATCGAATCCTTGCCCACCGGGATGCTGATGCCCAATTCCGGGCACAGTTCCATGCCGACCGCGCGCACCGTGTCATAGAGCGCGGCATCCTCGCCGGGGTGGCCGGCCGGCGCCATCCAGTTGGCGGATAGCTTGATGTCGCCGATCTCGGCAATTAGCGCTGCGGCGATATTGGTGATTGCCTCGCCGATTGCCATGCGGCCGGAGGCGGCCGGATCGATCAGCGCCAGCGGCGTGCGCTCGCCCATGGCGAAGGCCTCGCCGCGATATTCCTCGAATCCCGCCAGAGTCACCGCCACATCCGCCACCGGGATTTGCCACGGACCGACGAGCTGGTCGCGGGCGGTCATGCCGCCGACGGTGCGGTCGCCGATGGCGATCAGGAAGGTCTTGTCCGCTACCGCCGGCAGGCGCAGCACGCGCAGCGCTGCCTCGTTGAGGTCGATCCCGGCCGCCTCGAAAGCCGGCAATTCCCGGGCCAGGTGCGCGACGTTGCGCGTCATTTTCGGCGGCTTGCCGAGCAGCACCGACAGTTCCATGTCGATCGGCTTGTTGTTGAAATAGCTGTCTTCGAGTATCAGTCGCTGTTCGGCGGTAGCCTCGCCGACCACGGCGTAGAGGCAGCGCTCGCGCTGGCAGATCGCCTCGAACTGCGGGAAATCCTCCGGCTTGACGGCGAGCACGTAGCGCTCCTGCGCCTCATTGCTCCAGATCTGCATCGGCGACATGCCCGGCTCTTCGTTGCGGATGGCGCGCAACTTGAAGATTCCGCCGCGTTTGGAATCGTTGACCAGCTCCGGCAGTGCATTGGACAGCCCGCCCGCGCCGATATCGTGGATCGAGATGATGGGATTCCGGTCGCCCAGTTGCCAGCAGCGGTCGATCACTTCCTGGGCGCGACGCTGCATTTCCGGGTTGCCGCGCTGCACCGAGTCGAAGTCGAGGTTTTCGGCATTCGCGCCGGTGTCCATGCTCGAGGCCGCGCCGCCGCCAAGGCCGATCAGCATGGCCGGGCCGCCGAGCTGGATGATCAGCGCGCCCGGCATGATCTGGTGCTTCTCGGCATGACGCGAGGAAATGTTGCCGACGCCGCCGGCGAGCATGATCGGCTTGTGGTAGCCGCGCATTTCCCCGGCCACCTGCTCTTCGTAGGTGCGGAAATAGCCGGCCAGGTTGGGGCGGCCGAATTCGTTGTTGAAGGCTGCGCCGCCGATTGGCCCTTCGAGCATGATCTGGAGAGCAGAGGCGATGCGCCCCGGCTTGCCGTAATCAGCTTCCCATGGCTGCTTGAATCCTGGAATATTCAGGTTGGACACGGAAAAACCGGTGAGCCCGGCCTTCGGCCTGGAGCCGCGGCCGGTCGCGCCTTCGTCGCGGATTTCGCCGCCCGAACCCGTGGCCGCGCCGGGGAAAGGTGAAATCGCGGTGGGGTGGTTATGGGTCTCCACCTTCATCAGGATCTGCGCATCGTCCTCGTTGTAGCCGTATTTTTCGCCCGCACCCGGATAGAACCGTTTGACTTTATAGCCCTCGATGATCGAGGAGTTGTCGGAATAAGCCACCACCGTACCGCGTGGACTTTTTTCGTGGGTGTTGCGGATCATGGCGAAGAGGGATTTGTCCTGCTTCTCGCCGTCGATGACCCAGTCGGCGTTGAAAATCTTGTGGCGGCAATGCTCGGAGTTGGCCTGGGCGAACATCATCAGTTCGACGTCGGTCGGGTTGCGGCCGATGCGGCTAAAGTTCTCCACCAGGTATTCGATCTCGTCCGGCGATAGCGCTAGCCCCATCGAGCGGTTGGCCTGCTCCAGCGCGTCCTTGCCCTGCCCCAGGATATCCACGGTGTGAAACGGTGCCGGCTCGAAATGGCGGAACAGCTTTTCCGCGGCGTCGAAATCAGCCAGCACCATTTCCGTCATGCGATCGTGTATCAGCGGTAGCAGCGCCTGCTTTTCCGGCTGCGCCAGTCCCGTGCCGTCGGCCTTCTGCACGTAGAATGCTACGCCCCGCTCAAGGCGTTCGACCGCCTCCAGGGCGCAATGGCTGGCAATGTCGGTGGCCTTCGACGACCACGGCGAAATCGTGCCCAGACGCGGCACCACCAGGAACAATTCGCCTTTCGGCTCTTCCACCTGGGATGCCGGGCCGTAGGTAAGGATCTTCTCCAGCACCGACAATTCCAGCGCTTCCAGCGCGCGGCGGGTGGCGGCGAAATGCCAGTATTCGGCATGGACGTGAGAGATGGCAGGTGCCGCTTCGCGCAGGCTCTGCATCAATTTTTCGAGACGGAAAGAAGAAAGGGCGTTGCCGCCGCGCAGTTTAAGCATGAATACCCTGAGTAACTAACGTCAAAGGGTAAATCATACCCGAAAACGCCGTGGAAGCATTACCCCTACGCCACCACCATGCAGTTGACAACTTTCACCGCAAATTATCGGGAAGGGTTGAAATGAAAAGCCCGCCAGTTGATTGGGCGGCATATTTGCCCCATTATTAAAGCTGTCCCGATGCAACAGAGAAAATCATGCAAACCCCGATTTATTTCTCCCACGAAATTCGCCAGTTGGAGCAGAAGGCGCTGGAAGCTGGCGTCGCCGACCTGATGGAGCGGGCCGGTCTGGCTGCGGCAAAACTGGCGCGCGAACTGCTGGCCGGCAAGACCTCGGTGCTGCTGATCTCCGGGCCGGGCAACAACGGCGGCGACGCGCTGGTGGCGGCACGCCACCTCAAAGCATGGTGGTTCAAGGTAACCGTCGTATTTACCGGGGAAGCCGCCAAGCTGCCGGTCGATGCCGCCAATGCCATGCAGGCCTGGCAGGAGGCCGGCGGCGAACTGCTCGATGCCATTCCGGCCGATGGCAAATGGGATATGGTGATCGACGGCCTGTTCGGCATCGGCCTGGCGCGCGAATTGAGCGGACGCTATCTGGAACTGGTGCGGGAAATCAACCGCATGAACCTGCCGGTTCTGGCGCTGGACGTTCCCAGCGGGCTTGACGCCGACGCCGGCCAGACCTTCCGTGCCGCTGTCCGCGCCAGCCACACCCTCACTTTCATCGCGCTGAAACCGGGCCTGCTCACCGCCTATGGGCCGGACTACTGCGGCGAAATCCACCTCGACACCCTCGGTATCGACCCCGCTGCTCTGATCCAGCCCACCGGCTGGCTGCTGGAGAAAAGCCAAGTCGCCGCCGCGCTCAAACCGCGCCCGCGCAACAGCCACAAGGGTATGCTCGGCAGCGTCGGCATCCTCGGCGGCTCATCCTCGATGTGCGGTGCGGCGCTGCTGGCCGGACGCGCTGCGCTCAAGCTGGGTGCTGGACGGGTCTATACCGCACTGCTGGCAGATGTCGCCCCGGCGGTGGACATGGGTCAGCCCGAGCTGATGCTGTGCTCTCCGGAAAAACTCTTCCAGATCGATCACCTGAGCTGTCTCGCAGTCGGGCCCGGCCTGGGGCAATCCCCGCAAGCGGTTCAACTGCTCAGGCAGGCGCTGGAAACCGAACTGCCGCTGGTGCTGGATGCCGATGCGCTCAATCTGCTCTCCATCCACGACGATCTGCAGGAACTGACGAAAAGCCGCAAGGGCGGCACTATCCTCACCCCCCATTCGGCCGAGGCAGCGCGGCTGCTGTCCAGCACCACCCACGACATCCAGCAGGAACGGGTACATTCAGCGACGCTGATCGCCCAGCGTCTCAACAGTCTGGTGGTGCTGAAAGGCGCCGGCAGCATCTGCGCGACGCCAAAAGGGGAATGGTTCATCAACCCCACCGGCAATCCAGGCATGAGCAGCGCCGGCATGGGCGACGTGCTTTCGGGCATGATCGCCGCCCTGATCGCCCAGCGGCTGACACCGCAATCAGCCCTGCTGCTGGCGGTTTACCTGCACGGCGCGGCGGCCGACGATTGGGTGGAACAAGGCATTGGCCCGATTGGGCTGACCGCGACGGAGGTGGCCGACGCCGCCAGGATGCTGCTTAACCGGTGGGTATACGGTCGGTAATGTTTCTTCAGGCACCCTCTTCGAAGTGTTTCACCAGCGTCTGCAAATCAGCAGCCACGCGTGTCAGTTCTTCGGTTGCCAGGTTCACCTGGCTGATGCTCTGATTAGACTCCTCGGCCAGTTCTGAAATTCTGGCCATGCTGACAGCCATATCCTCTCCGGCGAGAGACTGCTGGTCGGATGCCTCGGCAATGTGCTGTGCCATATCGGTAACCCGGTCGGATGCCGCGCTGATTTCCTGCAGGTTGTCGCTGCTGGCGCGAGTCAGCTTCAGCCCCTCATCCACCTCCTGAGCGGCCTGTTGCATCGAACGGACTGCGGCGGCAGTAGCATCCTTGATGCTGGCCACCATCCGGGTGATATCTGCGGTACTGTTTGTCGTTCGCTCGGCCAGTTTTCTTACCTCATCGGCGACTACGGCAAAACCGCGGCCCTGCTCGCCGGCACGCGCCGCCTCGATCGCCGCATTCAGCGCCAGCAAATTGGTCTGGTCGGCGATTTCCCTGATCACATTGGTAATGTCGCCTATCCTCTGAACCGACTGATCCAGTTCGGCAATCGTCGAACTGGACTCATCCACTGACTGCACCACGCGTGAAGTGGCTTCCATACTCAGCGCCATCTGGACATTGCCGCCTTTCACCACGTCCTGGGTGTGGTTTGCGGCACTTGCCGCGTTTTTTGCATGTTCCGCCACTTCCCGGCTGGATACGCTCATTTCCTCAATCGCTGCCGAAGCCTGCATCACCTGATCGCTCTGTGAATGGACTCGCTCGCTGACGCGCCCCACCTCGTGCTCCAACTCGTGGCTACGCGATTCGATCACGGACGAAGCCACGGCCACCTCATCGAGAATCACCTTGAGGTGTACCTGCACATAGGCGAGCGCAGTCTGAATCTGTCCGAACTCGCTCTGGCTGCCGGTTTCGATTTTATTTTGCAGGTTGCCTTCGGCAATGTTCTCGAAAATCTCGTGCGCCTTGGCAAAACCATGGTTCATATCGCGGATCATCCGCATGCCGATAACGGTGGCGGTGACTATCGCCGCTGCAGCGAACAAGATGTTTTCCATATGCAGACCGGCACGACCCAAGATCACGCTAATAATCAGGGATACACCCATCAGGCTCAGCAGCCCGATCAGACCGCCCTTGATGGTGAATTTCTCTAACAAGCCAGGTTGGGGCAGAGACTTGCCCTGGTTCACTTTGGCGTAAAGCTGTTCGGCTGCGGCAACCTGCTCGCGGCTGGGCGGCGTGCGCACCGACATGTAGCCGGTAATCTGGCGATTCTTGCGAACCGGAACGACAAACGCTTCCACCCAGTAGTGGTCGCCATTCTTGCAACGATTCTTGACGATGCCTCTCCACGACTTGCCCTGTTTTATCGTGGCCCAGAGATCCGCAAATGCAGCGGGCGGCATATCCGGATGGCGTACCACGTTTTGGCTCTTGCCGATGAGTTCATCGTGCCCGAAACCACTGAGGTCGACAAAAGCGTCATTGGCGTAGGTAATTGTTCCCTTGAGATCGGTTTTGGTGACTATCGTGCCCGATGCGAACTGCTTTTCGATACCGGTGACCGGCATGTTGATCTTCATGTGTACCCCTATTTCAGAGACTCACAGTCGGTTTCATATCCCGCGCGGAATGCAGTGCCAGTCACAAGATGCGGAGTATGAAACCAACTATGAGGCCCTGTAAGCCAGTTAATATTTATTTAAACATTATAAATCATGATGTTTAAAGAACGATTGACGCACATCAATCATGTGCTCGGATAGTTGCGCTGCTCAGGAAATAATCAGCTTCAACCCGATCAAAATGGTGACGATCTCGAAAGCGCGTTTGATCCAGCGGTTGCCCTTTTTGATCGCATAGTGGCTGCCGACATAGCCGCCGATCAGCGAGCCCGCCAGCAGCGCCGGCATCCAGCCCCAGGCGATGGTGCCGATCAGTCCCAGAACAATTGCCCCTGTTCCGTTCCACACCAGCCCGCACAGCACCAGGGTATAGGCCACGGCGCGCTTGTAGTCGAGACCGAAATGGTGGATCAGCCACATGGTAAGAAACAGTCCGGTACCGGAAGTAATCGAGCCGTTGAGGAAGCCGACCACGAACAGGCCGGCCACGCCAGTCGCGAGGGCTCTTCCCTCGCGGTTTCTGGGAGTGTGCTCCAGGCCCAGTTTCGGCTTGAAGAAGGAATACAGCCCCAGCCCAAGAGTCAGGAATCCCAAGGCAAGCTGAGCGTAATGCGCCGGGATTTTGAGGATAGTGCTGGCCCCCAGCACCACGCCAGGCAAGCCCGCACCCAGAATGATCAGGGAAAAGCGCCGTTCCAGGTGGCTTTCACGCCAGTGGCGCATGGTCGCGCCGAGTCCCAGCGCCACGCTCGCCACCTTGTGGGTGGCCAGCGCCACGCCGAATGGCAGGCCGAGAAAAATCAGCATGGGGAACTGGATCAGCCCCGCCCCGCCGCCGGAAAGGGCGGAAAACCAGTTGGCGAGGAAGGAGGCGAGGAAAAGGACGAACTGGTCGAGCAGCGACATCAACCGGAAATACCGTACTCCGCTGGCATCCGGACGTAAAAAAGCTGCAGGTTTTCGTCTCTGAGCAACGCCAGCAGGCGCTCGGCCTGTTCTCCACTCACCAGGAACTCGACCTCGACCGGCAGATCGCCGGCCAGTTCGAAGAATGCCTCCTCGTGCAGCCTGCCATGACGGCCGAAACCGGCAATGGCGCGAATTGTGGTGCCACCGCCAATGCCCATGCCCTTCGCCTGTTCCAGCAGCCATTCATAGAGCAGCTTGCTGTGGTGCCTTTGCGATTCGCTGACGAAAAATTTCAGGCAGATTCCCTGCATCGCTTCATCCTTTCAGGAGCTTGACGGTACCGATGCCAAGCAGTGTCATGGCGACCGAACCGGCTACATGGATAGCAATAATCCCACCGGCCCAGGCATACTGGGCGCGTAACAGCAGCGTCACGGTCTCCGCCGAGAAGGTGGAGAAAGTGGTAAGTCCGCCGAGAAAGCCGGTAGCGAGCAGCAGCCGCGCTTCCGGTGGCAGGCCGGGATGGTCTGCGAACACTGCCATCGCCAGTCCCATCAGGTAGGCGCCCACCAAGTTCGCCGCCAGCGTGCCCAGCGGCAGCGTGGGAAACACCGGGTTCCACAGGAGGCCGAACCACCAGCGCAGCCAGGCGCCCACCATCGCGCCCGCACCGACGGCGAGCAAGCCGTAGAAACTCATGGCACGTTTTTCACGATTGCATTCATCGCAGCATCATAAGCCAAGCCGCCAGTCCGAGCAAAGTGATGAGCAGCACCGGCAGCGTCAACGCAAACCCAACGCGGCAATACTCGCCCCAGCCGATCCTGATGCCGCGCGCTTCCAGCACGTGCAGCCACAGCAGAGTGGCGAGGCTGCCCAGCGGCGTCATCTTCGGCCCCAGATTGCAGCCGATCACGTTGGCGTAGATCATCGCCTCCCGCGTCAAACCGGAAAGATGGGCGTCGTGGATGGCCAGGCTGGCCACCATCACCGTCGGCAGGTTATTCATCACGGCCGACAAAAAGGCGAACAGGAATCCCGCACCCAGAGTGGCCGGCCAGAACCCCTGGCCGTCCAGCCATTCCAGAATAACCCCCAATTCGGCGGTGAACCCCTGGTTGCGCAAGCCGAACACCACCAGATACATGCCCAGGGAAAACAGCACGATCTGCCAGGGCGCCTCGCGCAGCAGGGTCATCACCGGGATTACCGCTTGGGGCTGCTTGCGGATGAAATGCTCGCGCAGCGCTGCCAGCACCAGCAGCAGCGCCGCGGCCCCGGCCACGGCCGACACCGGCAGGCCGAGCGGACGCGCGGCGAAATAACCGGCCATCAGCAATGCCAGCACCAGCCAACCAGCCTTGAACACAAAGGGGTCGCGTATCGCCCCCGCAGGGTCCGGCAAAGCCGAAACCTCGAAGCGCGGCGGCAGATCCTTGCGGAAGAACAGCCACAGCACGGCCAGCGAAGCCAGAACCGCCAGCACGTTGACCGGCACCATCACCGCCGCGTAATCAGCGAAGGAAATACCGAAATAGTTGGCGACGATGATGTTGGTGAGGTTGGAGATCATCAGCGGCAGGCTCGCCGCATCCGCCATGAAACCGGTCGCAAAAACGAATGCGAGCGCGGCGGCGGGCCGGAATCGCAGTGCGTGCAGCATCTCCAGCACCAGCGGGGTGAGAATCAGCACCGCGCCATCGTTGGCAAAAATCGCAGCCACCACCGCAGTCAGCAGCACGATCAGCAAAAATAGCCAATGGCCGTAGCCCCTTCCCCAGCGCGCCACATGCAGCGCCGCCCACTCGAAAAATCCGGCTGCATCGAGGACGAGGGAAATGACGATCAGGGCGATGAAGGTAAAGGTGGCATCCCACACGATGCCCCACACCACCGGCACGTCTGCAAGCGTAATCACGCCAGCAACCAGCGCGACCACTGCTCCAAGCAGGGCACTCCAGCCAATGCCGAGTCCTCTCGGTTGCCAGATCACCATGGCCAGGGTGGCGGCAAAAATCAGGATAGCGGTCAGCATTTCCAATCTCGTGCGTAAAATTGGCAAATTTTACCATCTGCAGCGTCGCGGTTCATGCTGCCGTCTTGCACACCTCCGTTTCTGCCGAACTCATGCTCGCGGAACGTTTCTGCATTTCAGTCCGAAAAGCGTTACGGTCTTCCTCGCCCATCTCGCGGGGTTTCAGTCGGGTCAATTCCGTAGTGTCCAGCCCCGAAAAATCCTGCGACGCAAAACCGCTCAGGCTGATCAGTCCAAAAGCCACCGCAGCGGCCTGCATAAATCTTTTTCTGTACATATCAAGCATTCCTGATAATCCAATTCGGCTTACCCGCGGGACAACCGATACAGACAAAGAAAACCGAATAAAAACTAACCGGAGAAATTTATCGAAATTTCTTATATAACAATAAAAAGAATGGATAACGCCCCTTTTGCATCCATGCTATTCTTCGCCGACCTAAGAATTTTTCCCACATAATGGAGAATATAAATCATGTCTAAACTAGTAAGGCCACATGGCGGAGGAGAGCTCAAACCATTGCTGTTAAGCGGCGAGGCTTTGAAACAGGAACTGGCGCGCGCTCAAGCAATGCCAAAGGTTCGCATGAGCTCGCGCGAGACCGGCGACCTTATTATGTTAGGCATCGGAGGCTTTACCCCTCTCGACGGCTTCATGACGCATGCTGATTGGCAGGGTGTGTGCGATGGCTACAAAATGGCCAACGGCCTGTTCTGGCCTATCCCCGTCACCTTGTCGACCGACGACGAGAGCGTCAAGGTCGGCGACGATGTCGCTCTGGTGGACGGCGAATCCGGCGAGATCATGGGCACCATGACGGTGACCGAGAAATACACGATCGACAAGGCCCACGAGTGCATGGAGGTCTACAAGACCACCGACATGGAGCACCCCGGCGTCAAGATGGTGATGGCTCAGGGCAAGTACAACCTGGCCGGCCCGGTCAAGGTGTTGTCCACCGGCGGCTTCAAGGAGAAATACGGCGACCAGTTCATGACCCCCGCCGAGACCCGCGCCAAGTTCGAACAAATGGGTTGGTCCAAGATCGCTGCCTTCCAGACCCGCAACCCGATGCACCGCTCCCACGAGTACTTGGCAAAGATCGCCATCGAGACCATGGACGGCGTGCTGGTCCACTCCCTGCTGGGCGCACTGAAGCCGGGCGACATCCCCGCCGATGTACGTTCCGAAGCCATCAGCACCCTGGTCGACAACTATTTTGCCCCGAACACCGTGATCCAGGCCGGTTACCCGCTGGACATGCGCTATGCAGGTCCGCGCGAAGCGCTGCTGCATGCCCTGTTCCGCCAGAACTACGGCTGCTCGCACTTGATCGTCGGCCGCGACCACGCCGGCGTGGGCGATTACTACGGCCCCTTCGACGCCCAGAAGATCTTCGACGAGATTCCGAAAGATGCGCTCGAAACCAAGAACATGAACATCGACTGGACCTTCTGGTGCAACAAGTGCGGCGGCATGGCATCGCAGCGTACCTGCCCACATACCAAAGATGACCGCATTCTGTTGTCTGGCACCAAGGTGCGTTCAATGCTTTCCGAAGGCCAGGACCTGCCTGTCGAATTCAGCCGTCCCGAGGTCGCCAAGGTCCTGCAGAAGTACTACGCCGGCCTGAGCGCCGAAGAGAACGTCAAGGTTGAGCTGAAAGGCCATTCCGCAAAATAGTTTTTTAAGGTTGGCCGGTTACGCAAGTAACCGGCCTTTGTTAATAGTAGTACTGTGATAACTACGAGGAGTAGAAGCAATGCCAACATTTGTACGCACAGAAAAATGTGATGGCTGCAAAGGTCAGGACAAAACTGCCTGCATGTATATTTGCCCGCACGACCTGATGAAGCTGGATAAAGATGGTTCCGAAACGGGCCACGCCATGAAGGCGTTCAATCAAGAGCCGGAACAGTGCTGGGAGTGCTATTCCTGCGTGAAAATTTGCCCGCAAAATGCAATCGAAGTCCGTCACTACGCCGACATGGTTCCTCTGGGCGGCTCCGTGCAACCTCTGCGCGGTACTGACTCCATCATGTGGACCATCAAATTCCGTAATGGCAGCATGAAGCGTTTCAAGTTCCCGATCCGCACCACTCCAGAAGGTTCCATCGACTGCTACGGCGGCAAACCTACTGCAAGCATGGCCAACATCACCAAACCTGGTTTCTTCAACCAGGAAAATGGTTTCCGCGCCGGCAACCCTGCCGAACTGATCCGCAAGTAAGAATCAGCGAACGGTCTTTGATAAACGAACATTGAAAGGTAAATGCAATGTCTGGAACTTTTGGAAATCCTGAAGTAGTCCAAGAAGAAGTTGACATTCTTCTGATTGGTGGCGGCATGGCCTGTTGCGGCGCCGCTTATGAAATCATGCGCTGGGCTGACGCCGCCAAGGCCGAGTCTGGCGTGGACCTGAAAATCAAACTGGTCGACAAAGCCGCCATGGATCGCTCCGGCGCCGTGGCTCAAGGTCTGTCCGCTATCAACACCTACATCGGTGATACGCAGGATCCCGCGGATTACGCCCGCATGGTCTCCAACGACCTGATGGGCATCACCCGTGACGACTTGGCCTACGATCTGGGCCGCGTTGTTGATGAGTCTGTCCACCTGTTCGAAGAATGGGGTCTGCCGATCTGGAAACTGGACGAAAACGGCGAGCGTCATGACGGTTCCGTCGACATGCCCAAGCTGAAAGACGGCGGCAAGCCTGTGCGTTCCGGCAAGTGGCAGATCATGATCAACGGCGAATCCTACAAGTGGATCGTTGCTGAAGCCGCCAAGAAAGCCCTCGGCATGGATCGCATCCAGGAACGTATCTTCATCGTCAAGCTGGTGAACGACAAGAACGATCCTAAGCGCATCGCTGGTGCTGTTGGCTTCTCCACGCGTGACCACAAAGTGGTTGTGTACAAGTTCAAGGCCTGCCTGCTGGCTGCCGGTGGTTGCGTGAACCTGTTCCGCCCCCGTTCCGTTGGTGAAGGCCAAGGTCGTGCCTGGTATCCGGTCTGGAACGCTGGTTCCACCTACTCCATGGCTGCCGAAGCTGGCGCAGAACTGACCATGATGGAAAACCGTTTCGTGCCTGCCCGTTTCAAAGACGGCTACGGCCCGGTCGGTGCCTGGTTCCTGCTGTTCAAGGCCCAAGCCGTCAACGCCAATGGCGAAGTGTACATGGCTCGGAACAAGGAGATGCTGAACGACTACCCGCCCTATGGCCAAGCTGCCGTTCCTGCCTCCTGCCTGCGTAACCACCTGATGCTGCATGAGATGAAGGAAGGCCGTGGCCCGATTTACATGGACACTGTGACCGCTCTTGCAAAACTGCGCGAGACCCTGTCCCCGCGCGAAGTGAAGCATCTGGAAGCAGAAGCCTGGGAAGACTTCCTCGACATGTGTATTGGCCAGTGCGGCGTCTGGGTCGGTGAGAACATCGAGCCGGAAAAGAAGAACTCCGAATTGATGCCTACCGAACCCTACCTGCTCGGTTCCCACTCCGGTTGCTGCGGCATCTGGGTATCCGGTCCAGAAGATGTCGGCGCGCCGACTTCCGAAGGCCACGCAGATGCTGGCAAGGTTCCTGCACACCTGCCGAGTGGATGGAACTGGGGCTATCGCTCCATGACCACCGTCAAGGGTCTGTTCACCGCCGGTGACGGCGTGGGCGCATCCGGCCACAAATTCTCCTCCGGCTCACACGCTGAAGGCCGTCTGTGTGCCAAATCGATGGTCAAGTACTGCATCGACAACAAGGACTGGAAACCAGAGCTGGATACCTCGGCCGATGATCTGGTCGCGCAAATCTACCAGCCGGTGCGTAACTTCCTGGAGCACAAGGATTACTCTACCGCTATCGACGTGAACCCCAACTACATCACGCCGAAGATGCTTCAGTTCCGCCTGCAAAAAATCATGGACGAGTACGTTGCTGGCGTTGCCACCTACTACACGACCAACGACAAGATGCTGGCCGTTGCAGAAGAGAAGCTGGGCATGCTGAAGGAAGACGCAATGAAGATGCGTGCGAAAGACCTGCACGAACTGCTGCGTGCATGGGAAAACTACCATCGCATCCTGACGGCTGAAGCCCACATGAAACACATCCAGTTCCGTGAAGAATCCCGTTACCCGGGCTTCTACTACCGCATGGACAAGAACTTTGTCGATGAGGAAAACTGGAAGTGCTTCGTGAACTCGATCTACGACAAAACCACCCAGAAGTGGACCGTGTTCAAGCGCGCCCACGTGGATCTGGTCGACAAGTCCAAATTGTTCAAGCCTGCCGCTCACTAAGGTAGTTGCGAATAATTGTTGCAAGCAAAAACCGGGCGCCTCGCGGCGCCCGGTTTTTCATTCTGTAAGACCGTTAAAACCGTTTTGGTATCATGGACGGCAAGATAATTTCAGTTTCATGCAACTCTGCACACATGGCAGAGTCCAATTTTTGGGTTTTTTGCAGCGCACAATGAGGTAAGAATGATGGAAAATATTATCAATGACTCCCCCTTTGTCCCAAGCCCGGTGATACCGACCTCGTACGATGGCTCGAAAGTGATCCAGTTTCGTTGCCATAAGGAAATCGCCTGCTTCAACGCCTGCTGCAAAAATATCGACATCACCCTCACACCCTACGACATCCTGCGCCTGAAGCGCCGTCTGGGTCTGACTTCCGGCGAATTCCTGCTGGGCTTCACCGAACCCTACGAAATGGATAAGGACAGCATCGCCGGCGTCAAATTCAAGCCCGTAGAAGATGGAACCGCATGCCAGTTCATGACCGACGAGGGATGCAGCGTCTATGAAGACCGCCCCACCGCCTGCCGCTACTACCCCGTAGCACTGGTCTCGATGCGTAAGCAGAACGAGTACACCGACACCAATTCCTATGCCTTGGTTGAAGAAGCGCACTGCCTGGGACATAAGGAAAACCGCTCCCTGACCATCGACGAATACCGCCACGAGCAAGGCCTGGAGGACTATGACGAACTGGGCCGCGGCTGGCGCCAACTGATCCTGAAGAAGAAATCCTCCGGCCCGACCGTTGGGACGCCCTCCAAGCGCAGCCTGCAACTATTTTTCATGGCCTGCTACGACGTCGATCGTTTCCGCGATTTCGTCTTCAGCGATTCGTTCAACGAAGTGTACGACCTGCCAGACGATCTCAAGAAAACGATTGCCGAGGACGAAATCGAGCTCATGCAGTTCGGCTTCCGTTTCCTCAGGCAGGTCATGTTCAGTGAAGAAAGCATCGCCGTAAAAGCCGACGCCTTTGACAAACGCCTGGCGAAAAAGCAGGAACGTGAGGCAGCGGGCCTGACATCCAGCGAACCGGCACCGGCTCCCGATTCACCCTACGACCACCCTGAGTGCGGTTGTGACTGAGGCGATCCCGTGCAAGTTCGCGCCCTGACCAGTGAGGAATATTTCGTCGAATCGGAACCTTATTACGAGGCCACTGGCGACGAAATCGCCATTTTCGAGGCGGCCTATGAAAACAAGCTGCCCGTTTTACTCAAGGGGCCGACCGGTTGCGGCAAGACCCGTTTCATGGAATACATGGCATGGCGGCTGAAGCGCCCCCTGATCACGGTTTCCTGCCACGACGACCTGACCGCCTCCGACCTGGTCGGGCGCTTTCTGATCAAGGGTGGAGAGACCGTATGGGTGGACGGTCCGCTCGCCCGCGCCGTGCGTGCGGGGGCAATTTGCTATCTGGATGAAATCGTGGAAGCGCGGAAGGATGCCATCGTGGTGATCCACCCCCTCGCCGATGACCGCCGCGTACTGCCGATGGAAAAACTGGGCACCCTGCTGCAGGCCAACGACGACTTCTGCCTGGCGATTTCTTACAACCCCGGCTACCAGAGCGTACTCAAGGATCTCAAACAAAGTACCCGGCAACGTTTCGTTGCCCTGGAATTCGATTACCCCAGTGCAGACCTGGAGCGCAAGATTGTTGCCAAGGAATCCGGCGTGGATACCGCACTGGCTGAAAAACTGGTCAAATTCGCTCACATGACCCGTAACCTAAAAGGCAGCGGCCTGGATGAAGGCGCCAGCACCCGCCTTCTGGTGCATGCAGGCAAGCTCATCGCTTCCGGTGTGGAACCGGTTGCCGCCTGCCGCAGCGCCATTGCCCAGGCGATTACCGACGACGCCGAAATGCTGGCGGCAGTTCGAGAACTTTCCTCTTCGCTTTTCTAGCACATGGCGGATAACGCACCGTTATCGGCCGAACAGATCAGCCATGCTCTGCAACAGTGGCTGGAGGTGGAATTCACCTTTATCCAGGTAGATGATCTGGCCGCCGCGATCGCGGCCCTGCCTCGCGAAGATCAGGACTTCCTGCTCGGGTGGGTAAGGCGCATCGCCACCACCAACATCCAGATCGCCCACCAATTCGCCCTTCGCGCCATCAGCCAACTCGCCCGCATGGACCGGCGCATGATCGAAGCCTGGGCATTGCATGCCATGGACACCTTTGACCGAGCCGGGTCACGCCCCGCCTTCAAGGTGATCAATGAGCTGGACAGCTTCGCCCGACTCAGCCACGAACATGCCGCAGGCGCGCTATTCGAGGAGGTGGGCGGCATCCTGCTGAATTTCGTGCGCGGGCTGTCAGGGCGGCACCTCAAGCTGGAAAAAGGCGAAGCGACCTATACTGACAGCGAGACCCTGTTTCTGCCCGCCGTTGTTGCCCAGATGCGGGAGGCGGCCGACAACTTCAAGCTGTGCAAAGCCATGGTGGCCCTGCTATGGGCACAGACCCGTTTCGGCACCTTCCGCGTCAACCTGACCGAGGCACTGAATACCTACCCGGATATCGACAAGGCGCTGAAACAGTTCCATGCCTTGGAAACCCTGCGCCTGGAAGCATGTATCGGCCGCGAACTCCCTGGCCTGTACCGGGAAATGCAACGACTAAAAACCGAGACAGGCGTGAATCTACCGGCTGGCTGGGAACTCCATGCAGCCGATCTCGCCCGACCGGAAGCCAGCGTCGCCGACAGCCTCCGTCTTGTGGAGCGGGTTTATCCCGACCCAACAGCCGATGCCGTTTGCTACCAGGGTGAGTTGCGGCTGGACGCCGTGGCCGCCAGTATCGCGGCACGTGTAGAACGGGAAAAAATTCTGCTGCGGATCAAACTGGCGCAGGAGCTTGAAAAGCAAACCATAGAAACACGCCGCGACGCTCCGCACTTCGACGTCAGGCAGGTAGCAGACGACCGCAATGATTTGCCGCGTCTGGAAATCACCCTGGAAGATGCACCGATCGCGCCCCCTGAAGGCGTGAACCAACTACTCACCTCGATCTATCTCGATCTGGGCGAAATCCCTCCCGAATATCTGGTACCCGCAGGGCCAGGCGAATATGATCCCTCCCTGCTAGAAGAAAAAACCCAGGACCCCGATACGGTATGGCAGGGCACCTACCATGAAGAAGGGGCAAGCCTTTATCCGGAGTGGGATTTCGGCCGGCAGCACTACCGCAAGAACTGGTGCGTGCTACGAGAGAAGGCGGTGACACCGCTGAATGATGGATTTACGCAGCGGACGCTGGATAAACACAGCGGCTTGGTCAAACACTTGCGCCGCACCTTCGAGGCAATGCGCGACGAAAACCGGTTATTGAAACGCGAGCCATCCGGTGACGAAGTGGACATTGATGCATTAATCGAGGCATTGGCCGATGCACGCGATGGCAGCGAAATGAGCGACCGTCTATTCATGCGCACACACCGCAGCGAGCGCAACATTGCGGTAATGTTCATGGTGGACATGAGCGGCTCAACCAAGGGCTGGATCAATGACGCGGAACGCGAATCCCTGGTTCTGCTATGCGAAACGCTGGAACTGCTGGGCGACCGCTACGCCATCTATGGCTTTTCCGGAATCACCCGCAAACGCTGCGAAATATTCCGCGTCAAAAGTTTCGACGAACCCTATGGGGAAATAGTGCAACAGCGCATCGCAGGCATCTCCCCGCAGGAGTACACGCGCATGGGTGTCGCCATCCGTCACCTCTCCGCTATTCTCAATGAAGTCGACGCCCGCACCAAGCTGCTGATCACGCTCTCGGACGGCAAACCGGACGACTACCATGACGGCTACCGCGGCCAATACGGCATCGAGGATACCCGCATGGCCCTGATCGAAGCCAAGCGCAGCGGCATCCATCCGTTCTGCATAACGATTGATACCGAAGGGCGTGACTACCTTCCCCATATGTATGGCGCCGTAAACTACACTGTTATTGCTGACGTGAAAGAACTGCCGCTTAAAGTGGCTGACATTTATCGACGACTGACACGTTAAGCCTATCGTATCAATTCATTTGACAGGGAATAAAAACTAGTGCAATATTTAGACATATTCTAAATTTAACCCCACCGATAAGGAAAGCAATCATGGCCGTTCTCGTAGGCAAAGCTGCACCCGACTTCACCGCCGCTACCGTACTGGGCAACAACAGCATCGACGAAAATTTCAACCTGAAGGCCCATATCAAGAACAAATACGCGGTGATCTTCTTCTACCCGCTGGACTTTACCTTTGTCTGCCCGTCCGAACTGATCGCGTTTGACCACCGCCTGAAAGAATTCAAGGACCGCAACGTCGAAGTGATCGGCGTCTCCATCGACTCCCATTTCACCCACCTGGCATGGAAAAATACCCCGGTCAACAACGGCGGTATCGGCCAGGTTGCCTACCCTCTGGTGGCCGACATCAAGCACGAGATCTGCAAGGCCTACGACGTTGAAGCGGAAGGCGGTGTTGCCTACCGCGGCTCCTTCCTGATCGACAAGACCGGCATCGTACGTCACCAGGTCGTGAACGATCTGCCGCTGGGCCGTAACATCGATGAAATGCTGCGCATGATCGATGCCCTGCAGTTCACCGAGCAGCACGGCGAAGTTTGCCCGGCAGGCTGGAGCAAAGGCAAGGCCGGCATGAAAGCCGACACCAAAGGCGTCGCCGATTACCTGGCCAAGCACGCTGCCGAGTTGTAATCCAGCAAGCAGGCCAAAGTAGAAATTGAAAAAGGGGGCAATGCCCCCTTTTTCAATTTCTACGCTCTTTAAATTGGAAGAAAAACTGCGCTGGCCACACTCTGGAAGACACGTACGATGGTGCGGTTGTTCTTTTCTGCGATGATTCTGGCCAGGGTGTCCTGCTGCGCGATCAACTTGCCGAATTCCCGCTCGAAGCTCATATTACGGTTGGCTGCATCGTTTTCATTGCTGAGCAGAAACAACTCACCCCGACTATCGCGCGTGGCACTCAGCTTCCAGACCGCGATCTCGACATTACGTGCACTATTGTAAAGTTTCTGCGGATCGAGTTCGTCGAGGACATAAAGCTCGGCTTTATCATTGTACGAAGCCATGATCATGGTCGCCAGGCCCGCGATAAAAGCCAGCACCCTATCCCCCTGATAGTTTTCCTGGAAGGCCAGGTAGAAGCACTCGGCTCCGCGTTTCCCGTTAAGTTCCGGAAAGCGCCAGTCATGCCCGGCATCAAACGCCCGCAACATTGCACTTTCCATGGAGGGTTGCCCACCCTTCTTCCATTCACGAGGGTTTCGCCGATAGAGTTTTTCCATCAGCGTGCGCAGATGGCTGAAGCTCTCCTGCTGGTGAATCTCGGACACCGTATCGATGTCAGTTTTTACAAAGGAGGAAAGTTTCAGGTCGGATGAAGCCGGGGGACGCTTTTTTCCTTCCTGCCGGGAAGGCGAGGAGGCACAGGCAGAAAGTAGCGCAGCCAGGAAGAGGAAGGGCAATGTGGCTTTTACGTTCATCCTGTGCAAGACACTGTTTGTGTGCCTCACAGTATAACGATTTCTCTAGCCTCGGTACAAAGCCGTTCATAAAACGACTTAGGCTCGACGATATTCTCGAACCCCCAAGTATCCATAAAAACTCATATTTTGAACCGGTTCACCGCTATCCGCATGGTATTCGCCAATTCTTGCAGGTTATTTGCCGCACTGGCGGTTTCGGCTGCGGCGGCACTGTTCTCTTCGGTCATTTGCGCCACTTTTTCCACCTGGCTGGCAATGTCATTGCTGGCGCTGCTCTGCTCGGTCAGGG